>NZ_CP023407.1:2778750-3087500 GCF_003665435.1 Streptomyces fungicidicus
CTTGGGGGGCGTTTCCTGGCATCTGGGGATGTCTTGGGGGACTTTCCCAGAGATTGCGTTGCCGGGGCAGGTGCCCAGCGGGGAGCTTTGAGCGGCCCTCCCGACGTGCGCTGTCCCGGCAGACCGCACACCCGACGAGTGCGGCGGATTCAGGCCCGTCCGCGCTCACACAGCGATTCAGGCGCTGTCCTCACAGACGCCCGGCCGGATCCCGTGGGGGGAATCCGCACCGGGACATGGGAAGGCGCCCTGGTACGTCGGCCCGTGGGGGGACCGGCGACCGGGGCGCCTTTTCCACGTCTGCGCGTCTGCGCGGGTGACGGACAGACCCCGCACACGACCAGCGTGTACGGGGCCCGGTGATGCGGCTCGGAGCGGGGGTCAGCGCTCCTCGACCGGGACGAAGTCGCGCTCGACGACGCCCGTGTAGATCTGGCGCGGGCGGCCGATGCGGGAGCCGGGCTCCTTGATCATCTCGTGCCACTGGGCGATCCAGCCCGGAAGCCGGCCGAGGGCGAACAGGACCGTGAACATCTCGGTCGGGAAGCCCATGGCCCGGTAGATCAGGCCGGTGTAGAAGTCGACGTTCGGGTAGAGGCTGCGCGAGACGAAGTAGTCGTCGGAGAGCGCGTGCTCCTCCAGCTTCAGCGCGATGTCCAGCAGCTCGTCGGACTTGCCGAGGGCGGACAGCACATCGTGCGCGGCGGCCTTGATGATCTTGGCGCGCGGGTCGAAGTTCTTGTAGACCCGGTGGCCGAAGCCCATCAGGCGGACGCCGTCCTCCTTGTTCTTCACCTTGCGGATGAAGGAGTCGACATCGCCGCCGTCGGCGCGGATGCCCTCGAGCATCTCCAGCACCGACTGGTTGGCGCCGCCGTGCAGCGGGCCCCACAGGGCGGAGATGCCCGCGGAGATCGAGGCGAACATGTTGGCCTGCGAGGAGCCGACCAGGCGCACGGTGGAGGTCGAGCAGTTCTGCTCGTGGTCCGCGTGCAGGATGAGCAGCTTGTCCAGGGCGGCCACGACGACCGGGTCGAGGTCGTAGTCCTGGGCGGGGACCGAGAACGTCATGCGCAGGAAGTTCTCGACGTAGCCGAGGTCGTTGCGCGGGTAGACGAACGGGTGGCCGACCGACTTCTTGTACGCGTAGGCCGCGATCGTCGGAAGCTTGGCGAGCAGGCGGATGGTGGAGAGGTTGCGCTGCTGCTCGTCGAACGGGTTGTGACTGTCCTGGTAGAACGTGGACAGCGCGGAGACGACCGACGACAGCATCGCCATCGGGTGGGCGTCGCGCGGGAAGCCCTTGTAGAAGTTCTTGACGTCCTCGTGCAGCAGGGTGTGCTGCGTGATCTCGCCCTTGAACGTGGCCAGCTCGTCGACCGTCGGCAGCTCGCCGTTGATCAGCAGGTAGGCGACCTCCAGGAAGGTGGAGCGCTCCGCCAGCTGCTCGATCGGGTAGCCGCGGTACCGGAGGATGCCGGCCTCGCCGTCGAGATAGGTGACACCGGATTTATAGGCCGCGGTGTTGCCGTAGCCGCTGTCCAGCGTCACCAGACCGGTCTGGGCGCGGAGCTTTCCGATGTCGAAGCCCTTGTCACCGACGGTGCTGTCGATCACCGGGTAGGTGTACTCGCTGCCGTTGTACCGCAGTACTACAGAGTTGTCGCTCACGTCTTCCCTCACCGACGTTGTGCCTCATCTTCGAGGTGCCCTGACTGTCTCTACCATCCCCCACTCGGCTCAGGAGAGTGCACTCGGGGTCGACCATCGGGCCTATCGGCGGCACTGAGTGCCGCCAACTTGCCCATCCTGCCCGCTGTGTTCCTCTTCCGGAAGGCCTCTGTGACCTTCGTGACTCATTTGATCGATCATTTTTTGATGACGGACCGCTCACAGCGGTGATTCACCCGTTCGAGAGGCGGGCTCCGGCGAGCCGGAAGTCCAGTGCCGTGCACCGGCGGCCCGCGGAGACCGTGCGCACCGCCTGTCCGATCGCCTTGCGGGACCCGACGAGGACGACCAGCTGCTTGGCCCGGGTGACCGCCGTGTAGAGCAGGTTGCGCTGGAGCATCATCCAGGCGCCGGTGGTGACCGGGATGACGACCGCCGGGTACTCGCTGCCCTGGGAGCGGTGGATGGTCACGGCGTAGGCGTGCGCCAGTTCGTCCAGCTCGTCGAAGTCGTACGGCACCTCCTCGTCCTCGTCGGTCAGCACCGTCAGGCGCTGGTCGACCGGGTCGAGCGAGGTGACCACGCCCACGGTGCCGTTGAAGACCCCGTTCTCCCCCTTCTCGTAATTGTTGCGAATCTGGGTCACCTTGTCGCCGACGCGGAAGACCCGGCCGCCGAACCGCTTCTCGGCGAGGTCGGGGCGGCCGGGGGTGACGGCCTGCTGGAGCAGCCCGTTGAGCGTGCCCGCGCCGGCCGGGCCGCGGTGCATGGGGGCGAGGACCTGCACGTCCCGGCGGGGGTCGAGGCCGAACTTCGCCGGGATGCGGCGGGCCGCGACGTCGACGGTGAGCCGGCCGGTCTCCTCGGTGTCGTCCTCGACGAAGAGGAAGAAGTCCTTCATGCCGTCCGTGACGGGGTGCTGCCCGGCGTTGATCCGGTGCGCGTTGGTCACCACGCCGGACTGCTGGGCCTGGCGGAAGACCCGGGTGAGCCGGACGGCGGGGACGGGACCGCCGTCCGCGAGCAGGTCCCGCAGCACCTCCCCCGCGCCGACGCTGGGCAGCTGGTCGACGTCCCCGACGAAGAGCAGGTGGGCGCCCGGCGGGACGGCCTTGACCAGCTTGTTCGCGAGGAGCAGGTCCAGCATGGACGCCTCGTCGACCACGACCAGGTCGGCGTCGAGCGGACGGTCCCGGTCGTAGGCCGCGTCGCCGCCGGGCCTGAGCTCCAGCAGCCGGTGGACGGTGGAGGCCTCCGCGCCGGTCAGCTCGGCGAGCCGCTTGGCGGCGCGGCCGGTCGGGGCGGCCAGGACGACCTTGGCCTTCTTGGCGCGGGCCAGCTCCACGATCGACCGGACGGTGAAGGACTTGCCGCAGCCGGGTCCGCCGGTGAGGACGGCGACCTTCTCGGTCAGCGCCAGCCTGACGGCGGCCTCCTGCTCGGGGGCGAGGTCGGTGCCGGTACGGCCCCTCAGCCAGCCGAGGGCCTTGTCCCAGGCGACGTCCCGGAAGGCCGGCATCCGGTCCTCGTCGGTGCGCAGGAGCCGCAGCAGCTGGGCGGAGAGGGCGAGTTCGGCGCGGTGGAAGGGGACCAGGTAGACGGCGGTGACGGGGTCACCGCCCTCCGGGTCCGGCACCCTCTCGCGCACGACACCGGGGTCCTCGCCGTCCTCCGGCTCGGCGGCCAGCTCGGCGAGGCACTCGATGACGAGGCCGGTGTCCACCTGGAGGAGCTTCACGGCGTCGGCGATCAGCTTCTCCTCGGGGAGATAGCAGTGCCCCTGGTCGGTGGCCTGCGACAGCGCGTACTGCAGTCCCGCCTTGACCCGGTCCGGGCTGTCGTGCGGGATGCCGACGGACTGGGCGATCCTGTCGGCGGTGAGGAAGCCGATGCCCCAGACGTCGGCGGCGAGCCGGTACGGCTGGTTCTTGACCACGGAGATCGAGGCGTCGCCGTACTTCTTGTAGATGCGCACGGCGATGGAGGTGGAGACCTCGACGGTCTGGAGGAAGAGCATGACCTCCTTGATCGCCTTCTGCTCCTCCCAGGCGTCGGCGATCTTCCTGGTCCGCTTGGGCCCGAGCCCGGGAACCTCGATGAGCCGCTTGGGCTCCTCCTCGATGATGGTGAGCGTGTCGACGCCGAAGTGCTGGGTGATGCGGTCGGCGAAGACCGGGCCGATCCCCTTGACCAGGCCCGAGCCCAGGTAACGGCGGATGCCCTGCACCGTGGCCGGCAGCACGGTCGTGTAGTTCTCCACGTGGAACTGCTTGCCGTACTGCGGGTGCGACCCCCAGCGCCCCTCCATCCGCAGCGACTCCCCCACCTGCGCACCGAGCAGCGCGCCGACGACGGTGAGGAGGTCACCGGCGCCTCTGCCGGTGTCGACCCTGGCGACGGTGTAGCCGTTCTCCTCGTTGGAGTACGTGATGCGTTCCAGGACGCCTTCGAGGATGGCGAGCCGGCGCTCGCCGGGGGTGTCGCCCGCGGACTGGGTGGCCATGATCCGACGTTACCGGTGGGGTGTGACAGGGGACGCCCCGGACCGGGTCTGCTCGGTACTCTTGGGGCATGGACTACGCAAGGATGCGCGCCCTCGCCCAAGACCTTGGGGCTTACGCAGAGCAGCTCGAAGGGTCCTGGAGTGTCGAGATCGGGCCGTCGGGTCCGATACTGGCGATGATGTGCCCGTCGAAGCGGCACGAGGGAGCAGTCCGCCGCATCTGCAAGCAGTTGGACGCGCAACTCCTCAACACCCACCCCGGGTACATCTGCGCGAACGGCCCCGAGATCGAGCATCCGGCCCTCGGACGCATGCGGCGCCCCGACGCGGTCGTGATCCCCGAAGCCACCCTTGACGAAGAGGGCCTGGCCGTCGACGCGACGCAAGTGCTGGCCGCCGTCGAGATCGTCTCGCCGTCCAACCCGAGCAACGACTACGACGAGAAGCTGGCTGACTATCCGGCCATGGGCATCCCGCACTACATGATCGTCGACCCGCGCACCGGCACGATCCAGGTGCACTCCGAGCCGTGCAAGGGCCGCTACAGCAGCAAGGAGCCGTACATCTTCGGCGACTCGGTGCCGTTCGGCCCGTGGACGGTGGAGACTTCGGAGTTCCGCCGGTACGGCAAGGACGGCTGACGGTCGGGCCGGCGCCCGGTCAGGTTCGTAGCTGTACGAGTTCGTCCGCTCGGCGGTGGTCCTTCGGCCGGCCGAGAGCTCGCCGCATACGGATCAGATCGTCGAGTGCGGCGTAGCGGATGGCGAAGCCCTCCGGGTCACGAGTGGTCTCCGCCCGGGTGAGGCACGTCGTGACGTCCATGTCGCCCCAAGGGAGAGCGGGGGTGCACAGGTCTCCACCGGCACCGGTGACCCGGTACCCCACCTGTTCGCGGGTGAGATCGGGCAATTCGGTGCAGCCGCACCGGGCAAGGGCGTCACGCAAGGCGTCCGCCTCGTCGGAGGTGCCGTCCCACAGCAGGTCGAGGTCCCCGGTCAGTTCGGTGGAGCCGTGCATGATGCCGGCGACCTGGCCGATGACCATCGCACGCGAGCCGACGGCGTGGAGCGCTCGGAGGAAGGGGAAGGGGTCGAAGCCGAGGGCGCCGTCCGTGGCGAAGGTGCCCAGCACATCGTCGGCCTCCTCCGGGTGACGCCCGACGGGGGTCCGCTCTCGCGTCACGTCCTCTGTCCGGGCGATCGCCTGCCGCAGGCGCAGGGCAGCGGCCTGACCCTGGCAGCGATCACCGTTGGCGAAGGCGTACGGCACCGGCCCGTTCAGAGGACGCCGTCCATGCTCGGGGCCTTCTTCAACGCCCCGACGAAGAGGGCGAAGGCGGCGGCCGGGAAGGCGAGGGTGGCGCGGGTCGGGGCCTTGCTGTCGCGGACGGCTGTGTGGGTGGGTGAGTTCGCGATTTCTACGCACTCGTTGCCGTCACCGGGGCCGGAGTAGGAGGACTTTCGCCAGTTGTCAGGTGCGGTGGGGTGCCTCACGGCTGCTTCACGGCTTCCAGGAAGGGGGCGAAGGCTTCCGCGCGGAAGGTCAGGGTGGCCCGGGTGGGGGCCTTGGAGTCGCGGACGGCTATGTAGGTGGGTGAGTGGGCGATCTCCACACAGTTGTTGCCGTCGCCGCCGCCGGAATGGGATGACCTGCGCCAGTTGTCAGGGGTAGACACGGAGCCTCACAGTTCCTTGGCCAGTCTGTGGATGAGGTCCCGCGACTTGCCGGGGTCGAGGGACACGTCCACCACTCTACGGAACACCGTTCGAAAGACGCCGAGTTGTGCCTCGGAGTCGATGAACCCGGTGCCGTGGGGTGCGTCGCGAACGGCTGTGTCCAGCTTGGGCACCGTCGCGCCCGCCAGCATCATGGGGCTCCAGGCACCACCGAAGCCGTCCAGGTCGAACGGGATGACACTCACGCTGATGTGATCGGCCTCGGAGAGTTCCAGGACGCGAGTGAGCTGCGCCCGCGCGGTGGCTCGGTCCCCGACCCTGATGCGCAGCGCTGCTTCGTGGATCACGGCCTGGTACGGGGCCAGGGATTCGAGGATCACCTTTCGCTGCATCCGGTGGCGCACTCGCAAGTCCAACTCCGCTGGAGGAAGCTCGGGCACCCGAGAGGAGAAGGCGGCGCGGGCGTAGTCCTCCGTTTGAAGCAGGCCAGGGATGAACAGGAACTCGACGTCGCGCCGGTATGTGGCGTGGTACTCCAACTCGGCGAGATCCAGGAACGCTGTAGGCAGTAGACCCCGGTACTCCTCCCACCACCCACGAGTCCGGTCCGTCGCCATGACGACGAGGGCGTCGATGAACGCCTCGTCCGTGCACGAGTAGTGCGCAGCGAGACGGCGTAGGCGTTCCTCACTCACACCTGCAAGTCCGGACTCGATGTGGCTGATCTGAACGCGGTTCACTCCAAGCAGTGCCGCCGCCTCGATGGCAGAGAGTCCTGCCGCGTCTCGCAGCCTGCGCAATTCGACCGCCAGTCGCAACTGACGTGCGGTGCATTCGCGCCTCAAGACCATGCAGGGCTCCCTCCGTTCAACGGGCCGATCCGCGCGACCCGTTCGGGGTCAGATTAGGGGATCAGCTTGCCCCGTATGACATGTTAGCCCTACCGTCAGTGATGCCGCGCACACCGTGCGCGATCGGAAGCGCACCGCTCCGTCCTGCCATGGCGGCTGCGGCGACGACACCGAGGCTTGCCTCCAACCACCCCCACCTGAAACGGAGTTCCGCATGCCCGAAAACGAACCGTGGGAGTACTCCCTGCACATCCCCAACGACCTCCGCGCCGTCACCGTCAGCCGCCGCACCCTGCGCCTGATCCTGACCATGCACGGACTGATCCGCCTCGTCGACGTGGCCGAACTGCTCGCCACGGAGCTGGTGTCCAACGCCGTGCGGCACACCAAGGGCCCCGCCGCCCTGCGCGTGCGCTGGTCGCCGCCGGGGACGTTGCGGATCGGGGCGTGGGACGCGGACCCCGGGCCTCCGGAGCCGCCGCGGCCCTTCGGGCAGGCGGCGGAGCGGGAGGACGGGCGGGGCCTCGCCCTGGTGCGGGCGTGCGCCGACGTGTGGGGCTGGCAGCCGCTGGCCAGGGAGGGCAGCCGGGGCAAGTACGTCTGGTGCGAGCTGGGCGCCGCCTAGGCCCGCCGGAGGATCCCCTCGACGCCCGCCAGGAAGGTCTCGGTGACCAGGTCGGGGTCGAAGAGGCAGCCGGCCGCCATCGCACCGTCCCGCAGCATGACGAGGTGCCGGCCCGCCTCGTCCCCGGGCTCGCGGCCGGCCCGCGCCAGCAGGTCCGTGACGGTTTCCAGGAACCACTGACGGTGCGCCAGCACGGCCTGGTGGACGGGGTGGGCCGGGTCCGGGTACTCGGCCACCGCGTTGAGGAAGGCGCATCCGCGGAACCCCGGGGACCGGATGCCCTCGGCGATGGACCGGGCGACGACCCTGACCTCGTCGGCGGCCGTCCCGGCACCCTCCCGCGCGGCAGCGACCTGCCCCCGGATGCCCTGGTCGGCCACGTCGAGGTAGGCGAGGACGAGGGCCTCCTTGCCCGTGAAGTGCCGGTAGAGCGTCGCCCGGGTCACCTGCGCCTCAGCGATGATCCGGTCGACGCCGACGGAGTGGATCCCCTCGGCGTAGAAGATCCGTGTCGCCGTGCCGAGCAGCCTCGCCCGCGCCTCGGATGTGCTGCCGCCCGCTGTGCCCCGACTCATGGGGCCGAGGCTACCAAAGCGTGAGGGAGAACGTTCGGTCTTGACAACGGCCACGACCGCCCTCTTTGATGCACAGGTAGACCGAACGTTCTCCCTCACCCTCGCCGGGAAGGCACCCCATGGACACCCTCGTCGCCACCACCCCCGCCACCGATGCCCCCGCGGCCCTGCGCAGGCTGTACTTCCTGCGCTTCGCGTTCGCCGCGGTCTGGGCCGCCCTGCTGTTCGCGACCGCCGACGAGCTCACCGCGCCGAGCGCGGTGCTGCTGGTGGTCTATCCGCTGTTCGACGTGGCCTGCGCCGTCGTCGACGTCCGGTCCGCCAGGGCGCACGGCGGCCCGGTGCGCCATCTGTACCTGAACATCGCGCTCAGCGCCCTCACCGGCGTCGGGCTCGCGGTCGCCGCCACGTCCGGGATCCCGGCGGTGCTGCGCGTCTGGGGCGTCTGGGCCGTCACCGCGGGTCTCGTGCAGCTGCTCGTCGGCGTCGCCCGCCGCCGGCTGGGGGGACAGTGGGCGATGATCGCCAGCGGCGGCATCTCCACCCTCGCCGGCGCCTCCTTCTTCGCGCAGGCGGGCAAGGAGGGCGCCTCCCTGAGCGGTCTGGCCGGCTACGCCTTCCTCGGCGGCGCCTTCTTCCTCGTCTCCGCCCTCCGCCTGGGGCGCGCGAGCAAGGGCGCGTGACCGGCGGGCTCCGGGCGGCGCAGACCACCGGGTGGCCGGCGGGAGCCGGGCCGCCCGGTGGTCACGATTCGGTTTCGGCCACCCGTCAGCCTCTTGCCATCCGCCCGTGTAATCGTTTCCAATCCTCCGTGTAATCGATTCCACGAGGAGGTGGAAACGGCGATGGCGAGCATCAAGGACGTCGCTGCCGAGGCGGGGCTGTCCGTCGCCACGGTGTCGCGGGTGCTGAACGACCACCCGTCGGTCAGCGAGGACGCCCGCAGACGGGTGACGGCCGCCGTCGAGCGGCTGGGCTACCGGCCGAACGCCGTCGCCCGCTCCCTGCGCACCGACCAGACCCGCACCCTCGGCCTGGTCATCAGCGACGTGATGAACCCGTACTTCACCGAGCTGGCCCGCTCCGTGGAGGAGGAGGCCCGCGCGCTCGGGTACAGCGTGATCATCGGCAACGCCGACGAGCGGCCCGACCTCCAGGACCACCACGTCACCACCCTGCTGGACCGCCGTATCGACGGCCTGCTCGTCTCCCCCACCGACGGCGGGTCGCCCGGCATGCTGGGCGCCGCACGTGCCGGGACGCCGATGGTGTTCGTCGACCGGTGGATCCCGGGCGTGGACGTGCCGGTCGTCAGGTCGGACGGGCGGGCCGCCGTACGGGACCTCGTCGCGCACCTGTACGCCCTCGGTCACCGGCGGCTCGCGATCATCGCCGGGCCCGCCGCGACCACCACCGGCCGCGAGCGCGTGGACGCCTTCCGGGAGGCGCTCGGCGCGTACGGGCTCGACCTCCCCGACGCCTACACCGGCCAGGGCGACTTCCAGGCCGACAGCGGACGCCGGGTCACCGAGGGGTTCCTCGACCTGGCCGAGCCGCCCGAGGTCGTGTTCGCGGCCGACAACCTGATGGCGCTCGGCGCCCTGGACGCCATCCGCGCCCGCGGACTGCGGGTGCCCGACGACATCGCGCTGGCCGCCTTCGACGACGTGCGCTGGTTCGTGCACACCGATCCGCCGGTCACCGCGATCGCCCAGCCCACGGGCGCGCTCGGCCGGGCCGCCGTACGCGCGCTCGTCGAGCGGATCGAGGGCGGGCCCGGAGAGTCCGTCACCCTTCCCGCCCGGCTCGTCGTACGCCGCTCGTGCGGCGAGCCGGCACCGTCCCCGTCCCCCGTACGAAGGAGTACGCCGTGAGCAGCCCGGACGAGTTGCTGCGCATCGAGGGCATCCGCAAGACCTTCCCCGGCGTGGTCGCGCTCGACAGCGTCGACTTCGACCTGCGCCGGGGCGAGGTGCATGTGCTCCTCGGTGAGAACGGCGCGGGCAAGAGCACGCTGATCAAGATGCTCTCCGGCGCCTACACGCCCGACACCGGCCGCATCGTGGTCGGCGGCGAGGAGGTGCGCATCCACGGTGCGCAGGACTCCGAGCGGCTCGGGATCGCCACCATCTACCAGGAGTTCAACCTCGTACCCGATCTGTCGGTGGCCGAGAACATCTTCCTGGGCCGGCAGCCGCGCCGGTTCGGGATGATCGACCGGAAGAGGATGGACGCCGACGCCGAGGTGCTGCTGAAGCGCGTCGGGGTCGACGTCTCCCCCCGGGCACTGGTGCGCGAACTCGGTATCGCGCGGCTCCAGATGGTCGAGATCGCCAAGGCGCTCAGCCTGGACGCGCGGGTGCTCATCATGGACGAGCCGACCGCCGTGCTGACCTCCGAGGAGGTCGAGAAGCTGTTCGCGATCGTGCGGCGGCTGCGCGAGGACGGCGTCGGGATCGTCTTCATCACGCACCACCTGGAGGAGATCGCCGCCCTGGGCGACCGGGTCACCGTCATCCGGGACGGCAGGAGCGTCGGCCAGGTGCCCGCGTCCACGCCCGAGGACGAGCTCGTACGGCTCATGGTCGGGCGGTCCATCGAGCAGCAGTACCCGCGCGAGCGTGCCGACGCCGGGGCCGCGCTGCTCACGGTGGAGGGGCTGACCCGGGACGGGGTCTTCCACGACGTGAGCTTCGAGGTGCGGGCCGGTGAGGTCGTCGGCATCGCGGGGCTCGTCGGGGCCGGGCGGACCGAGGTGGTCCGGGCGGTGTTCGGGGCCGACCCGTACGACGCCGGGGCCGTGCACGTCGCGGGGGCGCCGCTGCGCCGCCACGACGTGAACGCCGCCATGGCGGCCGGGATCGGGCTGGTGCCCGAGGACCGCAAGGGGCAGGGGCTCGTCCTGGACGCCTCCGTCGAGGAGAACCTCGGCCTGGTCACCCTGCGGTCCTCCTCCCGCGCGGGGCTCGTCGACCTCAAGGGGCAGCACGAGTCGGCCGGGCGGATCGCCGGGCAGCTCGGCGTGCGGATGGCCGGGCTCGGCCAGCACGTGCGCACGCTCTCCGGCGGCAACCAGCAGAAGGTCGTCATCGGCAAGTGGCTGCTGGCCGACACCAAGGTGCTCATCCTCGACGAGCCGACGCGCGGCATCGACGTCGGCGCCAAGGTCGAGATCTACCAGCTCATCAACGAACTGACGGCCGCCGGCGCCGCGGTGCTCATGATCTCCAGCGATCTGCCGGAGGTGCTGGGCATGAGCGACCGGGTGGTGGTCATGGCGCAGGGCCGTGTCGCGGGCGAACTCACCGCCGCGCAGGCCACCCAGGACGCCGTGATGGCCCTCGCCGTCAGCACTCCCCACACGAACGGAACGGAGGCCTCCGGTGGCCACTGACACGCTCAAGAGCAAGCCGGGCGCGCAGGGCGGCGCCACGGGCGGCCTGCGCCGCCTGCTCCTCGACAACGGCGCGCTGACCGCGCTGATCGTCCTCGTGATCGCCATGTCGGCGCTGTCCGGGGACTTCCTGACCGCCGACAACCTCCTCAACGTCGGCGTCCAGGCCGCCGTGACCGCGATCCTCGCCTTCGGCGTCACCTTCGTGATCGTCTCGGCGGGCATCGACCTGTCGGTCGGCTCGGTCGCCGCGCTGTCCGCGACCGTGCTGGCGTGGAGCGCGACCGAGGCCGGTATCCCGGTCGTCCTGGCGGTGCTGCTGGCCGTCGCGACCGGCATCGCCTGCGGCCTGGTGAACGGCTTCCTCATCTCGTACGGGAAGCTGCCGCCGTTCATCGCGACGCTGGCCATGCTGTCGGTGGGGCGCGGTCTGTCGCTCGTCATCTCGCAGGGCTCGCCCATCGCCTTCCCCGACTCGGTCTCGCACCTCGGTGACACGCTGGGCGGCTGGCTGCCGGTGCCGGTGCTCGTGATGATCGTGATGGGGCTGATCACGGCCTTCGTCCTCGGCCGGACCTACATCGGGCGTTCCATGTATGCCATCGGCGGCAACGAGGAGGCCGCGCGCCTCTCCGGTCTGCGCGTGAAGCGGCAGAAGCTCGCCATCTACGCCTTCTCCGGCCTCTTCGCCGCCGCCGCGGGCATCGTGCTCGCCTCCCGGCTGTCCTCCGCGCAGCCGCAGGCCGCGCAGGGCTACGAACTGGACGCGATCGCCGCCGTCGTCATCGGCGGCGCCTCCCTGGCGGGCGGCACCGGCAAGGCGTCGGGCACGCTGATCGGCGCGCTGATCCTCGCGGTGCTGCGCAACGGGCTCAACCTCCTGTCGGTGTCCGCGTTCTGGCAGCAGGTCGTCATCGGCGTGGTCATCGCGCTGGCGGTGCTGTTCGACACGCTGCGCCGCAAGGCGGGCGCGACCACCCCGGCGGCCGGGACGTCCGGAGGCGGGAACCGGCGCAAGCAGGCACTCACGTACGTGATCGCCGCCGTCGTCGCCGTCGCGGTCGTCGGCGCCACCTCGCTGCTGCACAACGGGTCCTCGGCGGCCAAGACGCAGAAGATCGGTCTGTCGCTGTCGACGCTCAACAACCCGTTCTTCGTGCAGATCCGGGCCGGCGCCGAGGACGAGGCGAAGAAGCTGGGCGTCGACCTCACGGTCACCGACGCGCAGAACGACGCCTCCCAGCAGGCCAACCAGCTGCAGAACTTCACCAGCGGCTCGCTCTCCGCGGTCGTCGTCAACCCGGTGGACTCCGACGCGGCCGGTCCCGCGGTGCGCGGCGCGAACAAGGCGGGCATCCCCGTCGTCGCCGTGGACCGCGGTGTGAACAAGGCGGACACGGCGGCGCTCGTCGCCTCCGACAACGTCGAGGGCGGCGCGCTGGGCGCCAAGGCGCTCGCCGAGAAGCTCGGCGGCAAGGGCACCATCGTCATCCTCCAGGGCCAGGCCGGCACCTCCGCCAGCCGCGAGCGCGGCGCGGGCTTCGCCGAGGGCCTGAAGGACTACCCGGGCATCAAGGTCGTCGCCAAGCAGCCCGCGGACTTCGACCGCACCAAGGGCCTGGACGTGATGACGAACCTGCTGCAGGCGCACCCGGACGTCGACGGCGTCTTCGCCGAGAACGACGAGATGGCGCTCGGCGCGATCAAGGCGCTCGGCTCGAAGGCCGGGAAGTCCGTCCAGGTCGTCGGCTTCGACGGCACGCCTGACGGGCTCAAGGCGGTCGAGGCGGGCACGCTGTACGCGTCCGTCGCGCAGCAGCCGTCGGAGCTCGGCAGGATCGCGGTGCGCAACGCGCTGCGGGCCGCCGAGGACAAGAAGACGGAGAACATGGTGAAGGTGCCGGTGAAGGTGGTCACCAAGGACAACGTGGCCGGCTTCGAGGGCTGACGCCGGGATTCGGGAGCGATTCATGTACGACTACGACCTCCTGGTCGTCGGCTCGGCCAACGCCGACCTGGTGATCGGTGTCGAGCGCCGGCCGGGCGCCGGGGAGACGGTCCTCGGTTCCGACCTGGCCGTCCACCCGGGCGGCAAGGGCGCGAACCAGGCCGTCGCGGCCGCCCGGCTGGGCGCCCGTACGGCCCTGCTGGCCCGGGTCGGCGACGACGGGCACGGCCGGCTGCTGCTGGAGTCCCAGCGGGCGGCCGGGGTGGACACGGCGGGCGTGCTGGTGGGCGGGGCCCCGACCGGGGTCGCGCTGATCACGGTGGACCCGTCCGGCGACAACAGCATCGTCGTCTCGCCGGGCGCCAACGGCCGGCTGACGCCGGCCGACGTCAGGGCGGCCGGGGACCTGTTCCGCGCCTCCCGGGTGGTCTCCACGCAGTTGGAGATCCCGCTGGAGACGGTCCTGGAGGTGGCCCGGAACCTGGCGCCGGGCACCCGCCTGGTGCTGAACCCGTCCCCGCCGCAGCCGCTTCCGGCGGAGGTCCTGGCGGCCTGCGACCCGCTGATCGTCAACGAGCACGAGGCGAAGGTGATCCTCGGCGACACCGCCGGGGCGGGCGACCGGCCCGAGGACTGGGCGCGGCTGCTGCTCGAGAAGGGCCCGCGTTCGGTGGTCGTGACCCTGGGCGGCGAGGGCGCGCTGGTGGCCTCCCCGGAGGGGGTCGCACGGGTGCCCTCCGTCAAGGTGCGCGCCGTGGACACCACCGGTGCCGGTGACGCGTTCACCGCCGCGCTGGCCTGGCGGCTGGGCGCGGGCGAGCCGCTCGCCGAGGCCGCGGCGTACGCCGCCCGGGTGGGCGCGGTGGCGGTCACCCGGGAGGGCGCCCAGGTGTCCTACCCGACGGCGGCGGAGGTCGCCGCGCTGTGAAGAAGCACGGAATACTCAACCGCCACCTCTCCGGCGCGCTGGCCGCACTCGGTCACGGGGACGGGGTGCTGGTGTGCGACGCCGGGATGCCGATACCCGACGGTCCCCGCGTGGTGGACCTGGCCTTCCGGGCCGGGGTGCCGTCATTCGCCGAGGTCCTGGACGGGCTGCTGGCCGAGCTGGTGGTGGAGGGCGCTACGGCGGCGACCGAGGTACGGGACGCCAATCCGGCGGCGGCGGAACTGCTGGACGGTCACTTCCCCACGCTCGCGCTGGTCCCGCACGAGCGGCTGAAGGAGCTGAGCGCCGGGGCGCGGCTCGTGGTCCGCACCGGTGAGGCGCGGCCGTACGCGAACGTGCTGCTGCGCTGCGGCGTGTTCTTCTGACGCGGGGAAACTTCGAGGGGGCCCGGTCCGTCGACCGGGCCCCCTCGGCTCCCTCCCCCTGCCAGAACCCCTCAAGTCCCCCCCGGGTCCCCCCCCCAGAGGTCCTGACACCAAGTACGACCCGCGAGGTGGGGGGAGGGTTGCACGGGCTCCGCGAATTTTTTCCGGGGCCCGCTCACGCTCCCTGTCGGGTGTGCTCCACGAAGCGTGCCGCGGTCTCGGCGAGCAGCTCACGGCCGTCGCGGGCCCACAGTTCGTCGTTGAACAGTTCCACCTCGATGGGGCCGGTGTAGCCGGCCGCCTCGACGTGGCCCTGCCACTCGCGCATGTCGATCGCGCCGTCGCCGATCTGGCCGCGGCCGTTGAGGACGCCCTCGGGCAGCGGGGTGGTCCAGTCGGCGAGCTGGAAGGTGTGGATGCGGCCTTGGGCGCCCGCGCGGGCGATCTGCGCGGGGGCGGTGTCGTCCCACCAGATGTGGTACGTGTCGACGGTGACGCCGACCTGGTGGGCGGGGAAGCGTTCCGCGATGTCCAGGGCCTGGGCGAGCGTCGAGACCACGCAGCGGTCGGAGGCGAACATGGGGTGGAGCGGCTCGATGGCCAGTCTCACCCCGTTCTCCTCGGCGTAGGGGCCGAGTTCGGCGAGGGCGTCCGCGATGCGTTCGCGGGCGCCGCGCAGGTCCCGGGAGCCGGCCGGGAGTCCGCCGGAGACCAGGACGAGGGTGTCGGTGCCGAGGGTGGCGGCCTCGTCGACGGCGCGGCGGTTGTCGGCCAGGGCGGCGGCGCGCTCGGCGGGGTCGGTGGCGGTGAGGAAGCCGCCGCGGCAGAGCGTCGTCACCGCCAGGCCCGCGTCCCGGACCAGTTTCGCGGCCGCGTCGAGCCCGTACGCCTGGACGGGCTCGCGCCACAGGCCGACGCCCGGCACGCCCAGGTCGCGGCAGGCGTCGACGAGTTCCGGCAGCGACAGCTGCTTGACGGTCATCTGGTTGATGCTGAAGCGCGCGAGGTCGGTCACGGGGTCACTCCGTACAGGTGCAGCAGGGTCCTCATGCGTTCCTCGGCGAGCTTGGGGTCGGGGAACAGGCCCAGGCCGTCGGCGAGTTCGTAGGCGCGGGAGAGGTGCGGCAGGGAGCGCGCCGACTGCAGGCCGCCGACCATGGTGAAGTGGCTCTGGTGGCCGGCCAGCCACGCCAGAAAGACCACGCCCGTCTTGTAGAAGCGGGTGGGGGCCTGGAAGAGGTGGCGGGAGAGCTCGACGGTGGGGTCGAGGAGGGCGCGGAAGCCCTCCGTGTTCCCGGTGTCGAGGACCCGGACCGCCTCCGCGGCCAGCGGGCCGAGCGGATCGAAGATGCCCAGCAGGGCGTGGCTGAAGCCCTGCTCGTCGCCGGCGATCAGCTCGGGGTAGTTGAAGTCGTCGCCGGTGTAGCAGCGCACGCCCTGCGGGAGACGGCGGCGCAGGTCGACCTCGCGCCGGGCGTCCAGCAGCGAGACCTTGATGCCGTCGACCTTGTCGGGGTGGGCGGCGATGACCTCGAGGAAGGTGTCGGTGGCCGCGTCCAGGTCGGACGAGCCCCAGTAGCCCTCCAGCGCCGGGTCGAACATGGGGCCGAGCCAGTGCAGCACGACCGGTTCGGCGGCCTGGCGCAGGAGGTGGCCGTAGACCTCCAGGTAGTCGTCCGGGCCCTGCGCCGTCGCGGCGAGGGCGCGGGACGCCATCAGGATGGCCTGCGCGCCCGACTCCTCGACCACCGCGAGCTGTTCCTCGTACGCCGCCCGGACCTCGGCGAGGGTGCCGCCGGTGATCTGGTCGGTGCCGACGCCGCAGGCGATGCGGCCGCCGACCGCCTTCGCCTCGGCGGCGGAGCGGCGGATCAGCTCGGCCGCGCCGGCCCAGTCCAGGCCCATGCCGCGCTGGGCGGTGTCCATGGCCTCGGCGACGCCCAGGCCGTGCGACCACAGGTGGCGGCGGAAGGCGAGGGTGGCGTCCCAGTCGACGGCGGCCGGTGAGTCGGGGGTGGTGTCGGCGTACGGGTCGGCGACGACGTGCGCCGCGGAGAAGACCGTACGGGAGGTGAGGGGCGCGCCGGGGGTGAGGGCGAGGGGCTCGGTGCGCGGCTCGTAGGCGCGCAGGGCGCCGTCGGCGCCGGGGAGGTGGAGGGTCACAGCGCGATCTCCGGCACGTCGAGGCGGCGGCCCTCGGCGGAGGACTTCAGGCCCAGCTCGGCGAGCTGGACGCCGCGGGCGCCGGCCAGCAGGTCCCAGTGGTAGGGGGCGTCGGCGTAGACGTGGCGCAGGAACAGCTCCCACTGGGCCTTGAAGCCGTTGTCGAACTCGCCGTTGTCCGGGACCTCCTGCCACTGGTCGCGGAAGACCTCGGTGGCGGGGATGTCCGGGTTCCACACCGGCTTGGGGGTGGCGGAGCGGTGCTGGACGCGGCAGTTGCGCAGGCCGGCGACGGCGGATCCCTCGGTGCCGTCCACCTGGAACTCGACGAGTTCGTCGCGGTTGACGCGGACCGCCCAGGAGGAGTTGATCTGGGCGATCGCGCCGCCGTCCAGCTCGAAGACGCCGTAGGCGGCGTCGTCGGCGGTGGCGTCGTAGGGCTTGCCGTTCTCGTCCCAGCGCTGCGGGACGTGGGTGGCGGTGAGGGCCTGCACGGACTTCACGCGGCCGAACAGTTCGTGCAGCACGTACTCCCAGTGCGGGAACATGTCGACGACGATGCCGCCGCCGTCCTCCGCGCGGTAGTTCCAGGACGGGCGCTGGGCCTCCTGCCAGTCGCCCTCGAACACCCAGTAGCCGAACTCGCCGCGCACGGAGAGGATGCGGCCGAAGAAGCCGCCGTCGATGAGGCGCTTCAGCTTGAGCAGGCCGGGGAGGAAGAGCTTGTCCTGGACGACGCCGTGCTTGATGCCGGCCGCGTTCGCCAGGCGGGCGAGCTCCAGGGCGCCGTCGAGGCCGGTGGCGGTCGGCTTCTCGGTGTAGATGTGCTTGCCCGCCGCGATCGCCTTCTTGAGGGCGTCCTCGCGGGCGGAGGTGACCTGCGCGTCGAAGTAGATGTCGACGCTGTCGTCGGCGAGGACGGCGTCCACGTCGGTGGAGACGTGCTCAAGTCCGTGGCGGTCGGCCAGCGCCTTCAGGGCGTGCTCCCGGCGGCCGACCAGGATCGGCTCCGGCCACAGCACGGTGCCGTCACCGAGGTCGAGGCCGCCCTGTTCGCGGAGGGCCAGGATGGAGCGGACGAGGTGCTGGCGGTAGCCCATGCGCCCGGTCACACCGTTCATGGCGATACGCACCGTCTTGCGTGTCACGTCATTCCCTTCGTACGCGGTTCGCCCGCCGGGTACGCCCCACTGACGAGCGTGACAGCAAGCGCTTTCTATGTAGGGAGAAGCTAGCCTCTGAACGGCTCCGGGGACAAGACCGCGGCCAACCGGACTTGTTCGAGGGGGCGAACAGCCGCACGGATGGCCGTAGGGTCTGCTCGGAACCACGGGTGTGGGCGTGGGTGTGTACGACGGCGTACGGCGGGACGCTCGAGGCGGAGGACGAGACATGACGGTGACCCTGGCGGACGTGGCGGCTCGCGCGCAGGTCTCCCCCGCGACGGTGTCGCGCGTGCTCAACGGGAACTATCCCGTGGCCGCGACCACCCGGGAGCGGGTGCTGAAGGCCGTGGACGAGCTGGACTACGTCCTCAACGGGCCCGCGAGCGCGCTGGCCGCCGCCACCTCCGACCTCGTCGGCATCCTGGTGAACGACATCGCCGACCCGTTCTTCGGGATCATGGCGAGCGCGATCCAGGCGGAGATCGGGGGGCCTGGCGGGCGCGCGGGCGGGGAGAGACTCGCCGTCGTGTGCAACACGGGCGGATCGCCCGAGCGCGAACTGACCTATCTCACGCTGCTCCAGCGGCAGCGGGCGGCGGCGGTGGTGCTGACCGGCGGCGCGATCGAGGACGCGCCGCACAAGGCGGCGATGGACGCGAAGCTGCGCAAGCTGGCGGACGCGGGGACCCGGGTGGTGCTGTGCGGGCGGCCGCAGGCGCCGGAGACCGGGGCGATCGCGCTGACCTTCGACAACCGGGGCGGCGGGCGGGAACTCACCGAGCACCTGATCGGGCTGGGGCACCGGCGGCTGGGGTACATCGCGGGGCCGCAGGAACGGACCACGACGCGGCACCGGCTGGAAGGCCACCGGGAGGCGCTGGCCGCGCACGGCATCGAGGAGGACCCGCGGTGGACCGTGCACGGGCGGTACGACCGGGGGTCGGGGTACGAGGCGACGCTCGAACTCCTGCGGCGGGATCCGTCGTTGACGGCGATCGTCGCGGCGAACGACTCCGTCGCGCTGGGGGCGTGTGCGGCGCTGCGGGACTCGGGGCTGCGGATTCCGGACGACGTGTCGGTGGCGGGGTTCGACGATCTGCCGTTCAGCATCGACGCGGTGCCGGCGTTGACGACGGTGCGGTTGCCGTTGGCGGAGGCGGGGGGCAGGGCGGGGCGGATCGCCATGGGGCGGGAGGAGGCGCCGGTGGGAGGGGTTGCGGGGGTGCGGGGGGAGTTGATGGTGCGGGGGTCCACCGCGGGGCCGCGGGATTGATCTGACCTGGAGGTCTGGGGGTTGGGGGGCTCTTGTGGCCCTGGGGGGCTGAGGTGCGTGGGTTGGTGCCGGCCGTTGGGGGTTTTCGCGCAGTTCCCCGCGCCCCTAGGGGGTGTCGTGGGGGGTGGTTTCGGTGTGGGGGAGGAGTCAGGTTGGGGGGCGTGGGTAGGGTCCGTTTTTATGAAGCTCGCGTTCTCCACGCTCGGTGTTCCCGGGCTGCCGCTCAATGACGTGCTGGCCCTCGCGACCGCACACGGTTACCACGGGGTCGAGCTGCGCGCCCACCCCGAGGAACCCGTCCACCCCGGGCTCACGCCCGCTCAACGCTCCGACGTCGTCGCCGCGTTCAAGGCGTCCGGGGTCGAACTCCTCGGCCTCGCCGGATACGCCCGGGTCGCCGCGCCGGGTGAGGACGAACCCGTCCTCACCGAGATCCGGGCGCTCCTCGACCTCGCCCGGGACCTCGGCGCGCCGTTCGTCCGGGTCTTCCCCGGCGGCGGCACCGAGCAGAGTCCCGAGGAGGCGGACGCGACGGCCGCCCGACGGCTGGGCACGGCCGCCGAGTACGCCGCCGACCTGGACGTACGGATCCTGCTGGAGACCCACGACTCGCACCGCACCGGCGCCGACGCCATGCGGATCCTCGGCCTGGTCGGCCACCGGCAGGTCGGCGCGCTGTGGGACGTGATGCACACCTGGGTCGGCGGCGAGCAGCCCGTGGAGAGCTACGCGGCGCTCTCCCCGCACCTCGGCTACGTCCAGGTGAAGGACATCGCCTCCGCCGACGAGACGGCCCCGCTCCCGCTCGGCGACGGTGTCCTCCCGCTCAGCGACGTCGTGGAGGTCCTCTCCCGGCACGCCTGGGACGGCTGGCTGTGCTGGGAGTACGAGAAGCGCTGGTACGAGGACGCCGCCCCGCTTCCCGGCCTCCTCACACCCGGCCGTGAGCACCTGACCAGGCTGCTGAACGAGTCGGCCTGACGGACACGGAAATTCACTGGCCGGGGCGGCGGGCGGCCGGATAGCGTCTTCCGCCGTGTCTCAGCCCGTGCCCCGCCCCGCCGTCCCCCGTTCGTGAGCCTGTCCCGCACGCTGATCGACGTGCGTCCGCTGCGTACCTCGCCGGTCTTCCGGCGGCTGCTGATCGGGCGCACGGTGTCCGTGCTCGGCAGCTTCATGACCATGGTCACCGTCATGTACCAGGTCTGGGAGATGACGCACAGCGCGGCCTGGAGCGGCGCGGTGGGTCTCGCGCAGGCGCTGCCGCTGGTGTGCTTCGGCCTGTTCGCCGGGGCCTGGGTCGACCGGGGCGACCGGCGCCGGATCTATCTGGCGGCGACGGTGGGCCAGGCGCTGTTCTCGCTGCTGCTGGCGGTACAGGGCTTCACCGGGCAGGTGCCGGTGGGCGGGGTGCTCGCCCTGGTCGCCGCCCAGTCCGCCTGCGCGGCGGTCGGCGGCCCGGCGGCCGGTGTGTTCGTCCCCCGACTGCTGCCCAGGGAGCAGGTGGCCTCCGGTCTGGCGCTGTACCAGGTCACCGCGCAGTCGATGATGCTGGTCGGCCCCGCCCTCGGGGGTCTGATGCTCGGCTGGTTCGGCATCGGCGTCTGCTACCTGGTGGACGCGCTGAGCTTCCTCATCGCCTTCTACGGCGCGTTCGGGCTGCCCGCGCTGCCGCCCGAGGGGGAGCCGTCGCGGGCCGGGCTCCACGGGGTGCTGGACGGGCTGCGCTTCCTGGCCGGCCACCGGGTCGTGCGCGGCGCGCTGGTCACCGACCTCGCCGCCACCGTGCTGTCGATGCCGGTCAGCCTGTTCCCGCTGATCAACGAGGAGCGGTTCGGCGGCGATCCGCGCACGCTGGGCCTGTTCCAGTCGTCGGTCGCGATCGGCGGCGTACTGGCGTCGGCGTTCTCCGGGGCGGTGACACGGCGGGGGCGTCCCGGTCTCGTCATGCTCTGCGGCGCCGCCGTCTGGGGGGCCGCGCTGGCCGCGTTCGGTGTGATGAGCAGTCCGTGGGTGGGGCTGGGGCTGCTGACGCTGGCCGGGGCGGCCGACGCCCTCTCGGTGCTCTCCCGCACCACGATCGTGCAGACCCGTACGCCCGACGCGCTGCTGGGCCGGGTCACGGCCGCGGAGCAGATCGTCGGGCAGGCGGGACCGCACCTCGGCAACATGCGGGCGGGACTGGTGGCGGGCGCGACCTCCGGCGCGACGGCCCTGGTGACGGGCGGTCTGCTGTGCCTGCTCGCGGTGGTCTGGGTCGCCTCGGGCACGCCGGAGCTGCGCGAGGGGGCCCCTCCGGGGCACATGTGAGTGGGGTGCCTTGTCGGGCGGGTGCGGGTGGGTGGGGGCTGGTCGCGCAGTTCCCCGCGCCCCCAGGGGGGTTTCGCTTCCCGGTGTCTTAGGGCTTGGTGGGGACCGGTCGGCACGGGTGTGCGGGAGTCGCGCACCGGGCCTTGTCGGGCGGGTGCGGGTGGGTGGGGGCTGGTCGCGCAGTTCCCCGCGCCCCCAAGGGGGTTTCGCTCCCCGGCGTCTCAGGGCTCGGTGGGGACCGGTCGGCACGGGTGTGCGGGAGCGCGCACCGGGCCTAGTCGGGTGGGTGGGGGCTGGTCGCGCAGTTCCCCGCGCCCCCAGGCCAGGGGGGTCGCTCACCGGCGTTTCAGGGGCGGGTGAGGAGCGGATCCGGGGTCGGGGCCGGGGTTTGTCGCCCGGGCCGCGTGACCGAGGCGAGGGCCACGCCGCCCACCAGCAGTGCCGCCGCGCACCAGCGCAGCGGGGTGACCGACTCGCCGAGGAACAGCGCGGCCGACGACATCCCGAACACCGGTACGAGCAGGGAGAACGGCGCGACCGTGGAGGCGGGGTGGCGGCGGAGCAGCCAGCCCCAGGCGCCGAAGCCGAACACCGTGGCGGCCCAGGCGACGAAGAGCACCGTGCCCACGCCCGCCGGGTCGAGGCCCCGCAGCGCGTCCAGGTCCGCCGACGGGCCCTCCAGCAGCAGGGAGAGGACGAGCAGCGGGAGGACCGGCACCGTGCTCACCCAGATCATGAAGTTCAGCGCGTCCGGGGGCGCCGCCTTGCGGGTGAGGATGTTGGAGACGCCCCAGCAGGCGGCCGCCGCGACGACCAGGGCGAAGCCGAGCAGCGGGCCCGAGGCGCCCTCGTCGACCGCCGCCACGCCGATCCCGGCCAGCGCCACCGCCATGCCCACCAGACGTCTGCCGGAGGGGCGTTCGCCGAGGAGGGCGAAGGCGAACAGGGCGGTGAACACCGCCTGGATCTGGAGCACCAGGGAGGACAGGCCGCCCGGCATCCCCGCGTTCATGCCGACGAAGAGCAGCCCGAACTTGGCGACCCCCAGCGCCAGCCCCACGCCCACGATCCACTTCCACGCCACCTTGGGCCGCCCCACGAGGAACACCGCGGGCAGCGCCGCCACCAGGAACCGCAGCGCCGAGAAGAGCAGCGGCGGGAAGTGGTCGAGGCCGACCTCGATGACGGTGAAGTTCACCCCCCACACGGCGGTGACGAGGACGGCGAGGAGCACGTGGGAAGGTCGCATACGTCGAGGATCACCGGCTTCACTCTTCAGCACCAGCGATGATTCCTGCATGGTTGGATGAAGCATCGCTAACCGATCGGGGAGCCGCCGCCATGCTCGACCTGCAGCGTCTGCGCGCCCTGCACGCCGTCTCCGTGCACGGCACCGTCGGCGCGGCCGCCGTGGCGCTCGGGTACACCTCCTCCGCGGTCTCCCAGCAGATCGCCAAGCTGGAGCGGGAGACCAGGACGGTGCTGCTGGAGCGGGAGGGCCGGGGTGTGCGGCTGACCGACGAGGCGCATCAACTGGTGCGCGCCGCCCGGGAGCTGATCGCCATCGTGGAGCGGGCCGAGACGGAACTGGAGCAGCGGCGCGGGGTGCCGGCCGGGCGGCTGACCATCGCCGCGTTCGCGTCGGCGGCCCGCGGGCTGATGCCGCCCGTGCTGGCCGACCTGGCCCGCCGGCACCCCGCGCTCGACACCCGGCTCACCGAGATCGACCCGCACCTCTCCGTGGACCTGGTCGCCAAGGGCGCGGTGGACCTGGTGGTCGCGCACGACTGGGACATCGCCCCGCTGCCCGCGCCGGCGGGCGTGGAGCAGGCGGTCGTCGGTGACGACCTGTGCGATCTGCTGGTGCCCGAGGGGCATCCCTTCGCGGGGCGTACGGCGGTGCGGCGGGAGGAGCTGGGCGGTGAGCGGTGGATCTGTCAGCCGCCGGGGCGGGTCTGCCACGAGTGGCTGGTGCGCACCCTGCGGGCGGCCGGGCACGAGCCGGAGATCGTCCACCAGGCCGACGAGAACCCGACCCTGGTCGCCCTGGTCGCGGCCGGGCTCGGCATCGCGCTGATCCCCCGGCTGGGGCGCGGCCCGCTGCCCGCGGGGGTGGTGGAGGTGCCGCTGGACCCCATGCCCGTACGGCGGCTGTACGCGCTGTGGCGCACCGGCGCGGCCCGCCGCCCGGCGATCGCGGAGACCGTCCGCACCCTGGGCGCGCACTGGCCCGCCGTGTCGGCGCACACACCCCGCTGACTGCCGGCACACGCCCCGCCGACCCCGCCCGGCCCCGGTGCCCCGACTTCGGGGAGGGCCGGTCCGAAAAGGGAACCCGGACCCGCCGCCGTCCGTCCCAGGGGCAGGCTGCCGGATGAGTCTCCGCGGCGCGGTGTCGGCACTCGCCGGCTGCGATCGCCGACCCACCCCTCTCCGCCGTGCCGCGGCCGGCAGCACGCCGTCACCGGCGCGCCCCCTCCCGCTGCGCCGGTGACGGCCCCTCACCCCTCACCCGATGCTGCGCACCGTCTTGACTGGCAGTCTTGACTGGCAGAAACTTCCCGGACATTGGTCACCTCCTGGCAGTTTCCTTCAAGCGGATCCCGGGTCCCCGGGGATCACCTTCCAAAGGAGCGCACGTGCCCGACAGCAGCAACGGAAGCACGGGAAGCACCGCGCGTCCGTCGAGACGCACCGTCCTCGCCGCGACGGCGGGTGTCACCACGGCCCTGGCGGCCGGCGGCACCGTCCACGCGGCCACCGGCCCGTCCGCCCCCGACGACAGAAAGCTGCGCGCCCTCATCTCCCGCATGACGCTGGAGGAGAAGGTCGGCCAGCTGTTCGTGATGCGGGTCTACGGCCACTCGGCCACCGACCCGGACCAGGCCGACATCGACGCCAACCTCAAGGAGATCGGCGTCCGCACGGCCGCCGAGATGCTCGCCCGGTACCGGGTCGGCGGCATCATCTACTTCGCCTGGGCGCACAACACCCGTGACCCGCACCAGATCGCGGACCTGTCCAACGGCATCCAGAAGGCGTCCCTCGGCCTGCCGCGCGGGCTGCCCGTGCTGGTCTCCACCGACCAGGAGCACGGCATCGTCGCCCGGGTGGGCGAGCCCGCCACCCTGTTCCCCGGGGCGATGGCCGTCGGCGCGGGCGGTTCGCGGGCCGACGCCCGCACCCTCGGCCGGATCGCGGGCCTCGAACTGCGCGCGCTGGGCATCCGCCAGAACTACTCACCGGTGGCCGACGTCAACGTCAACCCGGCCAACCCCGTCATCGGCGTGCGCTCCTTCGGCTCCGACCCGCAGTCCGTCGCGGACCTGGTGGCGGCGGAGGTCAAGGGCTACGAGTCGTCCCACATCGCCTCGACGGCCAAGCACTTCCCCGGACACGGCGACACCGTCGACGACAGCCACGCCAAGCTGCCGTACATCCACCACACCCGCGACCAGTGGGAGCAGCTGGACGCGCCGCCGTTCGAGGCCGCGATCGCCGCCGGCATCGACTCGATCATGACGGCCCACATCGTCGTGCCGGCGCTCGATCCCTCCGAGGACCCCGCCACCCTCTCCCGCCCGATCCTCACCGGCATCCTGCGCGAGGAACTGGGCTACGACGGCGTCGTGGTGACCGACTCCCTCGGCATGGAGGGCGTACGCACCAAGTACGGCGACGACCGGGTGCCGGTGCTGGCGCTGAAGGCGGGCGTCGACCAGCTCCTCAACCCGCCGTCCCTGGACGTCGCCTGGAACGCGGTCCTGAACGCCGTACGGGACGGCGAGCTGACCGAGGACCGGCTCGACGAATCGATCCTGCGGGTGCTGCGGATGAAGGCGAAGCTGGGCCTGTTCAAGGACCCGTACGTCACGCACGCCGGCGTCGACCGCACCGTGGGCACACGCTCGCACCTGGCCACCGCCGACCGGATCACCGAGCGGACCACCACCCTGCTCGTCAACGAGGGCGGCCTGCTGCCGCTGTCCCGCCGCAGGACGCCGAAGCTGCTGGTGGTCGGCGCCGACCCGGCCTCCCCGTCCGGCACGACGGGACCGCCGACCGGGGTCCTCGCGGGCGCCCTGACCGAGCTGGGCTTCACGGCCACCGCCCTGTCCACCGGCACGGCGCCGTCCGCCGCCACCGTCGCCAAGGCGGTCGCGGCTGCCGGGGACGCGGACGCGGTGGTCGTCGCCACGTACAACGTCACCGCCTCCAGCAGCCAGAAGACGCTCGTCGAGCAGTTGCTGGCGACGGGGAAGCCGGTCGTCGCGGTGGCGGTCCGCAACCCCTACGACGTGGCGCACCTGCCCGGCGTGAAGGCGTACCTGGCGACGTACTCCTGGACCGACGTCGAACTGCGGGCGGCGGCACGGGTGATCGCGGGCAAGGTGGACCCGAGGGGCAAGCTGCCGGTGCCGGTGCAGCGCGCGGACGACCCGGCGACGGTGCTCCACCCGGTCGGGTACGGGCTGACGTACTAGGAGCCGCCGACGCCACGTCACCCTCGGACGGGTGATGGTCCGAGGGTGACGTGGTGTGCGGACAGCCCTACGTGACGGGGCAGTTGGCGACGAGGGCGTTGTCAGATACCTGCTCTAGCGTGTTGACCGGGCACCGGGCCACGTCCGCGCGGTGCCGGTCAACCGCTCCCCCGGCAGAAAGCGACATCGTGAGCAACTGGGACAGCACCGCCGGCCCCTCCGGCGATCCCGTGGGGCAGACGTCCCGCAGCAGCGCCTTCCGCGCCTTCGCCCGGCGGCACGGGGTGTCCGACGACGCCATCACCCGCCTGCTGTGGAGCATGGAGCCGGCGGTGCACTTCGACTGGAAGGCCCCGGAGAGCGTCCGGCCCGGCGACCGGGTGATCGGTCACATCGGAGGGGCGCCGGCGCTGCCCCTGGACGTGGAGTGGGAGATGGGCGACATCTTCGTCGCGTCCTTCGACCTCGCGGCGGTGCCCCGGACCCTCTTCGACGACGGGCTCCCACGGGAGGGGCACCTCCTGCTGTTCACCTGGTCGGACGCCGGCGGCGGCAAGGCGCTCCACATACCGCCCGGGATCGAGACGACCGTGCGCCCGGTACCCGTCCCGAGCGAACTGGACCTGCAGTTCGGGTCCTCCCACAGGGTGCTGGACCGCTGGGCCATGGTCGCCTCCCGTGACGACGCCTGGGACGCCCACGCCTGGCTCATCGGCGAGGACCACGGGGGCATCTGGGGCGAGGCGGAAGGCGAAGAGGCCGAGTGGCACGCTCGGCTAGAGGCCGCCGTCGAGGAGTACGCCGCCAAGGTCGGCGTCAGGCCGGCCATGGACAACAGCACCGACAAACTGCGGGGAGTGCAGCGGAACGTCCACCGCAGCTGGGACAAGAGCACCGACGCGTTCCAGCGCCTGCGGGAGGAGGCGGTCCTCGAACTCAGGGACGCCCCGGAGCGGTTCGACGAGGTCTACGACCGGGCGTGGCGGGAGCTGCCCGGACAGCCGCTGTTGCACCTCGCGACCTTCAACATGGAGGCGCTCCAGTACGACTGGATGGACGGCGACATCAGCTGGTTGATCAGCCGCGACGCCCTCCGCGCCGGACGGCTCGACGAGGCCGAGCACCACTGGCTGGGCTGACCCCGGCGGCTCGCGCACACGCCCCCGCCTGGCCGGGCGGGCGTAGAACCGGTACGTCACCCGCGCGGGCCGACCGACCCCATACGAGCGAACCATCCCACATGTCCGGCGTGTCCCGTGATCGACCGGCCACACTGGACCGGGGGTCTGCCAGGGGGTCGACGATGCGTGTGAGAACCAGGTGGGTGGCGCCGGCCACGCTCGCGGCGGTGGGCGCGGCGCTGCTCACCGGCTGCCAGAGCGCACCGGGCGGCGCGGCCGAGGAGCGCGGGCGCGCGAGCGGGGAGACGGCGAAGGTGACACCGGAGGCGGTCAGGCCGTCCGGGTACGGGGCGGAGTTCCTCGGGGTCGACGAGTGCAGCTCCTTCGGCCGTACCAGCTTCACCGAGGCGTCCTGCGCCGGTGAGCGTGCCGCGGCCCGCGTGATCGCCCGTCACGACGGCACCGCCCGCGACGGGCCGCGCTGCCCGGCGACCACGGACTTCGTGCTGCACATCAGCGAGCAGCACCCCTCCTCCGACGAGGACGGCGACGGCGTGGTGCCGCGCGGCTACGCCTGCATGCGCCATCTCCAGCCGCCGCACCCCGGCGACCCGGGCGGCGGGGGCGGGCCGCGCACCATCGTCGGCGACTGCGTCTACGACCTGGGCGACGGCCGGGTCCGCGAAACGGCCTGCGACGGCGGCGCCGAGCGGAAACCGGAGTTCAAGGTGACGAAGGCCGTGGACGACCGGTCGGATTGCCCGGCGTCCACGGCCCTCTACGTGCGGCTCGGCGGCGCCTCACCGGTGGGCTGCGCCCGCCCGGTGTAGTGCCGCCCCGCCCCTGCTACGGACGCAGCGTCCGCTCCCGCTCGACGTCCCGCTTGTCCAGCTTGGCGTCGAACTTCGCCAGCGGCTTCGCCGCCGCCGGGTTCTCCTGCACCTTCGCCGGGGCGACATCAGCCCAGTCGAGGATGCGGGCGGTGGCGAACGCCTTCTCGTCGGCGACCAGACCGGCCACGTTCGCGCCGTGGTTCATGCCGGGCGCGGTGAACACGTAGGAGTCGCGCGCGCCGTGCCCGACGCGGAACGGCTCGGCGCCCCACGGGTCGTTCTCGCCGTACACGAACAGCATCTGCCGGGCGTTGTGCCGGACCCAGGTGTCGACGTCCCGCATGACCGACGGCTGGAACCTCATGTCGATCGAGCGCGGCACGAAGTTGCGCGGCGGCTGGTAGCCGTAGCGGACGTACTTCTTCTCGATGTGCGGGAACTGGATCGTCGGGGCGCCCAGCTGCGTACCGGCCTGGTAGTAGTACGGCGTGTACGGGCTGAGGCCCTGATCCGTGTAGAACGAGAAGCCGGAGATCGTGTCGACCGAGGTCCAGATCTCCTCGTCGGTCGCGTTCCTGGCGTCCGCCGGGATGTCCGCGCAGTCGGCGACGGTGCTGTACTGCCAGAAGCCCCACACGTAGTCGAGGACGACGGCCTCGTACGCGCGGTCCAGGCTGCCGATGGTGTCGAAGGTGTAGCCGTTCTCGGCGGCGTACGCCTCGTACTTCTTCTCCAGCGGCGCCCGGCGCACCAGCGCCTCGCGCTGCACCCCGTTCAGCCGGTCGCGGCACTCCTTGGTGCCGACGCCCGCGAAGAACCGGTCGTAGGCCGAGTCCTCCTTGTTCACCACGTCGTTGGGCGCCACGTAGGCGACCACGCCGTCCATGTCGCGGGGGTAGAAGCGCTCGTAGTACGTGGCGGTCATGCCGCCCTTGGAGCCGCCGGTGGAGATCCAGTTCTGGGAGTAGATCTTCTTCAGCGCGGTGAAGATGCGGTGCTGGTCGCTGGCGGCCTGCCAGATGTCCAGCTTCGACCAGTCGGCCGGCTCGGGCCGGGACGGCGTGAAGAAGCGGTACTCCATGGAGATCTGGTTGCCGTCCACGATCTGGGTCGGCTCGGAGCGGCGGGGCGTCGTGGAGACGCTGTAGCCGCCGGTGTAGAAGACGGTCGGCCGCGCGGTGTCCTTGTGCAGCACGGTGATCCGCTGCTCGAACGTGCCCTTGGAGGGCCTGCGGTGGTCGACCGGCTGGGTGTAGTTGAGGACGAAGAAGCGGTACCCGGTGTACGGCTTCTCCTCGATCAGGCTCATCCCCGGTACGGAGAGCAGCCTCTCCTTGATGTCAGTGGTGCCGGTGGCCTCCGGCTCGGCGGCGGTGGCCGCCCCGGCCGTACTCAGTGTGCCTATGAGCACCGTGAGCGCCAGCAGCCATCTGAGCGCCTTGCGCATGCGCACTCCCCTGTGAGACAGATGTGCGCCGGAAGCTATCCGATCAGGTCACCGCGGCAACAGGGGACATGGGGATAACCCTCGGTCAAGGGGCCGTCGGCGTAAGGCTGTCAGCACAGGATCCAGCCGGAGCTGACGGACCCTCCGCCGACCCTGCCCTTCACCCACACGCAGCGGCGCCCGGCGTGCACGGTCACCGGACCGGCGTGGTGCTTGAAGTTGCCCTCGTCGACGACCGGGCGGCCACCGCGCGCCCGGACGCTCACCGACATCTTCCGCTTGGTGCCGGGCTTCTTGGCGAGGGTGACGGCGCAGACGTAGCCGCCCCGCTTGTAGACCACCACCGAGCCGGTGGAGAAGGGCAGCGTGCGCACCTTGCGCCCGGCGCAGGAGGCGGCGGCGTGCGCGTCGCCCGGCGCGGCGACGGCGAGCAGCCCCGCGGCGGTCACCACCGCGAGGCCGAGCGAGAATCGCCGGCGTATCGCTCCACTGCCCACAGTCGTCCTCCCGTACGGCTACGGCGTCTGCCGCGCCAGGCGGCGTACGCGTGTACGGACGCCTGACGTATGCCGGATGGTTGCGTGCCCGGACGGTCTCTCACGCGGGCGCCGGGACGTCCTCCCCTATGAACGTCCGCCACAGCGCGGCGTACTTGCCGTCGAGCCGGAGCAGTTCGTCGTGCGTGCCGTCCTCCGCGACCCTGCCGTGGTCCATGACGACCACCCGGTCGGCGCGGGCGGCCGTGGTGAGGCGGTGCGCGACGACCAGCGTCGTACGGCGGCCCGCCAGCCGGTCCGTCGCCTGGTTGACCTGCGCCTCGGTGGCGAGGTCCAGCGCGGCGGTGGCCTCGTCGAGCAGCAGCACGTCCGGGGCGACGAGTTCGGCCCGGGCGAGCGCGATCAGCTGGCGCTGTCCGGCGGACAGGTTGCGGCCCCGCTCGGCGACCTCGTGGAGGTAGCCGCCCTCCAGCGTGGCGATCATGTCGTGCGCGCCGACCGCGCGGGCGGCGGCCTCCACCTCGGCGTCGGTGGCGTCCGGGCGGCCGTAGGCGATGGCGTCCCGGAGGGTGCCCGGGAAGAGGTACGCCTCCTGCGGCACGACCCCGAGCCGGTGCCGGTAGGCGGTGAGGTCCAGGTCCCTCAGGTCCGTGCCGTCGACGGTGACCCGGCCGCCGGTCGGGTCGTAGAACCGGGCGACCAGCTTGACCAGAGTGGACTTCCCCGCTCCGGTCTCGCCGACGAAGGCGACGGTCTGCCCGGCGGGAATGGTGAGGTCGATGCCGTCGAGCGCCTCCTCGCCGTCCCCGTACGCGAAGCGCACGTCCTCGAAGGCGATCTCGCCGCGCAGCGACGGCACGTCCAGCGGCTCGGCGGCGGGCCGGGTGGAGGCCGGCTCGCGCAGCAGCTCCTGGATGCGGCCCAGCGAGACGGACGCCTGCTGGTAGCCGTCGAAGACCTGGGAGAGCTGCTGCACCGGGGCGAAGAACAGGTCGATGTAGAGCAGGTACGCCACCAGCGAGCCGATCGCCAGCGTCCCGTCGTCGACCCGGCCCCCGCCCACGACCAGCACCGCCACGGCCGCGACCGACGACAGGAACTGCACGAACGGGAAGTACACCGAGATCAGCCACTGGCCCCGGATGCGGGCGCTGCGGTAGCTCGCGCTGCGCTCGCCGAACCGGCGCCTGCCGTCGCTCTCCCGGCGGAACGCCTGCACGATCCGCAGCCCGGACATCGACTCCTGCAGATCGGCGTTGACGCCCGAGACCCGCTCCCGCGCCAGCTCGTACGCCTTCACGCTGGCCCGGCGGAAGAAGAAGGTGCCGATGATCAGCGGGGGCAGCGTGGCGAAGACGACGAGCGCGAGCCCGACGTCGAGGACCAGCAGGGCGACCATGATGCCGAAGAAGGTGACCACCGAGACGAACGCGGTGACCAGGCCGGTCTGCAGGAACGTCGACAGCGCGTCGACGTCGGTCGTCATCCTGGTCGTGATCCGGCCGGTCAGCTCGCGCTCGTAGTAGTCGAGGCCGAGCCGCTGGAGCTGGGCGAAGATCTTCAGCCGCAGCGAGTACAGGACGCGCTCGCCGGTGCGCCCGGTCATCCGGGTCTCGCCGATCTGCGCCGCCCACTGGACGATCACGGTGACCAGGCCCAGCAGGGAGGCCGCCCAGACCGCGCCGAGGGCCGCCTGGGTGACGCCCTGGTCGATGCCGTGCCGGATCAGCACCGGCAGCAGCAGGCCCATGCCGGCGTCGACGGCGACCAGGCCGAGGCTGATGAGCAGGGGGGTGCGGAAGCCGCGCAGCAGACGGCGCAGGCCGTAGGAGTCCTCGGGGCGGACGGCACGCTCCTCGTCGACGTCGGGGACGTCGACGGCCGGGGGCAGCGCCGCGACCTGGGCGAGCAGCTCCGGGGTGGCCGGGGCGCCGGCCAGGGCGGTGTCCTTGGGCTCGCGGTCGCCGGTCCACAGATGGGGGGTGACCCCGCGTTCGGCGTCGAACTCGGCGTCCAGCTCCGCGCGGACCGAGGTGTCCTCCTCCCGCGGTCCGGCGGGCGGGGTGTGGCCCGGGGAGACGCCGCCCAGTTCGTCGGGGTCGGTGAGCAGCCTGCGGTAGAGGGCGGAGCGCCGCTGCAGCTCCTCGTGGGTGCCGAGGTCGGCGAGGCGGCCGTCGTCGAGGACGGCGATGCGGTCGGCGAGGTTCAGGGTGGAGCGGCGGTGGGCGATCAGCAGGGTGGTGCGGCCCCGCATGACGCTCTTCAGCGCCTCGTGGATCTCGTGCTCGACGCGGGCGTCCACGGCGGAGGTCGCGTCGTCCAGGACCAGCAGGCGCGGGTCGGTGAGGATGGCGCGGGCCAGGGCGACGCGCTGGCGCTGGCCGCCGGAGAGGGTCAGTCCGTGCTCGCCGACGGCGGTGTCGTAGCCGTCGGGCAGCTCGGCGATGAACCGGTCCGCCTGGGCCGCGCGGGCGGCGGCGGTGATCTGCTCGTCGGTGGCGTCCGGGCGGCCGTAGGCGATGTTGTTGCGCACGGTGTCGGAGAAGAGGAAGGAGTCCTCGGGCACCAGCCCGATCGCGGCGCGCAGCGACTCGGTGGTCAGCTCGCGCACGTCGTGGCCGCCGACCAGGACGGCGCCGTGCGTCACGTCGTAGAAGCGCGGCAGCAGCAGGGAGACGGTGGACTTGCCGGAGCCGGAGGCGCCGACGACGGCGAGGGTCTCCCCGGGGCGGATCTCGAAGGAGAGGCCGTCCAGGACCGGCCGGCCGGGGTCGTAGCCGAAGGAGACGTCGTCGAACTCGACGGTCGCGGGCGCGTCGGCGGGCAGTTCCTTGGTGCCGTCGGTCAGCGACGGCTCGGTGTCGATCAGCTCCAGGACGCGTTCGGTGCCGGCGCGGGCCTGCTGGCCGACGGTGAGGACGACGGCGAGCATCCGGACCGGGCCGACGAGCTGGGCGAGGTAGGTGGAGAAGGCGACGAAGGTGCCCAGCGTGATGTGCCCGCCCACCGCGAGCCAGCCGCCGAGCGCCAGCATGGCCACCTGGCCGAGGGCCGGGACGGCCTGCAGGGCCGGGGTGTAGCGCGAGTTCAGCCGGATGGTGCGCAGCCGTCCCGCGTACAGCCGCCGTCCGACCTCGCGCAGCTTGCCGGTCTCCTGCGCCTCCTGCCCGAAGCCCTTCACCACGCGTACGCCGCCGACCGCGCCGTCGACCACGCCGGCGACGGCTCCCGCCTGCGCCTGCGCGTACCAGGTGGAGGGGTGCAGCCGGGTGCGGCTGCGCTTGGCGATCCACCACAGGGCGGGCGCGACGGCGACGGCCACGGCCGTCAGGGGCAGCGACAGCCACGCCATGATCACCAGGGAGATCAGGAACAGCAGGAGGTTGCCGAGGGTCATCGGCAGCATGAAGAGCAGGCCCTGGATCAGCTGGAGGTCGCTGGTGGCGCGTCCGACGACCTGACCAGTGGACAGCTCGTCCTGGCGTCTGCCGTCGAGCCGGGTGATCGTCCCGTACATCTCGGTGCGCAGGTCGTGCTGGACGTCGAGGGCGAACCGGCCGCCGTAGTAGCGGCGGATGTAGGTGAGGACGTAGACGGCGAGGGCGGCGACGAGGAGGAGGCCGGCCCAGGTGGTCATGGACCGGGTCTTGGCGCCGATGACGTCGTCGATGATCACCTTGGTGATCAGCGGGACCAGCGCCATCACGGCCATGCCGCCGAGGGACGAGCCCAGCGCGAGGACGACGTCCCTCGGATGACGCCACGCGTATGCGGCCAGTCGCCGTGCCCATCCCCGTTGCGGTGTCACGCGGGTGCCCTCCGATCGTCCTGATCTGCCGCAAGGCACCAACGCGGTGAGCGGCGGATTTCATCCCGCCGCAACGTTCGGGGGCGTTTCTCGTCGTATCCGCCGCCCTCTGTGCCGGTCACTTCTCACCGACACATGACCGACACCTTTCCTTCACCCCTACGCCTACATGTCCATGTCACGCTTCAAGCGGCCACTCCATCAACCCGCGTAGATCGGACGTCCCCACATGCCCGTGACACCCATGCGCCGCCACTGGAAGAGCCTCGCCCTGGCCACCTCGGCCGTCCTGGTAGGTCTGTCCGTCCCGGCGCTGACCGCGCCGCCCGCCGGCGCCGCGACGTCCGCGACGTCCGCGACCACGGCGACCACAGCGACCTCGGCGTACGACGCCTCGTACTACGACGGCGCGACCGGCAAGACCGGTACGGCGCTGAAGGACGCCCTCAACACGATCATCAGCGACCAGACGAAGATCTCGTACTCGGCGGTCTGGAACGCCCTGAAGGTCACCGACCAGGACCCGAACAACAGCAACAACGTGATCCTGCTGTACTCGGGCATCTCCCGCAGCAAGTCCCTCAACGGCGGCGACGTGGGCGACTGGAACCGCGAGCACGTGTGGGCCAAGTCCCACGGCGACTTCGGCACCGCCACCGGACCCGGCACCGACCTGCACCACCTGCGCCCCGAGGACGTCCAGGTCAACTCCATCCGCAGCAACAAGGACTTCGACAACGGCGGCAGCTCGTTCACCAACAGCGGCGGCAGCCTGACCGACTCGAACTCCTTCGAGCCCCGCGACGCCGTCAAGGGCGACGTGGCCCGCATGATCCTCTACATGGCCGTCCGCTACGAGGGCACCGACGGCTGGCCGGACCTGGAGCCCAACGACTCCGTCACCAACGGCAGCAACCCGTACCACGGCCGCCTCTCGGTCCTGAAGCAGTGGCACGAGCAGGACCCGCCGAGCGCCTTCGAGAAGAACCGCAACGACGTCATCTACAACTCCTACCAGCACAACAGGAACCCGTTCATCGACCACCCTGAGTGGGTCGAGTCGATCTGGTAGCGCCGGGCGCCGGTGCTCCGGGGGCGCGCACGCCCCGCGCGGCCGCGCCCTCCGCCCGGCGGGGAACGCTCCGCCGGGCCCCGGGTTCGCTCCATCAGGTGGTGTGGGCGGCGGACCGGGGCGACCGGTCCGGCGCGCCGTGACCATGGAATCGCCCCGGCACGTCCGCCGGGGCGATTCCCTGTCCGCGACGCCATGCCGGAGAGTGCCGTGAAGACCCGTTCCTGGTCCCTTGCCGCCGTCCTCGCCCTGACCGCCCTGCTGCTGCCCGCCCACGCGGCGTCCGCCGCGCCCGCCGCGCCCCCGTCCTGCCCCGACGGGTCGGTGTGCTTCTGGAGCAAGGAGGGCTTCGGCGGCGACTACTGGGAGTGGACGGCCCGCAGCGGCTACCGCGACATGCCGCCCCGCCTGCACGACCACGTCGGCTCGGTGGTGGCGAGCACCCGGGCCTGCTTCGTGAACTGGCAGCCGGTCGAGAGGCGTGACGTCTTCAACGGCGACTGGCGCTCCCGCTACCTCGGCGACTTCGGCGGCCGGATCGACGGGGTGGGCCCGGGCGCCTGCTGATCCGCCCGGCTCAGCCCCGGTGCGTCGGCGCGAACATGCGCAGGACGGCGGGGAGCACGACGACCGCCGGGCCCGGGGTGGACAGCGCCTCGGCGAGGTCGCGTTCCAGGGTCTCGGGGGTGGTGCGCAGGCCCGGGACGCCGAACGACTCGGCGAGGGCCACGAAGTCGGGGCCGGTCAGCTCCGTCGCCGTGGGTTCGCCGAAGGCGTCGGTCATGTACTCGCGGAGGATGCCGTAGCCGCCGTCGTCGACGATGAGCCAGGTGACGTCGAGGCCGTACTGGCGGGCGGTGGCCAGTTCGGCGACCGAGTACGGGGCGCCGCCGTCGCCGGAGACCGCGAGGACGGGGTGGGTGGGGTCGGCGACGGCCGCGCCGAGGGCGGCCGGGAAGGCGTAGCCGAGGCCGCCGGCGCCCTGCGCGGAGTGCAGATGGTTGGGGCCCATGGCGTCGAACGCGGACCAGGCCCAGTAGGCCAGGATCGTCATGTCCCAGAAGGACGGCGAGCCGGTGGGCAGGGCGCGCCGGACCGCGGTCAGCACCTGCTGCTCCAGGCCGAGTTCCTGGGAGGCGAGGCGCTCACGGACACGGTCCAGCACTCCCCGTACCCGCTCGGGCGCCGTCGCGTCCTCGCGCGGCTGCACCGTCTCGAGGAGCGCCTGGAGCGCGAGCCGGGCGTCGGCGTGGATGCCGAGGCCCGGGTGGTTGGACTCCAGCTTGCCGAGGTCGGCCTCGATCTGGACGACCCGGCCGCGGGGCCTGAACGTGTGGTAGTTCGAGGAGAGTTCGCCGAGGCCCGAGCCGACGACGAGGAGGACGTCCGCGTCCTCCAGGAAGTCGGTGGTGTGCCGGTCCTCCAGCCAGGACTGGAGCGACAGCGGGTGGGTCCAGGGGAAGGCGCCCTTGCCGCCGGGGGTGGTGACGACGGGGGCCCGGAGGCGCTCGGCGAGCTGCCTCAGCTTCCCGGAGGCGTCCGAGCGGACCACTCCCCCGCCCGCGATGATCGCCGGACGGTCGGCGTTCGCCAGCAGATGGGCGGCGAGCGCGGTGAGTTCGGGGCGCGGGGGCAGCTCGTCGGGGGTGGCGTCCATCGCGGTCACCACCGGCAGCATCGTCTCCGCGAGGAGGACGTCCTGCGGGATCTCCACCCACACCGGGCCGTGCGGGACGGTCAGCGCCGACTTCCAGGCCCCGGCGATCGCCGAGGGGATCTGGGACGCCGTGCGCGCGGTGTGCACGGACTTGACGACGCCCCGGAACGAGGCCGCCTGGTCGGGGAGTTCGTGCAGATAGCCGTGGCGGCCACCGCCGAGCCCGGGCGTCGGGACCTGACTGCTGATCGCCAGGACGGGCGCGGAGGCCGCGGCGGCCTCCTGGAGCGCGGCCAGGGAGGTGAGGGCTCCGGGTCCGGTGGACAGCAGGAGCGGGGCGGCCTCGCCGGTGATCCGGCCGTAGGCGTCCGCCGCGAAGGCGGCGTTGTTCTCCACCCGCAGGCCGACATAGCGCAGGTCGGAGCGGCGCAGGGCGTCGAACACGCCGAGGGCGTGCTGGCCGGGCAGGCCGAAGACGGTGGTCGCGCCGAGCCCGGCCAGGGTCTCCACGACCAGGTCCCCGCCGGTGCGCCCGGGCGGAGGATTCAGCGCGGCCTCCGTCTGCGCGGCGGTCGGGCGGAGCACCAGGTCGTGGTCGTGGGTCACTGCGCGCGGGCCTCCGCAATCTGACGGGACATGATCGTGGTCAGCTCGTACGCCGTGTGGGACGCGGCGACCGAGGTGATCTCGGCGTGATCGTAGGCCGGGGCCACCTCGACGACGTCCGCCGACACCAGGTTGCACGAGGCCAGCCCGCGCAGGATCTCCAGCAGCTCGCGGGAGGTCATGCCGCCGGCCTCGGGGGTGCCGGTGCCGGGGGCGTGCGCCGGGTCGAGGCAGTCGATGTCGATGGAGATGTACAGCGGGCGGTCGCCGATGCGCTGACGCAGCTGGTCGGCGACCTCGTCGGCGCCCCGGCGGTAGACGTCCGCGGAGGTGACGATGCCGAAGCCCATCTTCTCGTCGTCGGTGAGGTCCTGCTTGCCGTAGAGCGGGCCGCGGGTGCCGACGTGGGAGAGGGCGGAAGTGTCGAGGATTCCCTCCTCCACGGCCCGGCGGAACGGGGTGCCGTGGGTGTACTCGGCGCCGAAGTAGGTGTCCCAGGTGTCCAGGTGGGCGTCGAAGTGGAGCAGGGCGACCGGGCCGTGCTTCTTCGCGACCGAGCGGAGCAGCGGCAGGGCGATGGTGTGGTCGCCGCCGAGGGTCATCAGCCGGGCGCCGGTGCCGAGGAGGTCGTCGGCGGCGGCCTCGACCGTCTCCACGGCCTCGTTGATGTTGAACGGGTTCACGGCGATGTCGCCGCCGTCCGCGACCTGGGCGAGGGCGAAGGGCGAGGCGTCCTGCGCGGGGTTGTAGGGGCGCAGCAGCCGGGACGCCTCACGGATGGCGTTGCCGCCGAAGCGGGCGCCCGGCCGGTAGGAGACGCCCGAGTCGAACGGCACGCCCACCACGGCGACGTCGGCGCGGCCCACCTCGTCGAGGCGGGGCAGCCGGGCGAAGGTCGCGGGGCCCGCGTAGCGGGGGACGCGGGAGGAGTCGACGGGACCGCGGGGCGTCTCGTTACTGCTCATGGGGGCTGCCTTCTTTCCTGCTCTTCGCCTCGGCGCATCCATCCGCCCGCACGCGCGGGCTGCCGCTCTGTCCCGACCATAGAGGGGCGGAAAGCATCTGCGAAGTGTACGTTTCCTCCATTCCCGCCGCACGGACTGGAGGAAGTGTCCAGCATGACGGACCCCACGGTTCCGCCCACGCCACCCGTGCACCTGCAGGCGCTCCTGGCGCGCGAGGACCTCGGACTGCGCCGGATCGCCGGGCCCGACGACCCCGGCACCGTCATCCGCTGGGCGCACGCCTCCGAGATGGCGGACCCGTATCCGTACCTGCTGGGCGGTGAGCTGCTGCTGTCGGCGGGGGTGCACATCCCGGAGGGGGCGGGGCCGGGGTATTTCGACGCCTACGTCTCACGGATCGTGGCGGCGGGCGGGGCGGCGCTCGGGTTCGGCGTGGCGCCGGTGCACGAGGCGGTGCCCAAGGCGCTGGTGGAGGCGTGCGAGATGCACGGGCTGCCGCTGCTGGAGGTGCCGCCCCGGACCACCTTCTCGGCGGTGGCGCGGGCGGTCTGGCAGCTGATGGCGCAGGCCCGGCTGGCGGAGCTGCGCCGGGTCACGGAGGCCCAGCAGAGCCTCGCCGCGGCGGCGACACGCCCCGACCCGCTCCGTCCGGTACTCCGCCGGCTGGCCCAGCGGCTCAACGGCTGGGCCGCCCTCTACGCCCCGGACACCACCGAACTCGCCGCCTCGGGCCCCCCTCCACCCCCAACCGCCCACCATGCCCTCACCAACCTGACCCAGGCACTACGCCCCTCCGACCCCACCACCCCGGCCGCGGGCAGCCCTCCCCCCGCGGCCGTAGGCAGCCCTCCCGCCGCAGCCGCGGGCAGTCGTGCCGCCGCAGCTGCGGGCAGTCGTGCCGCCGCAGCTGCGGGCAGTCGTGCCGCTGGGGCGGCACGGGTGGGCGCAGCTGCGCCCGGAAAGCACCGGCAAGCGACACCCACCCCCGGCGAGCACCGGCAGGCGCCCCCCACCCCCACCTCCGCCAGCGACACAGTCGACGGCACCCACCTCGCCGCCTACGCCCTCGGCACAGGCCACGGCTTCGTCCTCGCCGTGGCCACCCCCCACCGCACCCCCGGCGACCACACCATCGCCTCCGTGGCGGCCGCCCTGCTCACCCTCCTCACCGGCCAGCTCCAGAGCAGCACCGCAACAGCCAGATCGTCCGCACTCGTACGCCTGCTCCTCGGCACCCCGCCCCCGGACGTGGCCCCCCTGCTCGGCGCGGAGCGGTGGCACATGGTGCACGCCCGCCCGGACGGCCAGGCACCCCCGGACCCCCTCGCCGCCGCCGCGCTGGGCACGGCCCTGGGGTCCGCCCTGGTGGACCCGGCGGGCGAGACCGTACGGGTCCTGGTGCCCGCCGACCACCCCGTGGAGCCACTGCCCGGCTGGACCCTGGGCGTCAGCACCGCCGTCGCCCCGGAGGACTGGCCGGCCGCCGACACCCAGGCCGCCCGCGCCCTGGCCCGCGCCCGCGCCACCCGCACCCGGCTGCTGCGGCACGGCGACCGCCCCGCCCTGGCCGACCTCGTCCCGCCGCACGACGCGGACGCCCACGCCCGGTCGCTGCTCGCCCCGATAGCCACCCCCGCACTCACCGACACCCTGCGCACCTGGCTCTCCCTGCACGGCAGCTGGGACCGTACGGCGGTGGCCCTGTCCGTGCACCGCAACACCGTGCGGCAGCGGATCGCCCGGTGCGCGGCCCTGCTGGACGCGGACCTGGACGACCCGGACGTGCGGATGGAGCTGTGGTTCGCGCTGCGGCGCACCTGAGCCGTACCGGCGGGCACTGAGTAGCCGTACGGAGTCGGCTGAGTACGTGACGCACGTCCCAGCGCGCGATACGCCAGGGACGCCCACAGTGCGCTGCCTCACAATGGGGGGCATGCCGATACCCGGGACACCCAGCCGCGCCGAACTCCTCGAACACCTCGTCGCCACGCGCATCGCGGGCGATGTCGCCACGCCGCGCGAGAACAACCTCTCCCACTACCGCAAGCTGGCGAACGGCGACCGCCACTTCTGGCTCGGCCTGGAACTCGGCGACCGCTGGACCGACGAGCAGGACGTGCTCGCGGTGATGGCGGAACGGGTCGGCGTCAACGACGATCCCGAGCACCGGTACGGGCAGGACACCATCGACCCGGAGCTGACGGTCGCCGGGCTCGAGCGCATGGCCGGGCGGCTGCGCAAGGCGGCGGACGGGCAGCAGCGGGTGCTGTTCGCGACCGGCCACCCGGGCGGGCTGCTGGACGTGCACCGGGCGACGGCCGACGCGCTGCGGGCGGCCGGCTGCGAGATCGTGGTCATCCCGGACGGGCTGACCACGGACGAGGGCTATGTGATGCAGTTCGCGGACGTGGCGGTGCTGGAGCACGGCGCCACGCTCTGGCACACGCACTCCGGCGAGCCGATGAAGGCGATCCTGACGGCGCTGGAGCGCGCGGGCCGCCCGCTGCCGGACCTGGTCGTCGCCGACCACGGCTGGGCGGGGTACGCCGGACAGCACGGCGTCGACTCCGTCGGCTACGCCGACTGCAACGACCCGGCCCTCTTCGTCGCCGAGTCCGAGGGCACCGTCCAGGTCACGGTCCCCCTCGACGACCACGTCACCAGCCCCCGCCACTACGACCCGATGACGGCCTACCTGCTGACGGAGGCGGGGCTCGTCTGAACGGTCACCGCGGGACGCGGACCACGCCCTCCTGGATGACCGTGACCGCGAGGCGGCCGTCGCGGGTGTGGATGCGGGCCTGGCCCAGACCCCGGCCGCCGTGGGCGGACGGGGACTGCTGGTCGTACAGCAGCCACTCGTCGGCGCGGAACGGGCGGTGGAACCACATGGCGTGGTCCAGGGACGCGCCGACGACGTCGCCGACGGCCCAGCCGCCGCGCCCGTGGGCGAGGAGGACGGAGTCGAGCAGCGTCATGTCGGAGACGTACGTGGCGAGGACGACGTGCAGCAGGGGGTCGTCCGCGAGCTTGCCGTTGGTGCGGAACCACACCTGGGAGTGGGGTTCGCGGGGCTCGCCGAAGCGGCCGTAGGGCGGCTCGTCGACGTAGCGAAGGTCGACGGCGGCACGGGCCTCGAGGAAGCGTTCCACGACCTCGGGGGCGAGGTGGGAGTAGCCGCGCAGCCGTTCCTCCGAGGTGGGCAGCGTCTCCGGGTCGGGGGACGGCGGCATCGGCTCCTGGTGGTCCAGGCCCTCCTCGTACGTCTGGAAGGACGCCGAGAGGTGGAAGATCGGCTTTCCGTGCTGGACCGCGACCACCCGCCGGGTGGTGAAGGAGCGGCCGTCGCGGATCCGGTCGACGGTGTAGACGATCGGAGCGCCGGGGTCGCCGGGGCGCAGGAAGTACGCGTGCAGGGAGTGGGCGGGCCGGTCCTCGGGGACGGTCCGCCCGGCGGCGACGAGCGCCTGCGCGGCGACCTGCCCGCCGAAGACGCGGGGGACGACGGCGGAGCGCGACCGGCCGCGGAAGATGTTCTCCTCGATCTGCTCGAGGTCGAGCAGATCGAGGAGATCCTGGAGTGCCTGACTCATGAGGTCAGTTGTATACGGCAGGGATTTCCGGGACCTTACAGCCCCATGTCCTTGGCGATGATCGACTTCATGATCTCGCTGGTGCCGCCGTAGATGCGGTTGACGCGGTTGTCCGCGTACAGGCGGGCGATCGGGTACTCGTTCATGTAGCCGTAGCCGCCGTGCAGCTGGAGGCAGCGGTCGATGACACGGTGCGCCACCTCGGTGCAGAACAGCTTGGCGGAGGCGGCCTCGGCGGGGGTGAGCTCGCCGGCGTCCAGGGCCTCGGTGGCGCGGTCGGCGACGGCCTCGGCGGCGTCCACCTCGGCCTGGCAGGCGGCCAGCTCGAACTTGGTGTTCTGGAAGTGGGCGACCGGCTTGCCGAAGACGGTGCGCTCCTGCACGTACTGCTTGGCGAACCGGACGGCGGCCTTGGCCTGGGCGTAGGCGCCGAAGGCTATGCCCCAGCGCTCGGAGGCCAGGTTGTGGCCGAGGTAGTAGAAGCCCTTGTTCTCCTCGCCGAGCAGGTCCTCGACGGGGACCTTGACGTCGACGAACGCCAGCTCGGCGGTGTCGGAGGTCTTCAGGCCGAGCTTGTCGAGCTTGCGGCCGACGGAGTAGCCCTCGGACTTGGTGTCCACGGCGAACAGCGAGATGCCGTGGCGGCGGTCCTCGGCCGTCGGGGCGGCGGTGCGGGCGCAGACGATCACCTTGTCGGCGTGGACGCCGCCGGTGATGAAGGTCTTGGCGCCGTTGAGGACGTAGTGCGTGCCGTCCTCGCTGAGCTTGGCGGTGGTCTTCATGCCCGCGAGGTCGGAGCCGGTGCCCGGCTCGGTCATCGCGATGGCCCACATCTCCTCGCCGGAGACGAACTTCGGCAGGAAGCGCTTCTTCTGCTCGTCGGTGGCGAGCATCTTGAGGTACGGCAGGGCGAGCAGCACGTGCACGCCGGAGCCGCCGAACTGGACGCCGGCGCGGGCGGTCTCCTCGTAGAGGACGGCCTCGAACTTGTGGGTGTCCATGCCCGCGCCGCCGAACTCCTCGGGCACGCTGATGCCGAAGATGCCCAGCTCACCGAGCTTGTAGTAGAAGTCGCGGGGCGCCTGGCCCGCCGCGAACCACTCGTCGTAGACGGGCACGACCTCGGCCTCGATGAAGGCGCGGATCGTCTCCCGGAACGCCTCGTGATCCTCGTTGAAAACCGTACGGCGCACTGTCCGCCACCTCCATAACCCGGGCATGTCTAAGCGCTTGCTCAGATCAAAGGTACCGGCGAGTATCCACAGCCGTCCAGGGCCCCCGCCCCGTAACCCTCGTCACTCCCCCGGGGTCATCGCGCGCCCGCCGCCGCGAACGCCCCGCGGGCCATCCGGTGCAGCAGCTCGGCGGTCCCCGCGCGGCCGGGCAGCGAGCCGGGGCGGGTCAGGTGCGGAGTGGAGTTGAGCAGGCCGAACACCGAGTGGACCGCCGAGCGGGCGGCCGGCTCGGCCAGCTCCGGGTACAGCTCGCGCACCACCCCGACCCACAGCTCGACGTACTGCCGCTGCAGCTGGCGGACCAGCTTGCGGTCGGTGTCCCGCAGGCGGTCCAGCTCACGGTCGTGCAGGGTGATGAGCGGGCGGTCGTCGAGAGCGAAGTCGATGTGCCCCTCGATCAGCGAGTCGAGGACCGCCTCGGGGGCCGCCGCGCCGTCGGCCTCCTGCAGGCGCCGCTTCGCGCCGGTCAGCAGCTGGCCGCTGATCCCCACCAGCAGTTCCGCGAGCATCGCGTCCTTGCCCGGGAAGTGCCGGTAGAGCCCGGGTCCGCTGATGCCGACCGCGGCGCCTATCTCGTCGACCCCGACACCGTGGAAACCGCGCTCGGCGAAGAGCCGGGCGGCCTCCTTGAGGATCTGCTCGCGGCGGGTGGGGGCGTCGGTTCTGGTGGCCATGAAGACGATTCTAGACAGCGAGGTTAGCGGTCGTTAACCTGGAGGAAATGCGTTAACGCTCATTAACAAGGTGAGGGGACCCGCAGGATGCATGAGGCACCGGAGCTTCACAGCGCGGCCGATCCCGCGTCCGAGGCCTTTCGGGCCAACGAGGAGGCGCACCGCGCGCTCGTCGAGGAGCTGCGCGGCAAGCTCGCCGCCGCCGCGCTCGGCGGCGGCGAGCGGGCGCGGGCGCGGCACACCGCGCGCGGGAAACTGCTCCCGCGCGACCGGGTGGACACCCTCCTCGACCCCGGCTCGCCCTTCCTGGAGCTGGCCCCGCTGGCGGCCGACGGGCTGTACGAGGGGCAGGCCCCGGCGGCCGGGGTGATCGCCGGGATCGGCCGGGTCAGCGGCCGGGAGTGCGTGGTCGTGGCCAACGACGCCACCGTCAAGGGCGGCACCTACTACCCGATGACGGTGAAGAAGCACCTGCGCGCCCAGGAGGTGGCCCTCGACAACCGGCTGCCCTGCGTCTACCTGGTCGACTCGGGCGGCGCCTTCCTGCCGATGCAGGACGAGGTCTTCCCGGACCGCGACCACTTCGGGCGGATCTTCTACAACCAGGCCCGGATGTCCGGCGCCGGCATCCCGCAGATCGCGGCGGTGCTCGGCTCGTGCACGGCGGGCGGCGCGTACGTCCCGGCGATGAGCGACGAGGCGGTCATCGTGCGCGGCCAGGGCACGATCTTCCTCGGCGGTCCCCCGCTGGTGAAGGCGGCCACCGGCGAGGTGGTCACGGCGGAGGAGCTGGGCGGCGGCGAGGTGCACTCGCGGGTGTCGGGTGTGACCGACCACCTCGCGGAGGACGACGCGCACGCGCTCAGGATCGTCCGCACCATCGTCTCCACGCTCCCCGCGCGCGGCTCCCTCCCCTGGGGCGTCGAGCCGGCCGCGGAGCCCAAGGTGGACCCGGCGGGGCTGTACGGGGCGGTGCCGGTCGACTCCCGCACCCCCTACGACGTGCGCGAGATCATCGCGCGGGTCGTGGACGGCTCCCGCTTCGCCGAGTTCAAGTCGGAGTTCGGGCAGACCCTGGTCACCGGCTTCGCCCGGATCCACGGCCACCCGGTGGGGATCGTCGCCAACAACGGCATCCTGTTCTCCGAGTCCGCCCAGAAGGGCGCCCACTTCATCGAGCTGTGCGACCAGCGCGGCATCCCGCTGGTGTTCCTGCAGAACATCTCGGGCTTCATGGTGGGCCGGGACTACGAGGCGGGCGGCATCGCCAAGCACGGCGCCAAGATGGTCACGGCGGTCGCCTGCACCCGGGTGCCGAAGCTGACGGTCGTGGTCGGCGGGTCGTACGGGGCGGGCAACTACTCGATGTGCGGGCGGGCGTACTCGCCCCGGTTCCTGTGGATGTGGCCCAACGCCAAGATCTCGGTGATGGGCGGCGAGCAGGCCGCCTCGGTGCTCGCCACGGTCAAGCGGGACCAGCTGGAGGCGCGCGGCGAGGAGTGGCCGGCCGGGGACGAGGACGCCTTCAAGGCCCCGATCCGTGCGCAGTACGAACATCAGGGGAACGCTTACTACGCGACGGCCCGCCTCTGGGACGACGGCGTGATCGACCCGATGGAGACCCGGCAGGTCCTGGGCCTGGCCCTGACCGCGTGCGCCAACGCGCCCCTGGGAGACCCCCAGTTCGGCGTCTTCCGGATGTGAGGGGACCCCTGACGATGACTGAGCAGATGTTCGAGACGGTGCTGGTGGCCAACCGGGGCGAGATCGCGGTCCGCGTCATCCGCACCCTGCGGTCGATGGGCGTGCGCTCGGTGGCCGTGTACTCCGACGCGGACGCCGACGCCCGGCACGTCCGGGAGGCCGACACGGCGGTGCGGATCGGACCCGCGCCGGCCGGGGAGAGCTATCTGTCGGTGGAGCGGCTGCTGGAGGCCGCCGCCCGCACCGGCGCCCAGGCGGTCCACCCGGGGTACGGGTTCCTCGCCGAGAACGCCGGGTTCGCGCGGGCGTGCGCCGAGGCGGGGCTGGTCTTCATCGGGCCCCCGGCGGACGCGATCGCCCTGATGGGCGACAAGATCCGCGCCAAGGAGACGGTGAAGGCGGCCGGGGTCCCGGTCGTGCCCGGCTCCAGCGGCAGCGGGCTGACCGACGGGCAGCTCGCCGAGGCGGCCCGGGAGATCGGTGTGCCGGTGCTGCTGAAGCCGTCCGCGGGCGGCGGCGGCAAGGGCATGCGCCTGGTGCGGGACGTCTCCGTGCTGGCCGACGAGATCGCCGCCGCGCGCCGCGAGGCCCGCGCCTCCTTCGGCGACGACACGCTGCTGGTCGAGCGGTGGATCGACCGCCCCCGGCACATCGAGATCCAGGTACTGGCCGACGGCCACGGCAACGTGGTGCACCTCGGCGAGCGCGAGTGCTCGCTGCAGCGCCGGCACCAGAAGATCATCGAGGAGGCGCCCAGTGTGCTCCTCGACGAGGAGACCCGCGCCGCGATGGGCGAGGCGGCGGTCCAGGCGGCCCGCTCCTGCGGCTACCGGGGCGCGGGCACGGTGGAGTTCATCGTCCCGGGCAACGACCCGTCGTCGTACTACTTCATGGAGATGAACACCCGCCTCCAGGTGGAGCACCCGGTCACCGAGCTGATCACCGGGCTCGACCTGGTGGAGTGGCAGCTCCGGGTGGCGGCGGGCGAGCCGCTCGGCTTCGGGCAGGACGGCGTCACGCTCACCGGACACGCGGTCGAGGCCCGTATCTGCGCCGAGGACCCGGCGCGCGGCTTCCTCCCCTCCGGCGGCACGGTGCTGAGGCTGCGCGAACCGCGGGGCGAGGGGGTGCGCACCGACTCCGGGCTGAGCGAGGGCACGGAGGTCGGCAGCCTCTACGACCCGATGCTGTCCAAGGTGATCGCGTACGGTCCCGACCGCGCGACGGCGCTGCGCCGGCTCCGGGCGGCGCTCGCCGGGACGGTCACGCTGGGCGTGCAGACCAACGCCGGGTTCCTGCGGCGGCTGCTGGCGCATCCGGCGGTGGTCGCGGGCGACATGGACACCGGGCTGGTGGAGCGGGAGGCGGAGGGCCTGGTCACGGCCGGCGTGCCCGAGGAGGTGTACGAGGCGGCCGCGGCTGTGCGTCTGGAGGCGCTGCGTCCGGGCGGGGAGGGCTGGACGGACCCGTTCTCCGTGCCGAGCGGCTGGCGCCTCGGGGGCCGGCCGCTGCCGGCCGCCTTCCCGTTGCGGGCGACGGGAGTCGACCCCGTCACGCACACCCCCCGGGGTTCCCACACGGTGGGCGAGGACCGGGTCTCCGTCACCCTGGACGGCGTACGCCACACCTTCCACCGGGCCGCCGACTGGATCGGCCGGGACGGCGACGCCTGGCACGTGCGCGACCACGACCCGGTCGCCGCGTCCCTCACCCGGGCCGGCCGGGCGGGCGCCGACTCGCTGACCGCGCCGATGCCCGGCACGGTGACGGTGGTGAAGGTCGCCGTCGGCGACGAGGTGGCCGCGGGCCAGAGCCTGCTGGTGGTGGAGGCGATGAAGATGGAGCACGTCATCTCCGCCCCGCACGCCGGCACGGTCGCCGAGCTGGACGTGGCGCCGGGCACGACCGTCGCCATGGACCAGGTGCTGGCGGTCATCGAGCCGGTGAAGCCGGTGAAGGAGGAGACGTCATGAACGCCCCGGAACTGGGCCTGCCGATGGCCGTGCCGGCCGGAGGGCTGCCCTCGCGGGTGCGGATCCACGAGGTGGGCGCGCGCGACGGGCTGCAGAACGAGAAGGCGACCGTGCCGACGGCCGTCAAGGCGGAGTTCATCCGCCGGCTGGCGGGCACGGGCCTGGGGACGATCGAGGCGACGAGCTTCGTGCACCCCCGGTGGGTGCCCCAGCTGGCGGACGCCGAGGAGCTGTACCCGGCGGTGTCCGACCTGCCGGTGTCGCTGCCGGTCCTGGTGCCCAACGCGCGCGGACTGGACCGTGCGCTGGCGCTGGGCGCCCGGCGGGTGGCGGTCTTCGCCAGCGCCACGGAGTCCTTCGCCAAGGCCAACCTCAACCGCACGGTGGACGAGGCGCTGGCGATGTTCGAGCCGGTGGTCGGCAGGGCGAAGGCGGAGGACCTCCATGTCCGCGGCTATCTGTCGATGTGCTTCGGCGACCCCTGGGAGGGCGCGGTCCCGGTCCCCCAGGTGGTCCGGGTGTGCCGGGCCCTGCTGGACATGGGCTGCGACGAGCTGAGCCTGGGCGACACCGTCGGGGTGGCCACCCCCGGCCATGTGACGGCCCTGCTCACCGCACTCACGGAGGCGGGCGTGCCGGTGTCCGCCCTCGGCGTGCACTTCCACGACACCTACGGACAGGCCCTCGCCAACACGCTGGCAGCGCTCCAGCAGGGCGTCAGCACGGTCGACGCCTCCGCCGGCGGCCTCGGCGGCTGCCCGTACGCGAAGTCCGCCACCGGCAACCTCGCCACCGAGGACCTCGTGTGGATGCTGCGCGGTCTCGGCATCGACACCGGGGTCGACCTCGGCCGTCTCGTCGCCACAAGCGTCTGGATGGCCGCCCACCTGGGACGGACCAGCCCGTCCCGCACCGTACGAGCCCTCTCCCACCAGGAGCAGTGAACGCCATGGACCACAAGCTCTCCCCCGAACTGGACGAACTCCGCCGCACGGTCGAGGAGTTCGCGCACGACGTGGTGGCGCCGAAGATCGGTGACTTCTACGAGCGTCACGAGTTCCCGTACGAGATCGTCCGGGAGATGGGCCGCATGGGTCTGTTCGGGCTGCCGTTCCCGGAGGAGTACGGCGGCATGGGCGGCGACTACTTCGCCCTCGGTGTGGCCCTGGAGGAGCTGGCCCGGGTCGACTCCTCGGTGGCCATCACCCTGGAGGCGGGGGTCTCGCTGGGCGCGATGCCGGTCCACCTCTTCGGCACCGAGGAGCAGAAGCGGGAGTGGCTGCCTCGGCTGTGCTCGGGCGAGATCCTGGGCGCGTTCGGTCTGACGGAGCCGGACGGCGGCAGCGACGCGGGCGCCACCCGTACGACGGCCCGGCTGGACGAGTCGACGGACGAGTGGGTCATCAACGGCGGCAAGTGCTTCATCACCAACTCGGGCACGGACATCACGGGCCTGGTCACGGTCACGGCGGTGACCGGGCGCAAGCCGGACGGCAAGCCGCTGATCTCGGCGATCATCGTCCCCTCGGGCACGCCGGGCTTCACGGTGGCGGCCCCGTACTCGAAGGTCGGGTGGAACGCCTCGGACACCCGGGAGCTGTCCTTCCAGGACGTCCGGGTGCCGGCCGCCAACCTCCTGGGCGAACAGGGGCGCGGCTACGCCCAGTTCCTGCGCATCCTGGACGAGGGCCGCATCGCCATCGCCGCGCTGGGCACGGGTCTGGCGCAGGGCTGCGTGGACGAGTCGGTGAAGTACGCCAAGGAGCGGCACGCGTTCGGCAGGCCGATCGGCGCCAACCAGGCCATACAGTTCAAGATCGCCGACATGGAGATGAAGGCCCACACGGCCCGTCTCGCCTGGCGCGACGCGGCGAGCCGGCTGGTGGCCGGCGAGCCCTTCAAGAAGGAGGCGGCGCTGGCGAAGCTGTACTCGTCCACGGTCGCCGTGGACAACGCCCGTGACGCCACCCAGATCCACGGCGGCTACGGCTTCATGAACGAGTACCCGGTGGCCCGCATGTGGCGCGACTCCAAGATCCTGGAGATCGGCGAGGGCACGAGCGAGGTCCAGCGGATGCTGATCGCGCGGGAGTTGGGCCTGGCGGGCTGACCCCTCCGGCCGAGCGGGCCGGTTCGAGAGGCCGTCCGGCCCGGGGATAGCCTGCGTCCTCATGATGCGCACGTGGATCTCGCCGGTACTGCTGCTGCTCTGCGGATCACTCGCCGCCACCGGGCTGGTCCGCGGCGGGAGCCCCGGCGAGGCCGCCGCGTTCCTGCTGATGTTCACGCTGCTCGCGGCGGTGCACTCGCCCCTGGTCTTCCCGAGGTCGGTGGGCGCGCCGGAGGCGGAGCGCCGCGGCGCGGCCGACGGCCGGCCGGTCGTCTACTGGCGGCCGGGCTGTGTGTACTGCCTGCGGCTGCGCTTCCGGCTGGGCCGTCGCGCCCGCCGGGCGCACTGGGTGAACATCTGGCGCGACCCGGCCGGGGCGGCAGCGGTGCGGGCGGCCAACGAGGGCAACGAGACCGTGCCCACGGTCGTCGTGGGCGGCCGGCCGCACACCAACCCCGATCCCGGGTGGGTGCGCGAACAGCTCGCCCCCTCCGCCTGATCGGGAGGGGCGCCCTGCCGGCGGGGCGCCCCTGCCCGGAAGACCGCCGGCCCGGGGCCGGGTGCGGGCTCAGGCCGTGTTGAGCAACTCCCGGCCGAGTGGCCGTCCCCCGGCCTCCAGGCCGTCGAAGAGGCCCAGTTCCTGCGCCCTGGCTCCCAGGGCCACCCGCCCCGGGACCCCCCAGCGTCTCATCAACTGCTGTATGCGCCGCTGCACGGTCCGGTGTCCGAGCCCCAGACGCCGGCCGATCGCCGCGTCCCCGAGCCCCTGGTACAGCAGGCGCACGATCACCACATCCACCTGACCAACCGTCATTTTTGTGACCATCAGTAGCCCCCACGGAGAGCGTAGCCAGAGCCACCTTGTGGATGGCCCTTATGGAACCCTAAGTTCCTGAACCCCTGGGAAAACCAGCCGTCTCCATGCAAAACAGGCACACTGACCACCGTTCAGTTGGCGTGAATACGCCAAACCTCACGAGCGCGCGACCCTTCCCACACACCGGCACCGCACCGCCTCCACAGGCGGGACCCGGAGCCCCCTCTTTTTACGCGCCGCCGCGTTCAAACATTCCCGGCCAAACATTTCTGGCGTCATTGCGCCCACGCCTGGCATTCATTTCTCCGGGCATGCCGGGGACGGCGTAAATACGCCGCGCCATTCACACCCTTTGCCCGATTGTCCAGAAAAAGACGGCTGTCACTCCGCCCTCACCATCTCTAACTTTGCCCTGTTGACCGGCGTTTGCCGCGACCTTCCCCGCATCGAAAGAGAGCCGTCCATGGCCGACGAGATGGTGCTGCGTGCCCAGCGGTTCATCAACACGACCTACCCCAACATGCTGGGCATACCCAAGCTGGAGGAGAACGGTCAGACCAGTTGGACCGTGATGTACGCGCTCACCCGCGCTCTCCAGCTCGAGCTGGGCATCAGCTCGCTGTCCAACAATTTCGGCCCGACCACCCTGAACGCCCTGCAGTCAAAGTACCCGGTACTCAACGGCAGTACCGTACCCTCCGCCAATTTCGCCCGGATCATTCAGTCCGCCCTCTACTGCAAGGGATATGACGGCGGCGAGATCGACGGAAAGTACAACGACCGGGTCGCCGCCTCGGTGAGCAAGATGAAGTCGGACATGGGCGTCGCGGCGTCCTTCCCCGACTCCGGGAGCCTCTACCCCAAGGTGGTCAAGGGGCTGCTCAACATGGACCCCTATGTCACGGTGAACGGCGGAAGCGCGAAGATCCGCGAGATCCAGCAGTGGCTGAACGGGCGTTACATCGGCCGCCAGGACTTCTTCATCGTGCCGTGCGACGGCCACCACTCCCGCACCGTGGCCTCGTCCATGCTGTACGCCATCCAGTACGAGCTCGGCATGGCCGACGGAGTCGCCAACGGCAACTTCGGGCCGGGCACCAAGTCGGGCCTGGCCAGCCACACGCTCTCCGAGGGGTCCAGCGGCACCTGGGCGCAGCTCTACAGCGGCGCGCTGATCCTCAACCAGCGTGCGGCGACCCCGTTCACCTCCGTCTTCAACAGCACGGTCGCGAGCGAGACCGCCGCCTTCCAGGCGTTCGTGGCGCTCCCGGTGACCGGCAAGGGCGACTTCTCCACCTGGGCGTCGCTGCTGGTGTCGTACGGCGACCAGAACCGCAGGGGCGAGGCCTGCGACGGCGTCACGAAGATCACCCCGGCGCGCGCGGCGACCCTCAAGGCGGAGGGCATCAAGTACATCGGCCGCTATCTGATCAACCCGACGGGCGGCGCGCCCCTGGAGAAGGAGATCCAGGCCGGCGAGCTCCAGACCATCGCCGACAACGGGCTCCGCTGCTTCCCGATCTGGCAGACCTACGGCCGGGACGCCGAGGGGTTCAACTACCCGGCCGGCAACGCGGACGGCCTCGCCGCCGTCGCCGCCGCGCAGCGCCACGGCTTCAAGACGGGCGCCCGTATCTTCTTCGCGGTCGACTTCGACGCCTACGACTACGAGGTGACCGACGACATCCTGCCCTACTTCAAGGGCGTCGAGGACGCGATGGCGCTGTCCGGCAACCCCTACCGGGTCGGCGTCTACGGGCCGCGCAACGTGTGCATCCGGGTGTCCGAGGCGGGGCACGCCACGGCGAGCTTCGTCTCCGACATGTCCAGCGGCTTCTCCGGCAACTACGGCTACCCGCTGCCGGCGAGCTGGGCCTACGACCAGATCGTCACCCGGACCGTCGGCTCGGGCGACGGCGCCATCAACATCGACCACAACATCGCCTCGGGCCGTGACATCGGCGAGGGCTCCTTCAACCCCTCCCGCCTGGACAACGCGCCCGACGTCGCGTTCGACCTCTCGTCCTACTACCCGGCGATGCACACCGACATCAGCACCTACATGAAGTCGATCGGCTTCCCGGACTCGGACGCCAAGCGCATCTTCACGCACACCGAGTGCCTCGAGACGGTCATGGCCCACGACGCCCTGATCACGTCCCTGTCGAACACGTACAACATGCGCAAGGCGCTGATCCAGACCTCGGCCTACTGGGAGATGCGCCACTACGACGCGATCGACCTGACCGTGGACGCGGCGGTGACGTACTACCACACCGGGGTCGGGGGCGACGACATCTCCCCCGTCCGTGACTCCTCCACCGGCATCGCGCAGATCAGCGGCGACGTCGGCATCCGGGCCTGGAACTACTGCATCGGCAAGGGCTACGCCAGCGGCACCGTCCTCGACCCTGCCAAGGACGCGGACATCTGGACGATGTGGCACAAGGTCAACCAGGACAACGCCTACTCGGTCCGGACCGTGTCCCTCATCCACCTGTGGGACGCGGGCGGCAAGCCCGGCGGCAACAACGGCCCCGACGGCGAGACCGTGCTGCGCACCATGAGACTGGACTACACGCAGAAGGAGATCTTCGAGGTCCTGCGCCGCTATCAGGGCTGGGGAGACGAGGCCGAGGCGCACGCCACCAAGCGCATGGCGCTCTACCAGCTCTTCGAGAAGTACAACGGGCTGTCCCGGATGTACTAGGAGTAACAGTGGAAACCGATCCGTACGCGGGGCACAACCCCCTTGTCCTGCTTCTCGTCCTCCTCCTCTCCCTGGCGGCGGCCATCGCCCTGGCCGCCTACGGCTGCACGACGGCGGCCCGTCACGGTGCCGGACGCGGGGCTCCGCTGGTGCTGCTGCGGTCCTGCGGCGCGTTCGCGGCGGCCGGCGCGGCCTGCCTGTACGCCTGGGGCACCGTGCACCTGCTGACGCTGGACGAGACGAGGCGGGACGCCGCGTGCAAGGAGGCGGTGGGACCGGCGCACGTCATGGAGATCGACTCCTACCGGCCCACCTACATCCCGCTCGGTCTCGGTTGCCACGTCAGGAGCGGCACCACCCATTCGACGGGCGTGCCCGGCTATCTCAATCCCGCGGCGGGCGCCCTCGCCTTCACGGCCGTCGCGATGGGCGGCTTCAGCCTGCTGGAATCCGAACGCCGGGCCACCCGGGACTTCAAGAGAGAGACAAGGCGTCCATGACGACATCCCGCCGTACCTTCCTCGCCCGGACCGCAGTGATCGCGGGCGTCGCAGCAGCGGCCACGCTGCCCTTCTCCGAGTACCTCGCCTCTCCCGCCCACGCGGCGGACCGTTATGCCGAGCCGAAGCACGTCAGGGACGCGGCCCGGCGCGCCCTGGCCCGCCACAAGCGCACCCGCTCCGGGAAGCCGAGCCCCAACGGCTGGGAGATGGAACTGGCCGCCGACAAGGGCGGGTCGGTGTGGACGCGTCCGGTGCCCGGCACCCCCGTCGAGGGGGTCGCCGTGCGGATCGGCGATGTGGAGACCGTGCTGGTCCATGTCGTCCGCCGGTTCCACTACGAGGTGGACGAACTGCGCGGGGGCGACGTGGTCGGCTGGCGCAGCCCGGCCACGGTGCGCCGGGGGCTGGCGGAGGCCAACCAGGCCTCCGGCACCGCGGTGCAGATCAGACCGGGTCACTACCCGAGCGGCGTCAAGGGCGGCTTCTTCGCCCCGCAGCAGCTCGTCATCCGTGACATCCTCGCCGAGCTGGAGGGCGTCGTCCGCTGGGGCGGGGACGACAAGAAGCCCGACGAGTCGCTGTTCTACGTCGCCGTGAAGCCCGGCAGCCCGCTGCTGGCCGAGGTGGCGGGCAAGCTGCGCGGCTGGCGGGAGGAGCCGGGCAAGGGGGCCGGCGGCCCGGTGGACGTGCAGTCCGGCAAGCGCCGCAGCGCGGCCAGGGAACTGGCCCGGGAGCAGAAGGCGGCCGCCTAGTCGCGCACCGGGGGCGATTCCGCCCGGAGCGAGGCCCATCTTCCGTGCCGATCGGCGGAGTTGGGCCTCGCAGCGCGTTGTCGCGAGGCAGGCGGCCCACTCACGGAATTGCGCTGGTGAGGGGCCCACACCTGGACAACCATTGAGGTTAGGCTAACCTACCTTCGAATTGTCCGGCGGGTTATCCGCCCCGTTCGAAGGCAGCGTACCCATGTCCAACGCCAGAGCCACCCACCTCACCCGACGCGGCGTTCTCGCCGCGGGCGGCGCGCTCGGCCTCGGGGCCGTGCTCGCGGCCTGCGGAGACGGTGACGAGAAAAGCGCCGGCTCGGACAAGGACGCGAACCCCGCGAAGTCCGGCCCGTGGAGCTTCAAGGACGACCGCGGCACCACCGTGAAGCTCGACAAGGTCCCCACGGCCATCGTGGCGTTCACCGGTGTCGCCGCCGCGCTGTACGACTACGGCATCGAGGTCAAGGGCGTCTTCGGCCCGACGAAGACCCCGGACGGCAAGGCCGACGTCCAGGCCGGCGACATGGACGTCAGCAAGCTGACGATCTTCGGCAACAAGTTCGACAGCTTCAACGTCGAGCAGTACGCGGCCTTCGGGCCCGAGGTGCTCATCAGCACGACGTTCGACGACGCCGGGACGCTCTGGTACGTCCCGGAGGCCTCCAAGGACAAGATCGCCAAGCTGGCCCCGAGCGTGGCCGTCTCCGTCTACGACCGGCAGATGCCGGAGCCGCTGCAGCGGATGGCCGAGCTGGCCGAATCGCTGGGCGCCGACATGAAGTCCGCGAAGGTCGTCGAGGCGAAGAAGAAGTTCGAGGCCGCCGCCGAGCGGCTGCGCAAGGCCGCCAAGGCGCGCCCGGAGATCCGGGTCATGGCGGGCTCCGCGGCGCAGGACGTCTTCTACGTCTCGGGCTCGAACTTCTCCATCGACCTTGAGTACTTCAAGGCCCTCGGGGTGAACCTGGTGGAGCCCTCGGAGGAGGCCAAGAAGCCCACCGGCGGCTGGTTCGAGACCCTGAGCTGGGAGAACGTCGACAAGTACCCGGCCGACGTCATCATCATGGACGACCGCGCCTCGACCATCCAGCCCGCCGACATCACCGAGGCGACCTGGAAGAAGCTCCCCGCGGTCAAGGCCGGCCAGGTCATCGCCCGCTCGCCCGAGCCGATCCTCTCCTACGACAAGTGCACGCCCCTGCTCGACAACCTCGCGGAGGCCATCGAGAAGGCCAAGAAGGTCGGCTGACCCCTCCCGCCCGGCCCCCTCAGCCGCCGCCCCGCCCGTTCCGCCTCCCTCCAGGCGGCGCGGCGGGGCGGCTCGGCGTGCTCGCGTCCGGAACCCCGCGGCGGGCATGTCGCCGTCACACTGCCGCAGTCAACTCGCCGGCCACAAAACGGACTTGAGCCCGACTACTCCTCGCGAGTGAGTGATGACAGTCACGGCCGTAACAGGTTTGAGGCCGAAAAACTTAGGTTAGGCTCACCTAAGTTTTTCGCTACCGGCCCCTTCCCGCACCGGATAGTCCCCACCGGAGGACCCCCCCATGCGCTCGCACCTGCTCAACGACACCACCGCGGAGCACTACCGCCGCTCCGTGACCGAAGGAGTCGAGCGGGTGGCGGCCAAACTCGCCACCACCGACCGGCCGTTCACCGGAATCACCGTCGACGCCCTGGCCCCCCGCATCGACGGCATCGACCTCGACCAGCCGCTCCACGACACCACCGCCGTGCTGGACGAACTGGAGGACGTGTACCTCCGGGACGCCGTCTACTTCCACCACCCCCGCTATCTCGCCCACCTCAACTGCCCGGTCGTCATCCCGGCCGTGCTCGGCGAGGCGGTGCTCTCCGCCGTCAACTCCTCCCTGGACACCTGGGACCAGTCGGCCGGCGGCACCCTCATCGAGCGGAAACTGATCGACTGGACGGCCCGCCGCATCGGCCTCGGCCCGGCCGCCGACGGCGTCTTCACCTCCGGCGGCACCCAGTCCAACCTCCAGGCGCTCCTGCTGGCCCGCGAGGAGGCCAAGGCCGACGACCTCGCCAGACTGCGTGTCTTCGCCTCCGAGGCCAGCCACTTCAGCGTGAAGAAGTCCGCGAAACTGCTCGGCCTCGGACCGGACGCCGTGGTGGTGGTCCCCGTCGACCACGACAAGCGCATGCGGACCGTCGCGCTCGCCCACGAGCTGGAGCGCTGCGCCGAGGCGGGCCTGGTCCCCATGGCCGTCGTCGCCACCGCCGGCACCACCGACTTCGGCTCCATCGACCCGCTCCCCGAGATCGCCGAGCTGTGCGCCCAGTACGGCACCTGGATGCACGTGGACGCCGCCTACGGCTGCGGGCTGCTCGCCTCGCTGAGGCACCGGGACCGCATCGACGGCATCGAGCGCGCCGACTCCGTCACCGTCGACTACCACAAGTCCTTCTTCCAGCCCGTGAGTTCGTCCGCCGTGCTGGTCCGCGACGCGGCCACGCTGCGGCACGCCACCTACCATGCCGAGTACCTCAACCCGCGCCGCATGGTGACCGAGCGGATCCCCAACCAGGTCGACAAGTCCCTGCAGACCACCCGCCGCTTCGACGCGCTCAAACTGTGGATGACGCTGCGCGTGATGGGCGCCGACGGCATCGGGCAGCTCTTCGACGAGGTGTGCGACCTGGCTGCCGAGGGCTGGAAGCTGCTCGCCGCCGACCCGCGCTACGACGTGGTCGTCGCCCCCTCGCTGTCCACGCTCGTCTTCCGCTACATCCCGGCCGCCGTCACCGACCCCGCCGAGATCGACCGGGCCAACCTCCACGCCCGGAAGGCCCTGTTCGCCTCCGGTGACGCGGTGGTCGCGGGCACCAAGGTGGGCGGGCGCCACTACCTGAAGTTCACCCTGCTGAACCCCGAGACCACCGCCTCGGACATCGCCGCCGTCCTCGATCTGATCGCCGGCCACGCCGAGCAGTACCTGGGAGAATCCCTTGACCGCGCTTGCTGAAGCCCCGGACGTCACCTACGACTTCGTGGGGATCGGCCTCGGCCCCTTCAACCTCGGCCTCGCCTGCCTCACCGAGCCCATCGCCGAACTGAACGGCGTCTTCCTGGAGTCCAAGCCGGACTTCGCCTGGCACGCGGGGATGTTCCTCGACGGCGCCCACCTGCAGACGCCGTTCATGTCGGACCTCGTCACCCTCGCCGACCCGACCTCCCCGTACTCCTTCCTCAACTACCTGAAGGAGAAGGGCAGGCTGTACCCGTTCTACATACGCGAGAACTTCTACCCGCTGCGGGTCGAGTACGACGACTACTGCCGCTGGGCCGCGGCGAAGCTGAGCAGCATCCGCTTCGGCACGACGGTCACCGAGGTGACGTACGACGAGGCCGGCGGGCTCTACACGGTGGCGACGGCGGCCGGCGGGACGTACCGGGCCCGGCACCTGGTGCTCGGCACCGGGACCGTGCCGTTCGTCCCCGAGCCGTGCCGCGGCCTGGACGGCGGCCTGTTCCACAACGCGCAGTACGTGCAGCGCAAGGCGGAGCTGCTCGACAAGGAGTCGATCACGATCGTCGGCAGCGGGCAGAGCGCCGCCGAGATCTACTACGAGCTGCTCTCCGAGATCGACGTCCACGGCTACCGGCTCAACTGGGTCACCCGCTCCCCGCGGTTCTTCCCGCTGGAGTACACCAAGCTGACCCTGGAGATGACCTCCCCGGACTACATCGACTACTTCCGCGCGCTGCCCGAGGACACCCGCTACCGGCTGGAGAAGCAGCAGAAGGGCCTGTTCAAGGGCATCAACTCGGAGCTGATCGACGCGATCTTCGACCTGCTGTACCAGAAGAACGTCGAGAGCGGCGACCGGCCGGTCCCCACCCGGCTGCTCACCAACTCCTCCCTCACCGCGGCCCGGTACGAGAACGGCGGCTACACGCTCGGCTTCCACCAGGACGAGCAGGGCAAGGACTTCGAGATCCGCACCGAGGGCCTGGTGCTGGCCACCGGCTACCACTACGAGCCGCCGGCCTTCCTCGAACCGGTCCGCGACCGGCTCCGCTTCGACGGCCACGGCCGCTTCGACGTGACCCGCGACTACGCCGTCGACGTCACCGGCCGCGGTGTCTTCCTGCAGAACGCCGGCGTCCACACGCACAGCATCACCAGCCCCGACCTGGGCATGGGCCCGTACCGCAACAGCTGCATCATCCGCGAGCTGCTCGGCACCGAGTACTACCCCGTCGAGAAGTCCATCGCGTTCCAGGAGTTCGCCGTATGAGCATCGGCACGTTCACCTTCCGCCCCCTCGACCCGCTGCGGGACGCCGAGCTGCTGCACGGCTGGGTCACCCATCCCAAGGCGGCGTTCTGGATGATGCAGGACGCCAGGCTCCAGGACGTCGAGCGCGAGTACATGCGGATCGCCGCGGACGAGCACCACCACGCCCACCTGGGCCTGCGCGACGGCGAACCGGCCTTCCTGATGGAGAGGTACGACCCCCGGTACGTCGAGCTCGCCGGCCTGTACGAGCCCGAGCCCGGCGACGTCGGCATGCACTTCCTGGTCGCGCCGGCCGACCGGCCCGTCCACGGCTTCACCCGGGCCGTCATCACCGCCGTGATGGAGGAGCTGTTCGCCGACCCGGACACCCGGCGGGTCGTGGTCGAGCCGGACGTGGGCAACAAGGCCGTGCACGCGCTGAACGAGGCCGTGGGCTTCGTGCCCGCACGGGAGATCGACAAGCCGGAGAAGCGCGCGCTGCTGAGCTTCTGCACCCGCGAACAGTTCCTGCGCGCCCGAGGAGTGACCGCATGACCCCGTCCGACGCCGTGGCACATCTGTCCCCCCACCGCTGGGCGCGGGCCAACCGCCTGCTGATCCGCAAGGCACTCGCCGAGTTCGCGCACGAGCGGCTCCTCGCACCGGAGCCCACCGGTGACGGCGGATACGCCGTCCGCAGCGACGACGGCGCGACCCGGTACACCTTCACGGCCACGCTCCGCGGCCTGGACCACTGGGGCATCGACGCCGACTCGATCACCCGTCACCGCGACGACGCCGCACTCCCCCTCGCCGCACTCGACTTCTTCATCGAGCTGCAGAAGTCCCTGGGTCTGAGCGAGGAGATCCTGCCGGTGTACCTGGAGGAGATCTCCTCCACCCTCTCCGGCACCTGCTACAAGCTCACCAAGCCGCAGATCCCGGTCGCCGAGCTGGTGGACGCCGGCTTCCAGGCCATCGAGACCGGGATGACCGAGGGCCATCCCTGCTTCGTGGCCAACAACGGACGGCTCGGCTTCGGCATCCACGAGTACCTGTCGTACGCGCCGGAGACGGCGAGCCCGGTACGGCTGGTGTGGCTGGCCGCGCACCGCTCGCGGGCCGCGTTCACGGCCGGGGCGGGGATCGAGTACGAGCCGTTCGTCCGGCAGGAGCTGGGCGAGGAGACCGTCGAGGGCTTCCACGGGGTGCTGCGCGACCGGGGCCTCGACCCCTCCGACTACTTCCTCGTGCCCGTCCACCCCTGGCAGTGGTGGAACAAGCTGTCCGTCACCTTCGCCGCCGAGGTCGCCCGCGGGCACCTGGTCTGTCTGGGCGAGGGCGAGGACGAGTACCTGGCGCAGCAGTCCATCCGTACCTTCTTCAACACCTCGCACCCGGAGAAGCACTATGTGAAGACGGCCCTGTCCGTCCTCAACATGGGCTTTATGCGCGGCCTGTCCGCCGCCTACATGGAGGCGACCCCGGCGATCAACGACTGGCTGGCCCGGCTCATCGAGGGCGACCCGGTGCTGCGGGCGACGGGGCTGTCGATCATCCGGGAGCGGGCCGCCGTCGGCTACCGGCACCTGGAGTACGAGCGGGCCACCGACCGCTACTCCCCGTACCGCAAGATGCTGGCCGCGCTGTGGCGGGAGAGCCCGGTGCCGTCCCTGAAGGACGGCGAGTCCCTCGCCACCATGGCGTCCCTGGTCCACGTCGACCACGAGGGGAAGTCCTTCGCGGGCGCGCTGATCGCGCGCTCGGGGCTCGCTCCGGCGCAGTGGCTGCGGCACTACCTGCGGGCCTACTACGTGCCGCTGCTGCACAGCTTCTACGCCTACGACCTGGTCTACATGCCGCACGGCGAGAACGTGATCCTGGTGCTGGAGGACGGGGTGGTGCGGCGGGCCGTCTACAAGGACATCGCCGAGGAGATCGCGGTGATGGACCCGGACGCGGTGCTCCCGCCGGAGGTCTCCCGCATCCGCGTGGAGGTCCCGGACGACCAGAAGCTGCTGTCGGTCTTCACCGACGTCTTCGACTGCTTCTTCCGCTTCCTCGCCGCGAACCTCGCGGAGGAGGGCGTCATGGACGAGGACGCCTTCTGGGGCACGGTCGCCGAGGTCACCCGCGAGTACCAGGCGTCGGTGCCCGAACTCGCCGACAAGTTCGCCCGCTACGACATGTTCGCCCCCGAGTTCGCGCTGTCCTGCCTCAACCGCCTCCAGCTCCGCGACAACAGGCAGATGGTCGACCTCACGGACCCGTCCGGAGCGCTCCAGCTGGTCGGCACCCTGAAGAACCCGATCGCCGGGTTCTGACCCCACCGACGGGCGGGCACCCCGGAGTACGGTCCTCCGGGGTGCCCGCCGCCGCGCGCGTCCCCCTCAACACCCCTGCCGCGCAAGGGAAGCCGGTACGGGTACGGGCCACTCTCCGGGGATGTCGGTGAAACAATCCCCTCATGGCGGAAATCATCCAGAAGGACGGCACCTGGACGTTCGACGGGGACACCCTGCGGCTGACCCCCGGACGGGACAAGAACGTCGGACTGCTCCGCAGGACCCTGGGTGAACTGGTGCTCCCGCTGAAGGCGCTGGCGGGCATCTCCCTGGAGCAGGGGAAGCGGGCGGGACGGCTCAGGCTGCGGCTGCGCGACGGCGCCGACCCGCTGCTGCACGCGACCGGCGGCCGGCTCGGCGAGCCGCACGACCCGTACCAGCTGATCGTCGAGTCCGACCGCTTCGGTGTCGCCGAGTACTTCACCGAGGAGGTCCGCACCGCGCTGCTGCTGGACCAGATCCCCTCCGAACCGGTCTCCGAGTACCTGCTGCCCGGCCCTTCCGTGCCGCTGTCCGTCTCCGCCGGGGACGGCACGGTCAGCTTCGACGGCGAGCGCGTCCGGCTGGAGTGGAACTGGAAGACGGAGGACGCCAAGGCCGCCGCCGGCACCCGCACCCTCGCGGTGACGGAGCTGACCGGCGTGGAGTGGCAGCCAGCGGCCGGACTGGAGAACGGCCACCTCCGCTTCACCGTGCGCCACGCACCCACCAAGGCCCCGGCCAAGTACGACCCGAACGCGGTGGAGCTGTGGGGCTTCAAGAAGGACCCGCTGATGGCGCTCGTCGCCGCCGCCGTCCAGGCCCGTCTGCCGCACCCGGCGGCCCCCGCCGGCGAACGGCCCGGCGAGCCGGAGCCCGCCCTGCCCCTGGCCGCCGCCCCCGCGCCCGCCGAGGACGACCACGACGCCCTGCTGCGCCGGCTGCGGGAGCTGGGCGAGCTGCACCGGTCCGGGGTGCTCACGGACGAGGAGTTCACCCTCGCCAAACAGGCGGTCCTCAAGCGCATGTGAGCCGATCCTGGGCTCCGCCTGTGAGTCCTGCCCGAAATCGGGCACGTTTCTTGCGAAACAACCTCCGGTACCTCAGGATCAACGGGTGCACGACGAACTTGTTGATCATCTGACGCGGTCCACGCCCCTCAGCCGGGGCGAGGCGCTGCGCGTGGTCCAGGACGTGCTCGCCTACTTCGACGAGACGACCGAGGAGTACGTCCGTCGCCGCCACCGCGAGCTCCAGGCCCAGGGCCTGGTGAACGCGACGATCTTCGAACGGATCGAGGCGGACCTCAGATACCGCGCGGTGGCCCCGCCGGAGCTCTCGCTCCGGCAGCTGCGCCGCATCGTCTACGGCTAGGAACTACATCCATGTGCGGAATCGTCGGATACATCGGCAGGCGTGAGGTCGCCCCCCTGCTGCTGGAGGGACTGCAGCGTCTGGAGTACCGCGGCTACGACTCGGCGGGCATCGCCGTCACCTCCCCGAAGGCGTCCGGCCTGAAGATGGTCAAGGCCAAGGGCCGGGTGCGCGACCTCGAGGCGAAGGTCCCGGCGCGCTTCAAGGGCACCACCGGCATCGCCCACACCCGCTGGGCCACCCACGGCGCCCCGTCCGACGTCAACGCCCACCCGCACCTGGACGCGGAGGGCAAGGTCGCCGTCGTCCACAACGGCATCATCGACAACGCCACCGACCTGCGCCGCAAGCTGGAGGCGGACGGCGTCGTGTTCCTCTCCGAGACGGACACCGAGGTCCTCACCCATCTGATCGCCCGCTCGAGCGCCGAGAAGCTGGAGGACAAGGTCCGCGAGACCGTGCGCCTCATCGAGGGCACCTACGGCATCGCCGTGCTGCACGCCGACTTCCCGGACCGCATCGTGGTGGCCCGCAACGGCTCCCCGGTCGTCCTCGGCATCGGCGAGAAGGAGATGTTCGTCGCCTCCGACATCGCCGCGCTGGTCGCCCACACCCGGCAGATCGTCACCCTCGACGACGGCGAGATGGCCACCCTCAAGGCCGACGACTTCCGCACCTACACCACCGAGGGCACCCGCACCACCGCCGAGCCGACCACCGTGGAGTGGGAGGCCGCCTCGTACGACATGGGCGGCCACGACACCTACATGCACAAGGAGATCCACGAGCAGGCGGAGGCCGTGGACCGCGTGCTGCGCGGCCGGATCGACGACCGCTTCTCCACCGTGCACCTGGGCGGCCTCAACCTGGACGCCCGCGAGGCGCGCCGGATCCGCCGCGTGAAGATCCTCGGCTGCGGCACCTCGTACCACGCCGGCATGATCGGCGCGCAGATGATCGAGGAGCTGGCCCGCATCCCCGCCGACGCCGAGCCGGCCTCCGAGTTCCGCTACCGCAACGCGGTCGTGGACCCCGACACCCTGTACGTAGCGGTCTCCCAGTCGGGCGAGACGTACGACGTGCTGGCGGCCGTGCAGGAGCTGAAGCGCAAGGGCGCGCGGGTGCTGGGCGTGGTCAACGTCGTCGGCTCCGCGATCGCCCGCGAGGCGGACGGCGGCGTCTACGTGCACGCCGGGCCCGAGGTCTGCGTGGTGTCCACCAAGTGCTTCACCAACACCACGGTCGCCTTCGCCCTGCTCGCCCTGCACCTGGGCCGCACCCGTGACCTGTCGGTGCGCGACGGCAAGCGGATCATCGAGGGCCTGCGCAGGCTGCCCGGCCAGATCGCCGAGATCATGGAGCAGGAGGAGGAGATCCGGAAGCTGGCCCTGGAGTACGCCGAGGCCCGCTCGATGCTCTTCATCGGCCGCGTCCGGGGCTACCCGGTGGCCCGCGAGGCGTCCCTGAAGCTCAAGGAGGTCTCGTACATCCACGCCGAGGCCTACCCGGCCTCCGAGCTGAAGCACGGCCCGCTGGCGCTGATCGAGCCGGCCCTCCCGACGGTGGCGATCGTCCCCGACGACGACCTGCTGGAGAAGAACCGGGCCGCGATGGAGGAGATCAAGGCCCGCAGCGGCAAGATCCTCGCGGTGGCCCACCAGGCACAGGAGAAGGCCGACCACACCCTCCTGGTCCCGAAGAACGAGGACGAACTCGACCCGATCCTGATGGGCATCCCCCTCCAACTCCTCGCCTACCACACGGCCCTGGCCCTCGGCCGCGACATCGACAAGCCCCGCAACCTCGCCAAGTCCGTCACGGTCGAGTAGCAACAACCCCCAAAGGACGACGCAGTTGCCCGAGCCCCTGAGGGGCTCGGGCAACTGCGTCGTTCGTTTCTTGGGGGCGCGGGGAACTGCGCGACAAGCCCCCACACGGGGACCCGTGACGACCTACGGAATGACCACAACCGGCCGCTGCGCCCGCTTCGCCAACCTCCCCGCCACGGACCCGAAAAGCCGCCCCACGAGCCCGTGGGTAGAACCCACGACGATCGCATCGGCGGCGTACTCCCGCCCCACCTCTTCGAGTTCGTGGCAGATGTCCCCGCCCCGCTCGACAAGGATCCACGGCACCTCGGCCAGATAATCCGCACAGGCCAGCTCGAGTCCGAGCACCTCCGTGCGGTGGTCCGGCACGTCCACGAAGACCGGGGGCTCGCAGCCCGCCCACACCGTGGTCGGCAGCCGGTTGGCGACATGGACGATGATCAGGCCCGACCCGAAGCGACGGGCCATGCCGATCGCGTAGGCGAGGGCGCGTTCACTGGAGGTGGAGCCGTCGAAGCCGACGACCACCCCGTGCCGGAACGCGGGGTCGCAGGAATGGCGTGGCTCCTCCGCCGCCAGGGGTTCGGCCGCCGTGGGATCGGCGACGGGCCGCTTGCGGTCCGCGGGTTCGAAGAATTCGTGACCGGCCATGGCTGTCTCGGGGTTGTGATCCTTATGTGGGGGACGACAGTGTGCGGCGGAGCTGTGTCCGGGAATTATCTTCCCAACCCCATACCCCCAAGGGTACGGCGGCACGCCTCCTCAGCCCATATCCCGCGCATACCAGCAGGCGGGTTCCCCGGAGCATGCACGAGGGGCCGCCCGTCACGCAACGGTTGCTGCCCCGTACAGGCGGTTTGCGCGGGATTCACTTGCGCGCCAGAGTGGACGTCCGAGCGCCGGCCCGTGAGCCACGCCACACGTGCCGGGCCGTGCCCCGCCCCGGCCCCGCGCCCCCTGCACCGCCACCGGCGTGCGCCGGGACACCAGCGGGCGGGCCCCACGCCGGCCCCTGCCGGGCCCGGTGGGGGCCCGCTGCGGAGCCGACGGCCGGGCGGCCGGGAGACACCGGTCGGCTGACCGGTTTCCGCGCCCCCGTCCGCATCTTTTCAGCCAACTTCTGGCCGGTGTGCATCCCCCGCCGCAACCACCCCCCAACCCCCGTTCGACCTGCACGAAAAGGGTCCAGGGGCCCCCGCGCGCCCTACGTGGATTGGCCACCGCGACAAGGCGCACTTCCCCACACGGCCCACGAGTGCAACGCTTCGTGATCGAATGCTTCACGCCAAGTTGCCAAGTCGACAATGCACCGGGTGGCGAACCGGCCACCGGTGCGCGACGGGACGCAGTAGATTCGATCTTGATGTCTTACGGCGGGGGACTCGTGCAGGACCGAGGGGAAACGTGCAGGAGCGACACAACCGAGGAGCCGCGACCACCAAGGGGGGCTTAGCAGTATGAGCCACGACTCCACTGCCGCGCCGGAAACCGCGGCCCGGAAACTCTCCGGGCGCCGCCGCAAGGAGATCGTCGCGGTGCTGCTGTTCAGCGGCGGCCCCATCTTCGAGAGTTCCATACCGCTGTCGGTGTTCGGGGTTGACCGCCAGGACGCCGGCGTACCGCGCTACCGCCTGCTGGTGAGCGGGGGTGAAGAGGGCCCGCTGCGCACCACGGGTGGGCTGGAACTCACCGCGCCACATGGCCTGGAGGCGATATCCCGGGCGGGCACCGTCGTGGTGCCGGCCTGGCGCTCGATCACCTCGCCACCGCCGGAGGAGGCCCTGGAGGCACTCCGCCGGGCCCACGAGGAGGGCGCCCGCATCGTAGGACTGTGCACCGGCGCCTTCGTCCTCGCGGCGGCGGGACTGCTGGACGGCCGTCCGGCGACCACACACTGGATGTACGCGCCGACGCTCGCGAAGCGCTATCCGTCGGTGCACGTCGATCCGCGGGAGCTGTTCGTGGACGACGGTGACGTGCTGACCTCCGCGGGCACGGCGGCGGGAATCGATCTGTGCCTGCACATCGTGCGCACGGACCACGGCAACGAGGCGGCCGGCGCGCTGGCCCGCCGCCTGGTGGTGCCGCCCCGCCGGAGTGGAGGCCAGGAACGCTACCTGGACCGCTCTTTACCGGAGGAGATCGGCGCCGACCCGCTCGCCGAGGTGGTCGCCTGGGCGCTGGAGCACCTCCACGAGCAGTTCGACGTGGAGACGCTGGCGGCACGCGCGTACATGAGCCGTCGTACGTTCGACCGCCGGTTCCGCTCGCTGACCGGGAGCGCGCCGCTGCAGTGGCTGATCACGCAGCGGGTGCTCCAGGCGCAGCGCCTGCTGGAGACGTCGGACTACTCGGTGGACGAGGTCGCCGGCCGCTGCGGCTTCCGCTCGCCGGTCGCGCTGCGGGGCCACTTCCGGCGCCAGCTGGGTTCGTCCCCGGCCGCCTACCGGGCCGCGTACCGCGCGCGGCGTCCGCAGGCCGACCGGAACCAGGACCCCGAGGGCGGTCCGCACTCCGCGGGAGCGCTGCCACCCGGCCAGTCCGGACATCCGGGGCACGCGCCGGTACCGCTGCACCCGGAGAACGCGCTGCCGCACCAGTCCCGCCGCACCGCGGCGGCCGGAGCCCTGGGCCCGTCCCTGACGGCCCCGGTGCTCCCGGGCCAGCGCAGCGCGCCGTGAGCTGACACCGGCGAAACGACGGGCCGGAGGCCACTCGGTCTCCGGCCCGTCGGCGTGCACGGACGCCCGCCGCGGGAAGCCCCGCTCCACCGTCCGGCCCGGCACGGCGCGGCGCCCCGTAAGGTTAGACACATGAACGATCGCATGGTGTGGATCGACTGCGAGATGACCGGCCTCTCGCTGTCGGACGACGCGCTCATCGAAGTGGCCGCCCTCGTCACCGACTCCGAGCTGAAGGTGCTCGGCGAGGGTGTGGACATCGTCATCCGCCCGCCGGACCGGGCCCTGGAGACGATGCCGCAGGTGGTGCGGGAGATGCACACCGCCTCGGGGCTGCTCACCGAACTGGAGGGCGGCACGACGCTCGAGGAGGCCGAGCAGCGGGTCCTCGACTACATCAGGGAACACGTCAAGGAGCCCGGCAAGGCGCCCCTGTGCGGCAACTCCGTCGGCACCGACCGCGGTTTCCTGCTGCGGGACATGCCGACCCTGGAGGACTATCTCCACTACCGCATCGTCGACGTGTCCAGCATCAAGGAGCTGGCCCGCCGCTGGTACCCGAGGGCGTACTTCAACAGCCCCGAGAAGAACGGCAACCACCGCGCCCTCGCCGACATCCGCGAGTCCATCACGGAGCTGCGCTACTACCGCGAGGCCGTCTTCGTGCCGCAGCCGGGACCCGACTCGGACACCGCGAAGAAGATCGCCGCGAAGCACGTCGTGCCCGGTCAGTAGGCGGATCGGCGGGCCGCCGGGGGGCGCCCCGGAAAGCCGTGCGCGAGCACCCCTTCGGACCCTGTACACTTTTTCTCGGCCGGTCGGAGAAGTCACTGACCTCCACCGACAAGGCCATGGTGGGTGTAGCTCAGCTGGTAGAGCACCTGGTTGTGGTCCAGGATGCCGCGGGTTCGAGTCCCGTCACTCACCCTCACCAGTCAGCCGGTGACCTTGTTCCGAGGTCACCGGCTGAACTCGTTTCCGGGCCCGGCGGACGCCGGGGCGGGCGGGCAAGGGACCGGCGCCCCCGGCGGTCACGACGAGGCGCGGCCCACCAGTTCGGTGGCCAGGACCATCTGGCGGCGCTCCAGGCCCCGGGAGGCCGGCGGGCGGCGGTCGGCGACCTCCGCCAGGAGCAGGTCGATCATCGCGCGGCCCATCTCCTGTATCGGCTGGCGCACGCTGGTCAGCGGCGGGTCCATGTGGCGGGCGATCGCCGAGTCGTCGTAGCCGACCAGGGCCACGTCGTCCGGGATGCGGCGGCCCGCGTCGCGCAGGGCGTGCCGGGCGCCCGCCGCGGTGACGTCCGAGGCGGCGAAGACCGCGTCCAGGTCCGGGCGGCGCTCCAGCAGCGCCGCCATCGCGCGCCGGCCGCCGTCCTCGGAGAAGTCGCCCGGCTCGATCAGCAGCTCGTCCACCTCGCGGCCGGCCTCGCGCAGGGCGTCGCGGTAGCCGTCGATACGCCGCTGGGCGCCGTACACGTCGAGGCGGCCGGTGATGTGGGCGATGGTGCGCCGGCCCCGGCCGATCAGGTGCTCGACGGCCTGCCGGGCGCCGCCGTAGTTGTCCGAGTCCACCGAGGTCAGCGTCTCGGAGGCCGAGCGGGGGCCGCTGATCACGGCCGGGATCTCCAGCTGGGACAGCATGTCGGGCAGCGGGTCGTCGGCGTGCACCGAGACCAGCAGCACCCCGTCCACCCGGTGCGCGGCGAGGTACTGGGCCAGCCGGTTCCGCTCCCGGTCGCTGCCCGCGAAGATCAGCAGCAGCTGCATCTCGGTGTCGGACATCGCCGCGCCGACGCCCCGGAGCATGTCCGAGAAGTAGGGCTCCGCGAAGAAGCGGGTCTCCGGCTCGGGGACGACGAGGGCGATGGCGTCGGTGCGGTTGGCGGCCAGGGCGCGGGCGGCCGTGTTCGGGACGTAACCGAGTTCGGCGACCGCGGCCTCCACGGCGGCGCGCGTGGCGTCGCTCACCCGGGGCGAGCCGTTGATCACCCGGGAGACCGTGCCGCGGCCCACACCGGCGCGCGCGGCCACCTCTTCGAGGGTGGGCCGGCCGCCGCTGCGGCCCCGCGCTCCGTGGCTTGCCATCGGCCCCGCCTTCCTTCGAACGTCGCACCGGCCTGGAATGTAACAGCCCCGTCCGTGACGGTGACCACCGCCGGGAGGGCGGCGGGCGGACTCCGTGCTTCCGTATGGCGGCTCCGGTGTGTCCAGTTAACAGGCAGATAACTGAAGGCACTTCGCGGCGTCTGTTCCCTTGACACCCTCGCCCGGACCCGCGACTCTTCAACACATCACTTGTGGGAGCGCTCCCACAGTACCTGACACATACACAACCCGCACGTTCCCCGCCCGAGCCGCAACGCGCAAGCAACGGGTCCAACAAAGCCGTTGGCCGGGGGGTCGGCACGTCAGGGCAACAGGAGGACGCAATGCGAGCACGTACCCTCCCCCTCTCCCGTCAGCGGTCGGGCGGGGGGAAGCCGATCGCCCGTAAGGCACTGGCCATCGCGGCAGTGGTGTCGCTGGGCACCGGTCTGCTGGCCGGCTGTGCCGACGACGGTGGAGACGACGACTCCGGATCCTCGTCCGGTGGTGAGGGCAAGACCACTATCACGCTCGGCCTGTTCGGCACCATGGGCTTCAAGGAAGCCGGTCTCTACGCCGAGTACGAGAAGCTGAACCCGGACATCAAGATCGCCGAGAACGTCGTCGAGCGCAACGAGAACTACTACCCCGCGCTCGTCAACCACCTCACCACCAACAGCGGTCTGATGGACGTCCAGGCCATCGAAGTCGCCAACATCGCCGAGGTCGTCGGCACCCAGGCGGACAAGTTCACGGACATGTCCAAGGTCGAGGGCGTGAAGAAGGACGGCTGGCTGCCCTGGAAGTGGGAGCAGGCCACCGCCAAGAGCGGCCAGACGATCGGTCTCGGCACCGACGTCGGCCCGATGGCCATCTGCTACCGCAAGGACCTCTTCGAGAAGGCCGGTCTGCCGACCGACCGCGAGGAGGTCGGCAAGCTGTGGGCCGGCGACTGGAAGAAGTTCATCGAGACCGGTGAGAAGTACAAGAAGAAGGCCGGCAACGACACCTTCTTCATGGACTCCCCCGGTGGCCTGATCAACGCCGTCCTCAGCAGTGAGGAGCAGAAGTTCTACGACGCCTCCGGCGAGGTCATCTACAAGACCAACCCGGCCGTCAAGGACGCCTTCGACCTGACCGCGGAGGCCGCCGAGAAGGGCCTGGTGCAGTCGCAGACCCAGTTCCAGCCGGCCTGGGACACGACGATCGCCAACAGCAAGTTCGCCACCATCGCCTGCCCGCCGTGGATGCTCGGCACCATCAAGGGCAAGTCGAAGCCGGACTCCGCCGGCAAGTGGGACGTGGCCGTCGCGCCGAAGTCCGGCAACTGGGGCGGCTCCTTCCTGGGCGTGCCGAAGAGCGGCAAGAACGTCGAGGAGGCGCAGAAGCTGGTGGCGTGGCTGACCGCGCCCGAGCAGCAGGCGAAGCTCTTCAAGGTGCAGGGCAGCTTCCCGAGCGCCCCGGCCGCGTACGAGAGCGCCGAGGTGACCGGTGCGAAGAACGAGATGACCGGCGACTCCCCGATCGGTGAGATCTTCTCCGAGGCCGCCAAGCAGATCCCGGTCCAGGTCATCGGCCCGAAGGACCAGATCATCCAGCAGGGTCTGACGGACAACGGCGTCATCCTGGTGACCAAGGGCAAGTCCGTCGAGGAGGCCTGGGAGACGGCCACCAAGACCATCGACAACAACCTGGACAAGTGACCCGAATGGCCACCCGCCCCGACACCGCCGCGCTCCCCTCCAAGGGGGGCGCGGCCCCGGGCCGTCCGCCCGGGAGCCCCGCGCCCACGGACCAGGAGAAGCGACGCCGGGCGAAGCTGTCCCGCCGCTGGCAGCGGGACATGCGCTGGAGCCCGTACGCCTTCGTCGCGCCGTTCTTCCTGCTGTTCCTGGCCTTCGGCCTGTTCCCGCTGATCTACACGGGCTGGGCCTCGCTGCACCAGGTGGAGCTGACCGCCCCGACCGACATGAACTGGGTCGGGCTGAAGAACTACACCCGGATCTTCGACGACGACTTCTTCTGGAACGCGGCGAAGAACACCCTGACCATCGGCATCATCTCGACCGTCCCGCAGTTGCTGATGGCGATGGGCATCGCGCACATCCTCAACTACAAGCTGCGTGCCTCGACCTTCTACCGGGTCGCGATGCTCGCGCCGTACGCCACCTCGATCGCCGCCGCCTCCCTGGTCTTCGTGCTGCTGTTCGGGCGCGACTACGGCATGATCAACTGGGCGCTCGACTTCGTCGGGATCGACCCGGTCGACTGGCAGGGCGAGAAGTGGCCCTCCCAGTTCGCCGTGTCGACGATCATCATCTGGCGCTGGACCGGCTACAACGCGCTGATCTACCTGGCCGCGATGCAGGCGATCCCGCAGGACCTGTACGAGTCGGCGGCGCTGGACGGCGCCAGCCGCTGGAGGCAGTTCCTCCACGTGACGCTGCCCTCGCTGCGGCCGACGATCCTGTTCACCGTGGTGGTCTCCACCATCGGCGCCAGCCAGGTCTTCGGTGAGCCGCTGCTGTTCGACGCCAACAAGGGCGCGTCCGGCGGCGCGGAGCACCAGTTCCAGACGCTCGGCCTGTACCTGTACGAACAGGGCTGGGTGAACCAGCACCTGGGCCGTGCCTCGGCGATCGCCTGGACGATGTTCGCGATCCTGATCGTCGTCGGCATCATCAACCAGCTCATCTCGCGCCGGCTGCGCGCCAGCAGTTAAGGAGGTGTGGCCGTGACGACGACTGTGACGCCCCCCGAGACATCGCCCGCGACGGCGCAGAAGCGTTCGCTCCTGCCGAAGTCGGCGCGAGCCGGCGGCACGCTGCACGGCGGTCCGATCGCGTACGCGATCCTGATCGTGTTCACCATCGTGTCGCTGTTCCCGCTGATCTGGACCGCGATCGCCGCGTCCCGGGACAATCAGCGCCTGGCGGAGAACCCCCCGCCGTTCTGGTTCGGCGCCAATCTGTTCAAGAACCTGGAGATCGCCTGGAAGGACGCCAACCTCGGTGAGGCGTTCCTCAACACCACGATCGTGGCGGGCATCTCGGCGGGGACCATCGTCGTGCTGTCGACGATCGCCGGGTTCGCCTTCGCCAAGCTGCGGTTCCGGGGCCGCAACGCGCTGATGCTGATCGTGATCGGCACGATGATGGTGCCGCCGCAGCTCAGCGTGATCCCGCTGTACATGATGGTCGCCAAGCTGGACTGGACCGACCAGCTGCAGGCGGTCATCTTCCCCTCGCTGGTGAGCGCGTTCGGCGTGTTCTTCATGCGGCAGTACCTGCTGCAGGCGCTGCCGGACGAGGTCATCGAGGCCGCCCGGGTGGACGGCGCCAGCAGCTGGCGCGTGGTGTGGCACGTGGTGTTCCCGGCCGCGCGGCCGGCCATGGCCGTGCTCGGCATGCTGACGTTCGTGCAGACCTGGAACGACTTCCTGTGGCCGTTCCTGGTGCTGACCCAGACCGGGAACCCGACCGTGCAGGTGGCGGTCGCCGGCCTCGGCCGGGGCTACACCCCGGACCAGTCCCTGATCATGGCGGGTGCGCTGCTGGGTACGCTGCCCCTGCTGCTGGTCTTCGCGATCTTCGGCAAGCAGATCGTGGGCGGCATCATGCAGGGCGCGGTCAAGGGCTGAAGCCCGCTCCGTCCACGTACCCCTGGGGGCCGGGTCACCGCCGCCTCGGCCCCTCCCCCCTCCTTTTCCGTACTCGTCGGTCTTCCACGACCTCCTATGGGAGCGCTTCCATGTCTGACTCCGCAACGCCGGCGACCCCGGTGACCTTTCCTCCCGCCTTCCTCTGGGGCGCCGCGACCTCCGCGTACCAGATCGAGGGGGCGGTGCGGGAGGACGGGCGTACCCCCTCCATCTGGGACACCTTCAGCCACACGCCGGGCAAGACGGCCGGCGGCGAAACCGGTGACATCGCTGTCGACCACTACCACCGCTACCGCGACGACGTGGCCATGATGGCGGACCTCAACCTGGGCTCCTACCGCTTCTCCGTCTCCTGGTCACGGGTGCAGCCGACCGGGCGCGGCCCCGCCGTGCAGCGCGGCCTGGACTTCTACCGCAAGCTGGTCGACGAGCTGCTGGCGAAGGGCATCAAGCCGGCCGTCACCCTCTACCACTGGGACCTGCCGCAGGAGCTCGAGGACGCGGGCGGCTGGCCGGAGCGCGACACCGCGTACCGCTTCGCCGAGTACGCGGCCATCGTCGGTGAGGCGCTCGGCGACCGGGTGGAGCAGTGGATCACCCTCAACGAGCCGTGGTGCAGCGCCTTCCTGGGCTACGCCTCCGGTGTGCACGCCCCCGGCCGCACCGACCCGGCGGCCGCGCTGAAGGCCGCCCACCACCTGAACCTGGCGCACGGACTGGGCGCCAAGGCGCTGCGCTCGGTGATGCCGGCCCGCAACCAGATCTCGCTCAGCCTCAACACCTCGGTGGTCCGGCCGCTTTCGCCGAGCGACCCGGCGGACCAGGCGGCGGCGCGCAAGATCGACGACCTGTCCGGCGGCATCTTCCACGGCCCGATCCTGCACGGCGCCTACCCGGAGACGCTGCTAGAGGCGACCTCGTCGCTCACCGACTGGTCGTTCGTCCTCGACGGCGACCTGGACCTCATCCACCAGCCGCTGGACGCGCTCGGCCTCAACTACTACACGCCCACCCTGGTCTCGGCGGCGGACCCCAACGACAAGGGCCCGCGGGCCGACGGCCACGGGGCGAGCGAGCACTCTCCGTGGCCCGCCGCGGACGACGTCGCCTTCCACCAGTCGCCGGGCGAGCAGACCGAGATGGGCTGGTCGGTGGACCCGACGGGCCTGCACGAGCTGATCATGCGCTACAACCGCGAGGCCCCCGGACTGCCGCTCTACATCACCGAGAACGGCGCGGCCTACGACGACAAGCCGGACGCCGACGGCACGGTGCACGACCCGGAGCGGGTCGCCTACCTGCACGGGCACCTCTCGGCGGTGCGGCGCGCCATCACCGACGGCGCGGACGTGCGCGGCTACTACCTGTGGTCGCTGATGGACAACTTCGAGTGGGCCTACGGCTACGACAAGCGCTTCGGCGCGGTGTACGTCGACTACGTGACGCAGCAGCGGACCCCGAAGTCCAGCGCCCTGTGGTACGCGCGGGCCGCGAAGGCGGGAGCCCTCCCGGAGCCGGAGCACATCTGACCGACTCCGGTTCCGGGAGACGGGGGCGGGGGACGGGGGGCGGGGCGCGGCGGCCTGGGGGGCGCCGCGCCCCGTTCCGCCGGGCGGACTAGCGGTAGGCGGCGAACGCCTTCGTGAAGGCGAACCGGTCCTGGAGGATCGAGCTGCAGGTGGCGTCGGCGGACGGCTTGGCGCCGCCGGGGCACTGCTGGTCGCGGGTGCCGGACCACATGGACAGCCCGCCGAGGCCCTTGGCCTCGGCGAAGTTCACCAGCTGGGTGGCGTCCTGGACCGTGAAGATCTCGGTGACGACGTCGTTGACGCCGATCATCGGGGTGACCGCGACCGTCTTCCAGGCGTCGGCGTCGCTCAGCCCGAGGACGCCCTTCAGCTGGGCCTGGGTGGCGGTGGCGGCCTGCTCGGCGTAGGTGCCCATGTCGCCGCTGTACGCCGGTCCGTAGTCCATCGCCATGATGTTGACGGCGTCGATCCGTACGCCGTTCTTCCTGGCGTCGGCGAGCAGGTTCACTCCGTCCTGGGTGAGGCCTTCGGGCATCACCGGGAGCGTGAAGGAGACGTCCAGGTCCGGGTGGGCCTTCTGCAGCGCGGCGATCGCCTGGGCGCGACGGGTGTTGGCCGCCGCGTTCGGCAGGGCGCCGCCCTCGACGTCGAAGTCGACCTTGGTGAGCCGGTAGGCGCTCACGACCTTCTCGTACGCCGCGGTCAGCGCGTCCGCCGAGGCGCAGGTGGTGCCGAGTTCGGAGCCGGTCGCGCCGCCGAAGGAGACCCGGACGTCGCCGCCCCGGGCGCGCAGCGCGCCGATCTGTCCGGCCACCGCGTTGCCGCCGAGGTCGCCGACGCCGCCCCACTTGGGGGTGCAGCCGCCGCCGTCGGTGACGAAGGCGAGGTTGTAGTTCTCCACGCCGGTCGCCTCGGCGCTCGCGACCAGGTCGAAGGCGGGGAAGAGGGAGGTGTCGACGTACGGCGCGAAACCGGCCTCGGCGCCGGTCCCCGTGCCGGTGGTCGGGGTGGGTTCGGCCGTGGGCTCGGCGGTCGGTTCGGCGGTCCGGGTCGGTTCCCCGGTCGGGGCCGGCTCCGTGGTGGGGGCGGGGGCGTCGGTGGGGCGGCCACTGGGTTCGGGGGTGGCGCCGCCGTCCGCCGAACAGGTCGCGCCGTCGACCAGGCAACCGGTGGGGTCCCCGGTGCCCTTGGCGACGAAGCCGACGGTGACGGACTCGCCGGCGGCCAGGCCGTCGGTGTCCCACTTGGCGGCCCGTACGGTGACGTGCCGGCCGCTCACCTGCGACTCGGCGTTCCACAGCGAGCCGAGTCCGGTGCCGGCCGGCAGGTCGAACTCCAGCTTCCAGTCCTTGTTCCGTTCGCCGCTGTTGTTGGTCACGACGTACTGGGCGGTGTACCCGGTCGTCCACTCGCTGGTCTTGGTGTACGCGGCGCCGACGCCGGCCGCCTGGGCGGTGCCGGTGAACAGGAACGCGCCGCCGCCGGCCACGGCCGCGGCGACCACCGCGCCGATCGCCTTGTTCCTGCCGCTGACCCTGCGCCGGTGGGTGCTCATCGCGTGCCTGCCTTCGTTGCCGTACGGGGGGGGTGTGCGGCAGCACGCTAGCGATGCGGAACCGGACAAACTTCTTGATCCGGGAGGCCGTTGGGGATCTTAGGGTGCGCTTAAGGAAGGGATCGGGGACGGTTAAAGGATGCGGTCAGCCGGCTCGGTCCGCGGCGGCGGCGCACGGTTCCGCGGTGTCCGCGCCGCCGGGGCGCCCGCTCGCGTCCGTCGAGCTGGAGCCAGATCCGCACCTCGGTCCCGCCGAGCACGGACGAGCCGATCCGTACGTCCCCGCCGGTCGACTCGGCGAGCCGGCGCACGATGTCCAGGCCGAGCCCGGTGGAGCCGTCGCTGCCGGAGCCACGGCCGCGGGCCATCGCCCGCTCGGGGTCGGGTATGCCGGGGCCCGCGTCGGAGACCAGCACGATCACCGCGTCCTCGCCGTTGTGCACGTCGACCGCGAAGGCGGTGCCCTCTGCGGTGTGCCGGAAGACGTTGCCGAGCAGCGCGTCGAGGGCGGCGGCCAGGTCGGCACGGGCCACGGGTATCCGCACCGGCCGGTCGGCGCCGGCCACCCGCCATTTGCGGCCCTCGTCCTCGGCGAGCGCCGACCAGAACGCCATCCGCTCGCGCACCACCTCGGCCGCGTCACAGCCGGCGCCGGGTCCGGCGGCGGCCGTCTGCGGCTTGGCGTCCCGGGCGGTGCGGATGATGGTGTCCACCTCCCGCTCCAGCTGCTCCACCGCGGCCCGGGTCTGCTCGGCGGCCGGACCGTCCCCGAGGGAGGCGGCGTTGAGCCGCAGCACGGTCAGTGGTGTCCGCAGCCGGTGGGACAGGTCGGCGGCCAGCTCCCGCTCGTTGGCCAGCAGCTGGACGACCTGGTCGGCCATGGAGTTGAACGCCACCGCCGCCAGCCGCAGTTCGTTCGGCCCCTCCTCGGGCACCCGCGCCCCCAGCTTCCCCTCCCCCAGTTCGTGCGCCCCCTCGACCAGCCGCTGCGCGGGCCGCACCATCCGCACGCCCAGCCGGTCGGCGACCGCGACGGAGCCGAGGATCAGCGCGACCCCGACCCCTGCGAGCACCGCCCAGGCCGTGCCGACGCCGTTGGTGACCTCGGACTCGGGGACGAACACCTCGACCACGGCGATCTTGCCGGTGCTGAGCGCGACCGGCTGGAGGAGGGCCGAGCCGCCGGACACGGTGGAGGTGGAGGCCCGGCCCAGCTTCCGCACGGCGGCGATGTCCTCCGCGGCGGCCCGCCGCTCCCCGATGTCGAGGGCGCCGCTGCCGTCGCCCGCCGGGATGTGCACGGCCATCGCGGCGTCGGAGCCGGCCGAGGCGACGACCCGTTCGAGCTGGTCGCGGTCGGTGGTGATGGACAGCGCGGGGGCGACGGCCGCCGCCTCCCGTTCGGCGTTGGAGAAGGCGCGGTCGCGGGCCATCTCCCGGATGACCAGGCCGAGCGGCACCGCGAAGGCGACCACGACCATGGCGGTCACCGCCAGCGACACCTTCACCAGCGCCCATCTCATCGCGACGGCTCCGCTCCGGGCGGCTCCAGCTTCACGCCGACGCCCCGCAGGGTGTGCAGATAGCGGGGCCGGGCGGCGGTCTCGCCCAGTTTCCGGCGCAGCCAGGAGAGATGGACGTCGATGGTCTGGTCGTCGCCGTAGGACTGCTGCCACACCTCGGCGAGCAGTTCCTTGCGGGGGACGACCACGCCGGGACGTCCTGCGAGGAAGGCGAGCAGGTCAAACTCACGCCGGGTCAGGTCGAGGCGTATGCCGTCCAGTTCGGCCTGGCGGCGCAGCGGGTCCACGGTCAGGCCGCCCACCCGGATGACCGGGGAGGGCGCCGCCTCCCCTCCGCCGGCCCGCGCCCGGCGCAGCACGGCGGCCATCCGGGCCGAGAGGTGCTCCACCGAGAAGGGCTTGGTCAAGTAGTCGTCCGCACCGGCGTTGAGCAGCCGGACGATCTCCGTCTCGTCGTCCCGGGCGGTGGCGACTATCACCGGTACGTCGGTGATGCCGCGCAGCATCTTCAGGGCCTCGGAGCCGTCGAGATCGGGCAGTCCGAGGTCCAGGACGACCACGTCGAAACGGTGGTGGGCGACCTCGCGCAGCGCCTCCAGCGCCGTGCCCACGCTGCGCACGGTGTGCGAGGCGTCGGTGAGCTGCCGGATGAGCGCCGAGCGTACGAACTGGTCGTCCTCGACCACGAGAACACTTGCCATGCGCCGCACCGTACGCCATGGCGGGCGGGCGGGTGCGGGCCTGTGGACAACTCCGGAGACCGCCGCAACCGCGACACCCCTGAGGGGATGAGGCAGTATGGGCCGACGATGCGCAGAGGACTCGTACACGTACTGGCCTGGCTGCTCGCCACGGGCGCGGCGGTCACGCTGTCCTGGTGGGGTGTCAGCACGGTGATGACGGGCACCGCCTACGACCCGCCGCGCGCCCTGCCCGTCGCGGCGGCCGACGCGGCCGACGAGCAGTCGCCGCCGGTGTCGTCGTCGACGCGGCGGCCGTCCGCGACGCCGAGTCCGAAGCCCTCGCGGGAGCCTCGGACGCCGTCGGCGGAACCTGACGAGGCGTCCACCGCACCGGACCCGGTCCCGTCCCCTTCCGTGTCCCGGTCGGCCGCTCCCCCGTCTCCCCCCGCCCCGACGGCCTCCGGCGACGTCAAGAGCTATGACACCGAGGGCGGCAGGGCCGTCTTCGACCTCGGCGAGACCTCCGCGTCGCTGGTGTCGGCGACGCCGGGCGCCGGCTGGTCGATGCAGGTGTGGAAGACGGAGACGTGGATCAGGGTGGAGTTCAGCTCGGGCGCGGACCGGGTGTCGGTCTTCTGCACCTGGCACGACGGCCCGCCGCGGGTGGAGATCGGCACGTACTGACGGGCTTCGTCAGCGGAACACGGACGCGGGTGGCGCGGGTGACGCGACGGCCGCCAGGTCCGTCACGGGGGCGGCCCCGCCGGTGAAGTCGAGGAGTTCCCTGCCGTGCTGGACCCGGCCGGACTGCGGGTCGGACGCCGCCCTGCGGGTCAGCTCGGCGATCGGCAGGGGTGCGTCGGAGGCGACCAGGACGGCGTTGCCGAAGCGTTTGCCGCGCAGCACCGCGGGGTCGGCGATCAGCGCGAGTTCGGCGAACCGGGCGGCGGCGGTGGCGATCTGGCCGCGCAGATGCGCGAGCGGCGACCCGTCGGCGAGGTTGGCGGCGTACACCCCGCCCGGGGCGAGGGCCCTGCGGACCTCGTCGAGGAACTCGGCCGAGGTGAGGTGGGCAGGGGTGCGGGCCCCGCTGAAGACGTCGGCGACGACGAGTCCGGCCCAGCCGTCGGGCACCTTGGCGAGCCCTTCGCGGGCGTCGGCCGTACGGACCCGGATGCGTGCCTTCGCGTCCAGCGGGAGTTCCCGCCGGACCAGGCGCACCAGCGCGGCGTCCCGTTCGACGATCTGCTGGGTGGAGCGGGGGCGGGTCGCGGCGACGTACCGGGCGAGGGTGAAGGCGCCGCCGCCGAGGTGCACTGCCTGCAGGGGCTTGCCGGGCGGGGCGACGAGGTCGACGACGTGCCCGAACCGGCGCTGGTACTCGAAGGAGAGGTGGGTCGGATCGTCGAGGTCGACGTGCGACTGCGGCGCGTCGTCGATCAGCAGCGTCCAGGCCCGCGACCGCTCCCGGTCGGGAACGAGCCGCGCGAGCCCGCCGTCCACCTGCTCGACCACGGCCTCCGCCCCACGCCCACCACTACGCGCCCTTCCCATTCCCCCATTGTCCCAGGCGGTGGACCGAGCTTCTCCGGCGGAGACTCAGCCCCTCCGGCGCTTGAGGAGCGGGGGTCCGGGGGCAGAGCCCCCGTGAGTGACGGGAACGGGTAAGGGCGGCGGGGGCGACAACCCCTCACGAACGCCCGTCCGCCGCCTCGATCATCCGCTGCGCCTCGTCCAGCGCCTCCCGCAGAACCGCGGGATCCGTCGCCGGCTCAGCCTCCCCCGGCGGCAGCAACCAGTCCGCCCCGTCCGCCGAGGACTCCGGCGCGAGTCTCAGCCCCCGGCCGTCCGTCTCCGTACACGTGCTTCCCGGCACGTCCCAGCCCGCCGCCGTCCCCGGCGGCACCAGGAAGCCGAGGGTGTCGCACCCGTCGTCGTGCAGCACCGGCCCCACCGCGTCCCCGGCTCCGCGCCGAAGGATGTCGACCGCCTCCAGACCCTGCCTCGCCGGAACCGTGACCACGTCACACTCCGTATCCGGAAGCTCCGACGAAGAATCCTTGCTCCGACTGCTCCGACTGGTCATCATCCCGGCCTCCACCACACGCACAGGACCCTCGGTACACAGAGCCCAACGAGCCGGAACGTCAACAGCTACGCCGAAAGTCCGCCGCAAAGGATGGCAGTTCATGGCAGATCACGGACGACATATCCGGATTGTTGCCAAACTCCGCGTGGTGACTCCGTCACAGCAGGTACGTTCTAGCCCGCCGGAAACAGGGAAGCACACGGACAACTCACCCCGAATCCGGCATGGTTCGACGGTTCGCAGAGAGGACCCGGCCATGGCGTCGTCAACGGTGCCCTCGTCCCAGCCCCATCGGCCCCCGCGGCCGAACCTCGTCTTCCGGCGACTGCGCGGACCGCGCTCGCCGGCCGAGTTCGCCGCGGCGGTCCGCCGGGCCGCCCGCGACATCGGCGAGCGGGTCAGCTGTGACGCTCGGTACGTGCACCGGGTTGAGGCGGGCGAGATCCGCTGCCCCAACTACGCCTACGAACGGGTGTTCCTGCACATGTTCCCCGGCCGCACGCTGACCGACCTGGGCTTCGCGCCCCGCTCGTCGGTCCGCGGGCGCGGGGCTCGGGCCGCCGGGGACCCACCCCCGGCCCCCACCGAGAACCCGGCGAACGCCACGAGTGAGAACAGCGGGGCGTACGGGCCGTATGGGACGCAGGACCGGTACGACACGTACGACACGCACGACCACGAGGAGAGCGACGTGCTGCGTCGCGCATTCATGACCGGCGGGGGCGCCACGGTGGCCGCCGCCTCGCTGAACCCCTACGGGCTCGCCCCGGACGCCTCGGCGCCACAGCGCGCCGTACGCCGCGCGGGCGCGAGCGACGCGGGCGCCCTGGAGGAAGCCGTCCGCCAGATCCGGCTGCTGGACGACCGGCACGGGGCGGACGGGCTGTACCGCCGCGCGGCGGCGCCCCTGCGCGCCGCCTACGCGCTGCTGGACGCGGGGACGACCCGGCAGCGGACGGCGGACCGGCTGTACTCGGGCGCCGGTGAACTGGCCATCTCGGTGGGATGGCTGGCGCACGACTCGGGCCGCTTCGACGACGCGCGCTCGCACTACGCGGAGGCGCTGGCGACCGCGAGGGTGACGGGCGATCCGGGAGTGGAGGCGCACGCCTTCTGCAACACGGCGTTCCTCGCGCGGGACACCGGCCGGCCGCGGGAGGCGGTGCGGGCGGCGCAGGCCGCACAGCGGGTGGCCCGGCCGCTGGGTTCGCCCCGGCTGATGTCGCTGCTGGCGCTGCGGGAGGCGGGCGGCTGGGCGGGGCTCGCCGACCGCACGGGGTGCGAGCAGGCGCTGGTCCGCGCGGGGGCCTACTTCGAACGCGGGCCGTCGGAGGCGGACCCGGAGTGGATGTCCTTCTACGGCGAGGCGGAGCTGGAGGGGCTGGAGGCGCAGTGCTGGTCCACCCTGGGCGACTGGCCGCGGGCCGCACGGCACGCGCGCCGGGCGGCGGAGCTCCAGGACCCGCACTTCACCCGCAACATCGCGCTGTACACGGCCGAGCTGGCGGACGACCTCGCGCGCGGGGGCCGGCCGGACGAGGCGGCGGAGGCCGGGATGCGGGTGCTGGACCTGTTGAACGAGGTGCAGTCCTCCCGGGTGCGCACGATGCTGGCGGGCACCAGCCGCGTCCTGCTCCCCCACCGCCGCGCCTCAGGAGTGTCGGCCTTCCTCGACCGCCACGGCACCCCACCCAGAACCGTCTAGTCCAAGTGCCCCGTCTCGTTCCAGCTCTCGATCGCCGGCTCCCCGTACGCCCACCCGAGCACCGACAGCGACGTCGGGTTCAGCCGGATACGCGCCGCGAAATCGAGCGGCAGCCCCAGCCACCGCGCCCCGATGGAACGCAGCACATGCCCGTGCGCGAACACCAGCACGTCCCGCTCACCGGAGCGCGCCCACTCCACCACCTCGTCCGCACGAGCGGTCAGCTCCGCCAGCGACTCCCCCTCGGGAACCCCGTCGCGCCAGATCAGCCACCCCGGCCGCACCGCCTGTATCTCCGCCGGCGTCATGCCCTCGTACGCCCCGTAGTCCCACTCCATGAGCGTGTCCCAGGTCTCCGCGCGCTCACCGAAGCCGGCCAGCTCGCAGGTCTCCCGCGCGCGTGACAGCGGGCTGGTGCGCACCTCGACGCCGGCCAGCCCGTCGTACGGCGCCCGGTGCAGCCGCTCGCCGAGCAGCTTGGCGCCGCGACGGCCCTCCTCGAGGAGCGGCACATCGGTCCTCCCGGTGTGCTTGCCGGACAGCGACCACTCGGTCTGTCCGTGCCGGGCCAGCAGGATGCGCGGTGCCATGGGAGGACCTTGACCTTCCAGGAGAAAATTCGCAGGCGGAACTCCTCCATCATCGCGCACCCCTCCGGCGGGCAACCCGGGGGGCGATCTTCGCGTCTCACAGGGCCGAGGGCGTGTCACGGGGGACGCGCGCACACCGTAGAGTGGCTGGCCGCCGACGGAGCGCCGCGCGAGGACGTAGTAGGGGGAGCGATCGGATGCCGCACACCGAGACACCGGGCACCGAGGTCGCCCAGTCGCCCCGGCTGCGCTGGTGGACGGAGCTGCCGCTCATCGTGCTGGTGTACGCCTGCTACTCGGCGGGCCGGCTGGTCGTCCGGGGCGACGTCTCCGACGCCGTCGACCACGGCCTGGCGATCCTGCGCATCGAGAAGGCGCTGTACCTCAACGCCGAGCACCCGCTGAACCGGCTCTTCACCCGTGAGCCGTGGCTCGGGATACCGGCCGACTTCTGGTACGCGTCCCTGCACTACCTGGTGACCCCGGCGATCCTCGTCTGGCTCTTCCGGTCCCGCGCCGTGCACTACCGCGCCGCCCGCACCTGGCTGATGACGTCCACCTTCATCGGCCTGATCGGCTTCACGCTGCTGCCCACCTGCCCGCCCCGGCTGCTCGACGCGAGCCACGGCTTCGTCGACACGATGGCGTACTACAGCTCGTACGGCTGGTGGGGCGGCGAGGCGAGCGCCCCGCGCGGGCTCGGCGGGATGACCAACCAGTACGCGGCGATGCCGAGCCTGCACGTGGGCTGGGCGCTGTGGTGCGGTGTGATCCTGTGGCGGTACGGGCGCTCGCGCTGGACGAAGACGGCCGCCGTGGTCTACCCGCTGGTGACCACGATCGTGGTGATGGGCACCGCGAACCACTACTTCCTCGACGCGGCGGCGGGCGCCGCGGTCATGGGCGCCGGTCTGCTGCTGGCGCCGTTCGTGACGCGGTACGCGGACCGGGCGAAGGCCCGCTTCCTGCCCCGCCCGGCAGCCGTCCCGGCGGCCGTCCCGGCCGACTCCGCCGTCACTGGTTCCCCGATTGTCAGTGCCGGATGCCAGACTTCCGCGGGTGAGCGATTTCCACGGCAGCGGCACCCCGAGCCACGGTACGGAGCAGGGACCGAACCGGGTGCCTCCCCCTCGGACGCGGGAGAAGGCGCTCCGGCAACGGCTCGCTGAGCTGCGCGGCCCGGAGGTCCAGGCCAAGGCGCTGGACGCGCGGGCCCTGGCCGCCCTCGCCGCCAACCCGGGCTGCAGACGGCGCGCGATCCTCGACGGCGCCGGGGTGGACAAGGCGGTGCTGGCGGACGCGCTGGGCTCCCCCTCGGTCTTCGGCCAGTCCCAGTTCGCGTTCGTACGGGGCAACGCGTTCGAGGCGAAGGTCAAGGCGGACGGCGGTACGGAGCTGCTGCGCCTCGCCCACGAGAAGCTGGACCGCGCGGCCGAACCGCCCGCCGGCGCGCACGTGCCCGACCTCACCGCGCAGGGCCCGCACGGCCGCACGGCGCGTACGGAGCTGGCGCTGCGCGAGGCCACCGAGGCGGCCGGCGCCTGGACGCTGCTCGACCACCCCATGCTCGCCCTGGACGTCGCCGGCTCCCCCGCGTTCCTGGAGCCGGACGCGGTGGTGGTGCACCCCGACGGCAGCTGGACGGTCGTGGAGATCAAGTCGTTCCCGATGCTGGACGGCGCCGCGGACCCCGCGAAGGTCGGCGCGGCGGCACGCCAGTCGGCGGTGTACGTGCTGGCCCTGGAGCAGGTCGCCGCGCGGCTGGAGTCCGCCCCGCGGGTGCGGCACCGGATCCTGCTGGTGTGCCCGAAGGACTTCTCCAACCTGCCCACCGCGTCCGCCGTGGACGTGCGCAAGCAGCGCGCGGTGACCGCCCGCCAGCTGGCCCGGCTCACCCGGATCGAGGAGATCGCCGACACCCTCCCGGAGGGCACCTGCTTCTCCCCCGAGCTGCCGGCCGAGCGGCTGACGGAGGCCGTCGAGTCGGTCCCGGCCAGTTACGCGCCGGAGTGCCTGTCCGCGTGCGAGCTGGCCTTCCACTGCCGGGACCGCTCCCGCGCGGAGGGCGCGGTGACCCGGCTGGGCCGTCCGGTCCGGGCGGAGCTGGGCGGCCTGACGACGGTCGGGGACGTGCTGGCGGCGGCCCGCGGCGAGGCCGGCGACCCGGACGACCCCGCGGTGGCGGCACTGCGGCGCGCGGCGGCCCTGCGCGCCGAGGCGCTGGCGACGGCCGCCCCGGAGGTGGCCCCTTGTCCCTGATCGCCACCCTCGCCCGCCTCGAGGCCGTCAGCACCGGCCGCGCCCAGCCCGCCGCCACCGTCCGCCACCGGCACCTCTCCGAGCGGCCCCTCGTCTTCGTGCCGCTGATCACAGCCGGTGAGGCGGGCGCCCCGCTCGGCGCGCTGGTGGGCACCGACCGGGACGCGCCCCGGCTGCTGGCCGTGCCGCAGCCGCGCGACCGCGATCTGCGGTTCGCGTTCCTGGCCGAGCTGGCCGACGTGGTGCTGCCGTACCTCGACGGTTTCGCGGACGCCGTGGAGGCCGCCGAGCGCTCCGAGACCGACCCGGAGACCGGCAAGCGGGTCAAGGTCGAGGTCGAGCTGTGCGCGGACGCGCCCCAGCTGATCGTGCCGAGCCGGGCCGGCGTCGACCTGGTCAGGCTGCTCGGGCGGTCCACCCGGTTCCGGCGCACGGCGGAGCAGGATCCGGAGGCGCCGTTCCCCGCGCCGCCCCGGGTGCCGCTGCTCGGGCGGTGGCTGACGCACTTCGGGGAGCGGGCCCGGGTGCCCGGCTCCTCGCTGCTGCTGGCCATGAGCGATGTGCTGGCCCGGCACTGGGCGACCGGGCAGTCCTCCCTGGAGGACCAGCACCTGGGGGCGCTGCTCGCCTGGATCGACCCGCCCGGGGGCCGCTCCGGCGCGCAGGCCGCGCGGGAGGCCGAACTGGCGCGGGACGCCGACGGCCAGTTGGTGTGCCCGCCCGCGGGCCCGGCGACGGACCCGGCGTTCGACAACAAGCTGCTCGCCCCGGCGATCGAGCGCTACGACCGTGCCCGTACGGCGTTCGCCGCCGCGGAGGACGGTCTGGAGGCCGACGACCGCCTGGGCGCCCTGACCGCGGCCGAGCGGGAGATCCGCGCGCTGGTGGAGAGCCGTACCCGGCCCACCTGGGACGCGGTGTGGCGGGGCCTGGACCTGCTGGCGGAGCTGCCGGAAGGTGCGCGGGTCGAGGAGCGGTGGACGCGTGACCGCTGGTCGTTCACCGGTCACCGGGACCGCGTCCTGGCGGGCGAGCCGCCGCAGCCGCGCCGCGACGACGCGGTCACGGCGGCGAACAAGCTCGCCACCCGCGAGCGGGAGCAGGCCCGGCTGGAGGCGCAGGAGGCGCTCGACGACCCGCTGGTGATGGCGGCCCGGCGGCTGTCCGGGGAGGCGTTCGCGGGCGAGGTGGTCGACGTGGTGATGGCGTACAGCGAGAGCAAGCGCCCGGGCCCCCGCCCGCTGGTCACCGTCCGCACGGACGACCGCCCGCACCTCGGCGAACGGGCCAGGGCTTACCGCTCGCTGGGCGGGAAGCCGCAGACCGCGGAGTTCGTCGGCTACGAGGCGGGACCGGAGGGCGGCCTGCTGGTCCTCCGGGTGCTGGACAAGATGGGCCGGGGCAAGGAGCCGGAGGAGGGGTCGGTCCCGGAGAAGGGCGACCGCCTCTGCTTCACGCTGTTCGAGCACGAACCGCGCGGCGGGGCGAAACTGCCCGACCCGGAGGAAACGCCGTGGACCCATGGCGGCCCGCCCGGCGAGGAGGCCGTACCGGAGCCCGCCGACCCGGTGACCGAGGAGGACGTACTGTGACCGCGCCCGCCCAGCAGGCCGTGTTCGACCCGGGTGCGGCGGCCGGCCGCGCCACGGACGCGATCCTCCGCGACACGCTGCGCGGCTCGGCGCGCGGGGTCGTCGTCGACTCCCCGCCCGGCGCCGGCAAGTCCACGCTGGTGGTGCGGGCGGCGCTGGAGCTGGCGGAGGCGGGCCGCCCCCTGATGGTGGTGGCGCAGACCAACGCGCAGGTGGACGACCTGGTCCTGCGCCTCGCCGAGAAGAACCCCGGCATGCCGGTCGGCCGGCTGCACAGCAGCGACACCGACCCCTACGACAAGGCGCTCGACGCGCTGGACACCGTGCGCAAGTCGGCGAAGGCCGCCGACCTCGCCGGCCTGCCCGTCGTGATCTCCACGGCGGCGAAGTGGGCGCACGTCAAGGGCGTCGAACCGTGGGAGCACGCGATCGTCGACGAGGCGTACCAGATGCGCTCGGACGCGCTGCTCGCCGTGGCGGGACTGTTCGAGCGGGCCCTGTTCGTCGGCGACCCCGGCCAGCTGGACCCCTTCTCCATCGTGGGCGGCGAACAGTGGGCGGGCCTGTCGTACGACCCGTCCGCCTCGGCCGTGACGACCCTGCTCGCCCACAACCCGGACCTGCCGCAGCACCGTCTCCCGGTGTCCTGGCGCCTCCCCGCGTCGGCGGCCCCCCTGGTGTCCGACGCCTTCTACCCGTACACCCCGTTCCGCAGCGGCACGGACCACGACGACCGCCGGCTCTCCTTCGGCGTCCCGTCGGACGGCTCGGGCCCGGACCGGGTGATCGACGAGGCGGCGGAGTCCGGCTGGGGCCTGCTGGAACTCCCCGCCCGGCACACCCCGCGCACGGACCCGGAGGCGATCCGCGCGGTGGCCCTGGTCGTCCGCCGCCTCCTGGACCGGACCGGCACGTCGACCTCCGAACGCTCCCCGGATCCCGCCCCCCTCACCGCCGACCGCATCGCGGTGGGCACCGCCCACCGCGACCAGGCCGCCGCCGTGCGGGCGGCGCTCACCGAACTGGGCGTCACGGACGTCACCGTCGACACGGCCAACCGCCTCCAGGGCCGCGAGTACGACGTCACCGTCGTCCTGCACCCCCTCTCCGGCCGCCCCGACGCCACCGCCTTCCACCTGGAGACGGGCCGTCTGTGCGTCCTGGCCTCCCGCCACCGCCACGCCTGCATCGTGGTCTGCCGCGAGGGGGTGACCGACCTGCTGGACGACTACCCGTCCACGGAACCGGTCCAGTTGGGCACGCTCGTCAAGTTCCCGGACGGCTGGGAGGCCAACCACGCGGTCCTCTCCCACCTCACCGAACACCGCGTGCCCTGGCGACCCTGACACCCCCCGGCTCCCCTTCGCCCCCGCACCCGTAGCGGGCCGCGCGCATACAGGTCCGTCGGCTGGGAAGCCATTCACGCGGTGCCCGGGGGCCGAGCCCCGGGGGCCCCTTGCGGGGGCGCGGGACAATGGACGGTGGCCCGCGTTCCTGGGGGTCGACCACGACGTACGAATGGAGAAGTCATGGCGGAGCACACGCCGCGCCGGGAGCAGCCGCGGCTACGCCCCGCGCCCCTGCTGTTCGAGCCCGCGGAGGCGGCCTCGGATCCCGAGCACTTCTTCGACCTGGAGTCGATCGAGGATCCGCGTGCGCTCCTTGAGCGGGCGACCGAGCTGACGCTCGCGTTCCGTGCCGCGGCGGACCGGGCGACGGAGTTCCAGGCGGTGGCGGCGGCCCAGCTGGCCGACCCGCGCCGCTTCGACCGGCTGACGCCGGCGGACATCGCCGAGCGCGCCGAGTGGACCGAGGACTACGCGAAGAAGATGGTCGAGTTCGGCCGGGACCTGATGCGGGGCGGCGAGGGCGGCCCCGGGCACGCCGATCCCGTGTAGGCGGCACGACCCGGACGGGCGCGCGTGCGCATATGCCGAGCGGGCAAGATACCCCCTTTTCCACCCGCGCGTCCTCGATTCCGGCAACTCTGCGGAACCGTTCCCTCACCAACGGTAGACCTGTCCGTCATGAGCAGCCCACGGAACGCCTCCGACGTCAGCGGCGTCACCCCCGACGGTGCCGCCTGGCTCGCCTCGGCGGGCAGGTATCCGCGCAGCGCGCTCTCGCACTGGCGGGAGCGGCCGGAGGCCCCGGTGGTGCTGCCCTGCGGCGTGGTCTTCGACGTGGTGAGCGCGCCCGCGGTCTTCGGGCGGCGGATGCTGGACCGGATGTGGGGCGAGGGCCCGGGATCGGGTCCGGTGGCGGAGTTCCGGGGGCGGATGCTGCTGTTCGCCGCGCCCGGCACCGCCCAGCGGCTCCCCGCCCTCATGGAGTGGGAGGAGTGGGGCGCGCACGGCGCGGACGCGGCGCGCACGGACGGTGTCCCGCCGCTGCTGTGCCACGGCACCGGCGACGCGGTGACCGTGCCCGCGCCGACCGGCCGCTCCGGGTCCCGCTGGCTGGTCGCCCCGGACACCCGTCATCCCTGGCTGCCGGGCCCGGAGGTGCTGCTGTGGGCGGCCGTACGGGCGGCCCGCGCGGCCGTGCGGATATCGATTTTTCCTCCCGCCGATCGTGGTGCTAATGTCTACGACGTCAGCAGGCGCCGCTAGCTCAGTTGGTTAGAGCAGCTGACTCTTAATCAGCGGGTCCGGGGTTCGAGTCCCTGGCGGCGCACAGACACGGTGAAGGCCCCTCGCGCGAGCGGGGGGCCTTCGTCGTACCCGGGCGCTCACCCCGTGGTGATCCGTACCGTCCAGGCCCCCGACGCCGTACGCCCCTCCACCTCCACCCGTACGGACTCCCCGGGCACGGTGAAGCTCTCGCCGGGGGCCACCGGCGCGTCGGCGAGCGGCGGATAGACGGAGTCCTCCCAGCAGGCCTCGGTGTGCGGGTGGGCGTCGACGACCTCGATGGGGCCGCGCCCGGACCGGGTGCCGCTGCTGACCCTGTACACCAGCACACCCTGCCGGCATGCCTTCGTGTCGTTGCCGACCTGCCCGCGGGCCTCGAAGGCGAGCACGCTGTCGGGGCCGGTGCGCACCACGGCGAGCTTGGTGCCCCGCCCCAGCCCGAAGGACGGCGCCCCGGCCGCGCCCGTCACCGGCGTCTTCGGCCCCGCGCCCAGCGGCTCCAGCGTCAGCCGCACCGGCCCGGCCTCCTGCACGCACCGCACCTGCCGGGGGTCCAGCCAGCCCAGCTTCCACTTGTGCCAGCCGAAGAGATCGGGGGCGAGGGCGAACTGGCTGCCCATCAGGTCCCAGTCGCCGACATGGGTGTCCCAGTCGCCCTTGCCGTCCACGGGCCGGTGGTAGAGGTCGGGCAGGTCGAAGACGTGTCCGGTCTCGTGGGCGAGGACTAGCTGGTCCGGGGGGTGGTTCTCGAACGCGGTGACGACCCGGCGGATGTCGGTGCCGTCGGCGCGCAGCGGGCGGTCCAGGTTGACGACCTTGGTGGCGTCGGAGTCCACGCCCGGGGCGTCCGGGTCGGCGACGAGGTAGACGATGTCGTAGCGCGAGAAGTCGACGTGCCGGTCGGTCACGGAGAGCGCGTCGCGCAGATAGGCGGCCCGGTGGGCGACGGTCCAGTCGCGCTGTATGGCGTACTCCGTGGAGGGGCGCGGCATCCGGAACCACTGCCGCACGGGGTGCGGGCGCAGGGTGAACCTGCCGTAGGAGGCCCGCTCGAAGAAGTCGCTGGTGGCGGGGAAGTGGTCGGCGGCGAGTTCGCCGGGCGTGGTCAGGGGGTGGGAGTCGGGGAAGGACAGGAACAGCATCACCGCGTTCAATCGGCGGGAGGGGCGCGGGTAGGCGGCGTTCCAGGTGTCCAGACCCTCGGAGTGGTGGGCGTCGGTGCGGGTGAGGGCGCAGGGCTCGGCGGAGAAGGGCTCGGTGGCGGAGGGGACGCTCACCATCGAGGTCGCGGCCAGCGCCGACATGGTGGTGCACATGGCGGCGGTGCTGCGCAGCCGGGGACGCACACCGGACGGCACACCCCGTACACCCGATCGGCTCAGTCGTTCCCGGAGGGCCGCACGGCCGAGTCCTCTCGGGATGAGCTGACGCCGCACGGGGGACCTCCGGGTGACGGTTCACGGGACACCGCACCCAGATTGGGAGGATTTGTCGTACCGCGCCCTGTTCGGCTGCACCGGACGGGTGAGAAGGGAGGGCAACCGGGCGACACCGGCCAGGACCGGCACTCCGCGCACTCACGGAACGTCACAACTGGTCGGAGGCTCGCAGAAGGCGTCCGATCACGAGCAGAAACGATCGGGCAGAGATGCGGATCCGCCCCGCGGACCGGACAGTGGCTGGAAGGCCCCGACGCGGGCCTCTATGATCGGCACACTTTCCTGAGACTCTTAGACTTTCTGCACGGACAGCGATCGAGTGCACTGCGGGAGCGAGCGGTGAGCGGAACGTCCGAAGGGCCGGCGCCCGCGACAGAACACGACCGGCCGATCGTCACAGAGAGTGAGATTTCCACGTCTCCCCGTACGGAAGCCCCGTCCCCGCCGCCCCCCTCGACCTCGACGTCGCCCCCGCCGTCCGCGTCGTACCGCTCGGTCTTCACGGCCGCGCCGCTCGCCATGGCCGTGGTCGACCGGGAGGGCATGGTGACCGGCGCCAACGCGGCCCTGGCCGCCCTGCTGGGCCACGACCAGGAGACCCTGACCGGCGCCGTCGCCGCCGACCTGGTGGACCTGGCCTCCGACGCCCGTACCTGGCACGCCTACCGGGAACTGCTGCGCGGCCGGCGGGCCAGGCTGCGCTGCACGCGCCGGCTGAAGCATCCCGAGGGGCACGCGCTGTGGGTGCGGGTGACGGTCTCCCCGCTGCCCGCCGACGACGGGGGCGTACTGCTGTCGGTCGCCGACATCAGCGACCGCCGGGAGCTCCGGGCCGAGCTGCGGCACGCACGGATGCACGACCCGGTGACCCGGCTGCCCAACCGCGCCCTGTTCTTCGAACGGCTGACGGCGGCGCTGGACGCGGAGTCGTACGAGGAGAGCGGCACCGGCCGGATCGGGCTGTGCTACCTCGACCTGGACGGGTTCAAGGCCGTCAACGACACCCTGGGCCACCGGGTGGGCGACCGGCTGCTGGCCGCCGTCGCCGAGCGGCTGACCCGCTGCGCCGAGGCGGCCGGACGGACCAGGACCGGCACCCCGCTGGTCGCCCGGCTCGGCGGGGACGAGTTCGCGCTGCTGGTCGAGGACTCCACCGGCACCGAACAGCTCGCCGACCTCGCCGAGTCCCTGCTCGACACCATCCAGGCGCCCTTCGACCTCTCCGGCCGGCGGCTGTCGGTCTCCGCGTCGATCGGGGTGGTCGAGCGGCACGCCGCCGGGACCACGCCCACCGCGCTGATGCAGGCCGCCGACACCACGCTGTACTGGGCGAAGGCGGACGGCAAGTCCCGCTGGACGCTGTTCGACCCGGAGCGCAACGCCTCCCGGGTGACCCGTCAGGCCCTCGCCTCCACGCTGCGCCCGGCCATCGACCGGGGCGAGTTCGCGCTGGAGTACCAGCCGCTGGTGGGCATGGAGGACGACCGGGTGCACGGGGTGGAGGCCCTGGTCCGCTGGCACCACCCGCGGTTCGGCACGCTGACGCCGAATCGGTTCATCTCACTGGCGGAGGAGGACGGCTCGATCGTGCCGCTCGGCCGCTGGGTGCTGCGCACCGCCTGCCGGCAGGCCCGCGACTGGCAGGTGGCGCACCCGGACGAGCCGCCGATCTTCGTCAGCGTGAACGTGGCGGTCCGTCAGGTCTGGGACTCCGACCTGGTGGCGGACGTCGCCGCCACCCTCGAGGAGACCGGTCTCGCGCCCCGGCTGCTCCAGCTGGAGCTGACCGAGTCGGCGGTGATGGGCTCGTCCGGCCGGCCCATCCAGGCCCTGAAGGCGCTCAGCGACATGGGCGTGCGCATCGCCATCGACGACTTCGGCACCGGCTACTCGAACCTGGCATACCTCAGCCGGCTGCCGGTGTCGGTGCTGAAGCTGGACGGCTCCTTCGTACGGGGCTTCCAGTACGAGGAGCGCGCCGCGGCCCCGCCGAACCCGGCCGACGAGGTGATCGTCGAGGCGATGGTGCAGCTCGCCCACCGGCTCGGGCTGACGGTCACCGCGGAGTGCGTGGAGACGTCGGCGCAGGCCACCCGGCTGCGCCGGATCGGGTGCGACACCGGCCAGGGCTGGCTGTACTCCCGGCCGGTGTCGCCGGACCGCATCTCCGAGCTGCTGGGGACGCCCGGTGTTCAGGCGGGCGTGGGCAAGCCGTAGGCGTCGGCGATGAGTTCGTAGGAACGCAGGCGTACGTCGCCGCCGTGGGCGTTGGCGGTGAGCATCAGCTCGTCGGCGCCGGTGCGCTTCTGCAGCTCGTCGAGGCCGGTGCGGACCTCGTCGGGGGTGCCGTGGATGACGTTGGCGTTCCAGGACTCGACGAACTCCCGCTCCATCGGGCTGAAGTCGTACGCCTCCGCCTCCTCCGGCGTGGGCACCAGGCCGGGGCGGCCGGTGCGCAGCCGGACCATGTTCAGCGCGGCGGCCAGCACCTGGCGGCGGGCCTCCTTCTCGTCGTCCGTGGCGAGCGCGGAGACGCCGATGAGGGCGTAGGGCGCGTCCAGGACCCCGCTCGGACGGAAGGACTCGCGGTAGAGGTCCAGCGCCGGGACGGTGTTCTGCGCCGAGAAGTGGTGGGCGAAGGCGAACGGCAGGCCGAGCATGCCGGCCAGCCGGGCACTGAAGCCGGAGGAGCCGAGCAGCCAGAGGGGCGGCCGGTGCGGGGACTGCACGCCGCCGGGCGAGGTGGCCTGCACCGGGCCGGGGACGGCGTGGATCCGCCGGTAGGGGTGGCCGTCGGGGAAGTCGTCGTCGAGGAAGCGGGTGAGCTCGGCGAGCTGCTGGGGGAAGTCGTCGGCGCCCTCGTTGAGCCGGTCGCTGCGGCGCAGTGCGGCCGCCGTGGCGCCGTCGGTGCCGGGGGCACGGCCGAGGCCGAGGTCGATCCGGCCCGGCGCCATGGCCTCCAGGGTGCCGAACTGCTCCGCGATGACGAGCGGCGCGTGGTTGGGCAGCATCACCCCGCCGGAGCCGAGGCGGATGCGCCCGGTGTGGGCGGCGAGGTGCGCGAGGATCACGGCGGGCGAGGAGGAGGCCACGCCCGGCATGGAGTGGTGCTCGGCGACCCAGTAGCGGTGGAAGCCGCGGGACTCGGCGAGGCGCGCGATGTCCACGCCGGTCCGCAGGGCGTCGCTCGCGGTCCGGCCCGCGCCGACGGTCACCAGGTCCAGCACGGAGAGCGGGACGGGTGCGGTGCCGTGGGCGGTGCCCCGGATCTCGTCTGCGGCGTCTGCGGACATGGTGGGATGCCTCCTGTGGGGTGCGGCGGTCGCTGCGCGACGTAACAGGAGACAGTCCCCGCTTATTCCCGACCCGGGTCCGGCACGGAATCCCACGCGGAAGCGGGCGCCCCAACCGGGCACGGCCCCCCACGCGGGAGTGGGCGCGGGCGGGGGCAGAGAATCCGGCACCGGCACGGGTAGCGGGGCGGGGGGACGGGAGCCGAGCGCGACGAGGGCTCGGCTCCGACGCCGGCACGGGCGCCCTGACCTGACGCGGGAGCCAGGCCCCACGTGGGCGCGGAGCCGGGAGCCGGCATAGGCGGCCCGGCCGGGCGCGGAGCCGGGTGCGGGGTCGTGGGTGTGGGGTGGGGGTTGGGGTGGGGTATGATCATCATGTCAGGTCGCGGGGCGAAACCCCGGAGACCGACAGTGCGTTGGTGGTCCAAGGAAAGACGTCCCGCTTCCTGCGGGGAGATGCAGGTGCAAGGCCTGCCCGGCGCTCGACAAGGAACCCCGGCCCGCGAAAGCGGGACCGGGGTTCTTTCATGGGCCGGGCGGTCAGACCTGGACGATCGGCTCCCGCGTGAACAGCGCGCCCAGTCCCGGGGCGTTCACCCGGCGGTCCGTCAGACGCAGGCACTCCCAGGCGGTGACCTGGTTGGCGGTGAGCACCGGCTTGCCCAGCTCCTTCTCCAGCGCGGGGATGTGGGCGACCGTGTGCAGCGCCGTGTCCGGCAGAAGCATCACGTCCGCGTCCGGGGTGTCGGCGGCGCGGGCCAGCGCGAACACCTCCTCCTCGCCCCAGGTGCCGACCTCCGCCGCCGTGATGACGCCGGAGCTGCGCACCCCGGTCACCTCCACCCCGCCGGCCCGCAGGAAGTCGGCGAAGAGCCCGGCCACGTCCTCCGGGTAGGTGGCGCCGACGGCGGCCCGCCGCGCCCCGACCTCCCGCAGCGCGTGCACGAAGGCGAACGAGGTGGAGGACGCCGGCATGCCCGCCGCGACGGCGAGGCTGCGCACCTGCTCGTGGGCGCCGTCCCAGCCGTGCACGAAACTGCCGCTGGTGCAGGCCCACACCACCGCCTCGGCGCCCGACAGGCGCAGCTGCTGGAGGCCGGCCGCCAGCCGCTCGGGCGCGCCCATCTGCAGCAACGCGTCGACCCGGTGCGCGTCCTCACCGATGTCGGTGTGCACCAGGTCCACCCGGATGTCGCTGCCCAGCAACTGCTCGATACGCGGATAGTCGTCCTCTGCGGAGTGGCCCGGATAGAGGATTCCCAGTGCGGTCATGTCCAGCCTTCCTGCTGCTTCTCTTCCGATACGTCCGCAACCTCCGGCAGTACGGAGCCGGACGCCTGGCCCGGCAGTACGGTCCCGGAGCGCGCCGACTCGTCGATCAGCGCCTGATACGGTCCCACCGCACGGGTACCCAATCGGCGCAACGCCGCCCACATGGTCACCTGGTTGGCCGAGATGACCGGTATGCGCAGTTCGGCTTCGAGCTGCGGGATGACGTCGTAGGTCGGCAGATTGGTGCAGGAGAGGAACAGCGCGTCCGCCGCGCCGAGCCGGCCGCGGGCCGCCGCCTGCCGCGCCATGTCCACCACCTCCCGGTAGGTGACCTTCCAGATGTGCCGGGTCAGTCCCATGTACGCGCACCCGGTGACCGTCACGCCGGCCCGCGCGACATAGTTCTCCAGGGCCCGGGTGACCGACACGGTGTACGGCGTGACCAGCGCGACCCGGCGGACGTCCAGCTCCACCAGCGCCTCGAGGAGCGCGCCCGAGGTGGTGAGGGCCGGGACCGCGCCGGCCCTGCTCATCGCCTCGCAGGTGGCGCGCTCGCCGACCACCCCGCCGACGAAGCTGCCGGACGTGCAGGCGTAGGCGACGACCTCGGGCGCGACCGCGGTGAGGGTGCGCACGGCGTCGCCGAGGGTCTCGTGCTCGCTGACCATCCTGGCCAGGTCGAGGCTCACCTCGACCGGCACGTAGGGCGTTCGGGTCAGATGCAGGGACACCTCGTCGGGGACCCACCGCCACAGCTCGCGGTCGAGCGCGAAGTCGAACGGGGCGACGACGCCGACACCGCGTTGCGGCCCGGGTCCGCCGAGGAAGGAGACGTCCATGTCAGCACCGGCCTCACCCTGGGAGACGAGCACGCAACGGATCGGGGAACGTCCGTGTTGACGACGGTAGGTTCGGGTGCCAGCGTGGTCAATCGGCCCGAGTCACCCGCCGGTCAACACCCGGTTAATTCGCCGTCACCCGCCCCGCGGGGGCCGAGCACTCTGGAGATGCGGCTGCTCATGACCACCCCCACGCTGCTCGTCCTGGACGCCGATCCGCTTCCGCGCCTCGGCGCCCTCGCCGGCCGGGTGCGCGTCGAGCACACGGACGAGGCGCACCTCGCCGAGCGCCTTCCGGCCGCCGACGTCCTGCTGGTGTGGGACTTCGCCTCGCACGCGGTGCGCGGGGCGTGGCCCGGCGGCGGCCCACGGCCGCGCTGGGTGCACACGGCGAGCGCGGGCGTGGATCATCTGCTCTGTCCGGAACTGGCCGCCTCCGACACCGTGGTCACCAACGCGCGCGGAATCTTCGACCGGCCGATCGCCGAGTACGTCGCCGCCCTCGTCCTCGCCTTCGCCAAGGACCTGCCGCGGACGCTGGAGCTCCAGCGGGAGCGCTCCTGGCGGCACCGGGAGTCCCGCACCGTCGCCGGCACCCGTGCCGTGGTGGTCGGCTCCGGGCCGATCGGCCGGGCGATCGCCGGCACCCTCACCGCGCTGGGCGTGCGGACCGCCCTGACCGGGCGCACCCCCCGCCCGGGCGTGCACGGCCCCGAGGAACTGGACCGGCTGCTCGCCCGCGCGGACTGGGTGATCGCCGCCGCGCCGCTGACGGAGTCGACGCACGGCATGTTCGACGCCCGCCGGTTCGGGGTGATGCAGCCGTCCGCGCACTTCGTCAACGTCGGCCGGGGCGGGCTGGTCGTGGAGGACGCGCTGGCCGAGGCGCTGCGCCGGCGCTGGATCGCGGGGGCCGCGCTGGACGTGTTCGAGGAGGAGCCGCTCTCCCCCGACAGCCCGCTCTGGGACCTCCCCGGGCTGGTCGTGTCGCCGCACATGAGCGGGGACACGGTCGGCTGGCGGGACGAACTCGGCGCGCAGTTCGTGCAGTTGTACGAGCTGTGGGAGGCCGGCGAGCCGCTGCCGAACGTGGTGGACAAACAACGTGGGTATGTACCGGGTCACTGACGTTCCCAGGAGGGTGGATGTCCGACGTCACCGAGCTCACCGAACTGACCGCGCTACGGCTCCTCGACGGCTACCGCAGGGGCGAGTTCGGCCCGGTGGAGGCGACCCGGGCGGCGCTGGAGCGGGCCGAGGCGGTGCAGCCGGAGGTGAACGCGTTCGTCCGGCTGCTCGCCGAGGACGCGCTGGAGCGGGCCGCCGAGGCACAGGAGCGGTGGCGGCGCGGCGAGCCGCGCGGGCTGCTCGACGGGGTGCCGGTCACCGTGAAGGACATCCTGCTGCTGCGCGGGGCGCCCACCCTGAAGGGTTCGCTGACGATCGACCCGGCGGGCCGCTGGGACGAGGACGCGCCCGCGGTGGCCCGGCTGCGGGAGCACGGCGCGGTGTTCCTGGGCAAGACGACCACCCCCGAGTTCGGCTGGAAGGGCGTGACGGACTCGCCGCTCAGCGGCGTCACCCGCAATCCGCACGACCCGGCGCGCACCGCGGGCGGCTCCAGCGGGGGCGCGGCGGCGGCCGTGGCGCTGGGCGCGGGACCGCTCGCCCTGGGCACGGACGGCGGGGGCAGTGTCCGCATCCCGGCCGCGTTCTGCGGGATCTTCGCGCTGAAGCCGACGTACGGGAGGGTGCCGCTGTATCCGGCGAGCGCCTTCGGCACGCTGGCGCACGTCGGCCCGATGACGCGGGACGCGGCGGACGCGGCGCTGCTGATGGATGTGATCGGCGGTCCGGACTCCCGTGACTGGTCGGCGCTCGGACCGGCCGCCGGGTCCTTCTCCGAGGGGCTCGCGGGCGGGGTGCGCGGGCTGCGGGTGGCGTACTCGCCGTCACTGGGCGGGCAGGTGCGGGTGGTTCCGGAGGTCGCGGCGGCGGTGCGGCGGGCGGTGGAGCGGCTGGCCGGGCTCGGCGCGTACGTCGAGGAGACCGACCCGGACCTCGCCGACCCGGTGGAGGCCTTCCACACCCTGTGGTTCGCCGGGGCGGCGCGGGTGACCCAGCACCTCGGCCGGGACCAGCGGGCCCTGCTCGACCCCGGGCTGCGGGAGATCCGCGCCGCCGGGGCGCGCCACTCCGCGCTGGACTACCTGGCCGCGGTGGACGTCCGCATGGACCTCGGCCGCCGGATGGGCCGCTTCCACGACACCTACGACCTGCTGGTCACCCCGACGATGCCGATCACGGCGTTCGAGGCGGGCGCGGAGGTGCCGAAGGGGTCCGGTCACCACCGCTGGACGGGCTGGACCCCGTTCACCTACCCCTTCAACATGACCCAGCAGCCCGCCGCGACCGTGCCGGTGGGCGCCGACGCCGACGGGCTGCCGATCGGGCTCCAGCTGGTGGCCGCCCGCCACCGCGACGACCTGGTCCTGCGGGTGGCCCACACGCTGTACGAGGCGGGGGTCACGCTCTCCGGAAGCTGAGGGTCTCCCCCGCCGCGCCCGTGCGCCACAGGTCGTTGCAGCCGTCGGCCATGGCGTCGAGGCCCTCCACCACCTGGCCCCAGACGATGCCGGGCACCCAGCCCACGTCGCCGTTGAGGAGCAGGTTGTTCCGCTCGTAGAACAGGGCCAGGTCGACGACCGTGGTGCCGGGGCGGACCTCGCGGTCGTAGCCGTAGGACTTGGCGCCCAGCTCGGCACCCGCGAAGGAGAAATAGCACAGATCACCCGGAATGGGGGTGACTGTCGGGTTCTCCAGGGGCGGCTCCGCCTCCACGAAGGGCGGAAAGAGGGCATAGATCTCGTTGCGGGCGTATTTGGCGTGGTAGACGTCACCGGACAGCGGGAGGGATTTCCAGACGGCTTCGCAGGTGATCGGCGCGCGGTCGTCGAGCAGCCGGGCCGTGCAGGTGATTCCACGCTTGACCAGGGAGATCTCGAGGTATCTGTCTGCCATGCCCCCCATCGTCCCGCGCCGGTCAAGACCGCCGGACCACCGAACGGGGCCGAAACTGGCCGGAATAACTCGCATCTCTTCGGGTAGCCGCGCCGCCATGGCTCCACCACTGCAACCACTGAGACGATTCCGAGAGAGCTCCGGGCCCTCACGCCGATCGCTGCTCGCGGGGGTCGCGGCGCTCGGCGCACTGGGTGCCGCGGGCTGCTCCCGGGTCCCGACGGCGGCGACCACGGGCGGCGGCGACCTGCTGGACCGGCTCAAGGCGGCCGGTGTCGTCCGCCTGGGCATCGCGGGTGAGATCCCGTTCGGCTACATCGGCAAGGACGGCCAGCTGACCGGCGAGGCGCCGGAGCTGGCGAAGGCGATATTCAAGCGGCTGGGCGTGGACCGGGTGCAGCCCGTGCCCACCGAGTTCGGCTCCCTGATACCCGGGCTGAACTCGCAGCAGTTCGATGTCGTGGCCGCCGGGATGTACGTCAATCCCGAGCGCTGCGAGCAGGTCATCTTCTCCGACCCCGACTACCAGATGCTCGACTCGTTCATCGTGCGCAAGGGCAACCCGCTGGGGCTGCGCTCGTACCAGGACGTCGTCGAGAAGAAGGCGAAGTTCGCCACCGGCACCGGCTACGCGGAGATCGCGTACGCCGTCGAGGCCGGGTACAAGGAGAGCGACATCCTGATCGTCCCCGATCAGGTCGCCGGCCTGAACGCCGTCGAGGCCGGACGTGTCGACGTCTTCGCCGGGACCGCGCTCACCACCCGCGAGGTGGTGAAGAAGTCGCGCAAGGCGGAGGTCACGGAGCCCTTCAAGCCGATCGTCGACGGGAAACCGCACGTCGACGGCGGCGCCTTCGCGTTCCGCCCCACCGAGACGAAGCTGCGGGACGCCTTCAACGCCGAGCTGGCCAAGCTCAAGAAGAGCGGCGAGCTGCTCCGCATCCTCAAGCCCTTCGGTTTCACCGAGGACGAGATGACGGATCTGACCGCGAAGGAGCTCTGCGGCGGATGACATCGGGACTCTGGGAACTGGTACTCCACGGCGTCTGGGTCACGATCCAGCTGCTCGTCCTCAGCTCGCTGCTGGCGACGGCGGTCTCCTTCGTGGTCGGCGTCGCGCGCACCCACCGGCTGTGGATCGTCCGCTTCCTGGCGGGCTTCTACACCGAGGTGTTCCGCGGGACCTCGGCGCTGGTGATGATCTTCTGGGTGTTCTTCGTGCTGCCCCCGGCCTTCGGCTGGCAGCTGGTGCCGCTGTGGGCGGGCACGCTGGCACTCGGCCTGACCTACGGGGCGTACGGCGCGGAGATCGTGCGCGGCGCGCTCGCCGCGGTCGACCCGGCGCAGCGTGAGGGCGGTATCGCGCTCAGCTTCACGCCGTGGCAGCGGATGAAGCTGATCCTGCTGCCGCAGGCGGTGCCGGAGATGATCCCGCCGTTCTCCAACCTGCTGATCGAGCTGCTCAAGGGCACCGCGCTGGTGTCGATCATGGGCATGGGCGATCTGGCGTTCAGCGGCAACCTGGTGCGTCTGGCGCTGCAGGAGAGCGCGGAGATCTACACGTACATCCTGCTCATCTACTTCGTCATCGCCTTCCTGCTGACCCGTTCGATGCGCGGTCTGGAGAAGAAGCTGAAGGCCGGGGTCGGCAAGGCGCCGAAGAAGAAGACCGCCGCCGTGCGCGTGCCCGAGGGAAGTGGTGTCTCGTGAAGTGGGACTGGAGCGCCGTCTCCGACTTCATGCCGTACTTCTGGGACGGTCTGCTCGTCACGCTGCAGATCCTGGTCCTCGGCTCGCTGATCTCGTTCGTGCTGGGACTGGTGTGGGCGCTGCTGATGCGGGTGCCGACGCGCTGGGTGACCTGGCCGGTCGGCGCCGTCACGGAGTTCGTCCGCAACACCCCGCTGCTGGTGCAGCTGTTCTTCCTCTTCTACGTGCTGCCCGAGTGGGGGATCACCTTCTCGGCGCTCACCACCGGTGTCTTCGCCATCGGGCTGCACTACTCGACGTACACGATGCAGGTCTACCGCGCGGGCATCGAGGCCGTGCCGGTGGGCCAGTGGGAGGCGGCGACGGCGCTGAACCTGCCGCTGCGCCGGACGTGGACCGCGGTGATCCTGCCGCAGGCCGTGCGCAGGGTGGTGCCCGCGCTCGGCAACTACGTCATCTCGATGCTGAAGGACACGCCGCTGCTGATGGCCATCACCGTGCTGGAGATGCTCGGTGAGGCACGGCTGTTCTCGCAGCAGAACTTCCAGTTCACCGAGCCCCTGACGGTGATCGGCTTCGCCTTCATCGTCATCTCCTACCTGGCCTCCCTTGCCCTGCGAGCCCTGGAGCGACGCCTTGTCCACTGACACCCACGCCCCGTTCGAGAAGAAGCCCGGGACCCCGCGCGGCACCGGCGAGCTGATCCGCCTGGAGCGGGTCACCAAGCGGTTCGGCGACCACACGGTCCTGGACAACCTGGACTTCTCCGTGAACGCCGGCAAGCACGTCACCCTGATCGGCCCCTCCGGCTCCGGCAAGACGACGATCCTGCGGCTGCTGATGACGCTGCTCAAGCCGGACGAGGGCACCATCACCGTCGACGGCGAGCAGCTGTTCCCGGCGCCGGAGAAGCAGGTCCGCGAGGTCCGCAAGAAGATCGGCATGGTCTTCCAGCAGTTCAACCTGTTCCCGAACATGACGGTGCTGCGGAACATCACCGAGGCCCCGGTCACCGTGCTCGGCATGTCCAAGGACGAGGCCGAGGAGCGGGCGCGGGAGCTGCTGGAGATGGTCGGCCTGACCGACCACCTCGACAAGCACCCCGCGCAGCTGTCCGGCGGTCAGCAGCAGCGGGTGGCGATCGCGCGGGCGCTGGCGATGCGGCCCCAGGTGCTGCTGCTGGACGAGGTGACCTCGGCCCTGGACCCGGAGCTGGTCGCCGGCGTGCTGGACGTGCTGCGGGACATCGCCCGTTCCACCGACATCACGATGCTCTGCGTGACCCACGAGATGAACTTCGCCCGGGACATCTCGGACCAGGTACTGATGTTCGACTCGGGCCGGATCATCGAGGCCGGTTCGCCGGAGAAGATCTTCAGCGAGCCGGAGCACGACCGGACCCGGGAATTCCTCAGCGCGGTCCTGTAGCTACGGGGCGTACACGGGGCGATGCCCGAGGTCAGCTCCCCGGAGCGCGCCTCGGGCATATGCCACGCCGCCTGCGCCGGGCGGCGCCGCGGTGGTCCGGAGCACCCCCGTGGACCGGGTAGTATTTTCCCTGTCGCCGACCGCGGAAGCGGACGGCGGGAGTCATGCGCCGCTAGCTCAGTTGGTTAGAGCAGCTGACTCTTAATCAGCGGGTCCGGGGTTCGAGTCCCTGGCGGCGCACACCGAAGGGCCTCTCGTGGGAGCGAGAGGCCCTTTTGCGCGCTCGGGGTCAGAAGGTCACGTCCGAGCAGGCGTAGAACGCGTTGCCCGTGTCGTTCACCGTCCACACCGCGAGGATCACGTGGTGCCCGCTGAGCCCGGACGGCAGCCGGCCGCTGTGCGAGAGGGTGGCCGGCGGACGCTGCCCGTTGTAGGGCACCGTCAGGAACGGGGTGAGGTTGAGGTCGGACCGGGACAGGTTGTGGTTCTGGTTCCAGCCCGCCTTGGTGACGTAGTACTTGAAGTCGGTGGTGGCGTGCATGGCCGTGAACTGCCACCGGAAGGTGTAGTTCTGGCCGCCCGACACCCGGGTGGTCGGCCAGGCGCCGCCCGAGGGGGTCTTCGGGCTGTCGAGCTGGGCGAAGCGCGTGTTGTTGGCCGAGCAGAGCTGCCCGTCCGCGGGACCGGAGGCGGGGAAGCCCTTCGGGCCCTCGACGCTCTGCGGCTCCCACTGGATGGATCCGCAGTTCGCCACCGCGCCGTTCTGGCAGAGCTTCTGCCGGCTGACCGGCAGGTCCGTGTAGCCGTGGCCGCTGGCACCACCGGAGGAGAGCACAAGCGCTCCGGTCGTGGCCAGTCCCACCGCGGCTGCGTACATCTTGGTCCGTGTGCGCATGCTGCCGCTCCTGGAGAACGTGGGGGAGGTTTCAGTGAGGCGTGCAGGTCTAGACCAAGTGCAGAGTATTGCCGTCAGTTGAACATGTCCATACCAATCGCAGGGGCCGTTCCCCGCGCGTTCACGGCCCCGTCTCCCCCCGTCCCGCGCAGAACGCCACCGTCAGATCCTTCACCAGTGCCTTGCGTTCGTAGTCGTCCAGCTCCACCAGCCCTCGCATGGTGAGGCGGGTCACCGTGTCCTCCACCGAATCCACGACCGAGCCGAGCACGCTCGCCCGGTGCTGGGCGTCCAGCGCGGCGATCCGGCGCCGGTGCATCGCGGCGGCCACCTCGGGCGCGTACTCCACCCGCACCGGCCGCACCGCGAACACCTCCACCCCCACCGGCGCGGTGTCCTCCGCCACCAGCCGGGTCAGCGCGTCCTGCGCCGAGTCCACCGACCCCCTGCTCGCGCCCGGCGCCGCCACCGGCACCCGCAGCAGCGCCGCCTCGACGCAGGCGCGCAGATACGACTCGTGGTCCTCGACGCTCAGCGTCGCCCGCGCGGTGTCCCGCACCCGCCACACCACCAGGACGGCCACCCGCAGCGCCACCCCGCTCCGGTCGGCCGCCTGCATCGGCTCACCGCGCCAGTGCCGCAGCCGCACGTCCACCCGGCGGCGCAGCAGCAGCGGGTTGACCCACAGCAGCCCGGTCCGCCGGACGGTCCCCCGGTAACGGCCGAACAGACCGAGCACCCAGGCCCGTCCGGTCCGCCCGCGGGCCAGCCCGCCGAAGCCGAACAGCCCGAGCGCCCCGGCCCCCGCGTACGCCGCCCACTGCGCGGGACCGAGCCCGCCCGCGCCCGCGTGCGCCGCCGCGGGCCCGAGCACCTCCGCCGCGACCGGCGGCAGCACCCCCGCCCACCACGAGGTGGCCGCACAGCCGGCCGCCCCGCACAGCCCCGCGAACACCCCCACGACGCCCGGGAGCACCCGGGCGGGCCGCTCCACCAGTTCGGGGTCGATCCGCGGCACGGCGGGCCGGGCCCGCTCGGCGGCCGGGCCGCGCGGTCGCGGGCGTCCGCCCGTGCCCTGCCCGCCCTCGTCCGCACGGCGGGCGACGACGGCCGGCCGCAGCCGCACCGACGCCGGCTCGGGGGCGTCGCGGAACAGCAGGTGGACGGGGATCTCGGTGGTGGACTCGGTGTGGATGAGCCGGACCGGCCGGGCCGCCGCGCCGTCCGGCGGGGCGTCGTCCGCCGGGCCGCCGGGCTCGGGGATGTTCTCGGGGATCGGGGATGTCGTCGTGGTCATGCGTGCCTCCAGCCTCCGCGCCAGATGCGTCACATCGGTCGTCCGGGGACGTCGTGGGTTCCCGGGACGTCATGGGTCGGGGACGTCGTGGGTTCCCGGGACGTCAGGAGAGGAAGAGCCGCCGCCAGGTCTCCGGGCCCGGGTAGCCGTCGGCCGCTCCGCCGCGCCAGCCCTGGGCCCGCTGGAAGGCCTCCACGTTGCGGCGGTCCGCCTCGCTCCAGCGCGGCCCGGGCCCGTCCGCGTAGTACCGGCCGAACCCCTTGCGCACCAGCTGCTCCCCGAGCCGCGTCACCTGGTCGTTGACGGCTCCGGGACGGAACAGCGCCCGGCCCGGATAGCCCCTCACCCCGTGCGGGGAGGACCCGGACGGAGGGCCCCCGGCAGCGGAAGCGGAATCTCCGCTATGAACGTCCCGGCCACCGCCGGAGACCAGCAGCCCCCAGGTCAGCGGCCCCGGCAGCCCGTCCGCCGCCGCCCCCCGCCACCCCTGGGCCTCCTGGAACGCCCGGACCGCCCGGCGCACCCCGTCCGTCCAGCGCGGTCCGTCAGCTGCGGGGTGGAAGCGCCCGGCACCGCGGCCGGCGAGCAGTCGGCCGAGCTCGGCGACGTGCCGGTTGTCCGCGCCGGGGCCGAAATAGGCCACTCCGGGGAACGGGATACGGCCCTCCGCGGCGGGCGGCCCCGCGGCCTCCGTGCTCCGCGCCGCGCCGTCGGTCACCCCTTTGTAGCGGTACGGGACGTAGCGCGAGGAGTTGTTCCAGTAGGCGTACGGGGTGGTCCTGCGACGCGTGTGCGGGACGGTCTGCTCGTAGGCGGTGTACTGGGAACGGGAAGCGTCTGTCCAGCCCCCGAATAGGACGACATGGGATCCGCCGTACGGGTCGCCCGCGTTGTGGTAGAGCAGCACGTCACCCGGCTGGAGTTCCGCCTTGGTGATTCTCTCGGCGTAATCGCCGAGGCTTCCGGTCCATTCGTTCCCGGGCAGCCCCCAGGCCATCGAGACATAACCCGAGCAGTCCTGCCGGTAACCGTCGGACCAGTAGGAGGTCACGCCGTACGGGACCTTCCGGGTGACCCATGTCCGGGCCCGCGCGATGATGTCCGCCCGGGTGGTCGCGGGCAGCCGCGCGGGGCGCTCGGCGCCCGCGGGCGGGCCCGCCTGGCCGCCGGGGCCGTGCAGCGGGGAGCGGGGACCCTGCGGAGTCCCGGGCTCCTCACCTGCGAAGACGTCCGGACCGGCGGGCGGGAGGACGGCTGCGGGGGCCGCGTGGGCGGCGAGGGTGGTGGAGGCCACGGCGGCCACGACGAGAGCGGTCCCGCGGGCCGCCGGATGGCCCGGGAAACGGCCGCTGCGGGATTGCGGCAGCACCCGCCGCCAGTGCGCGCAGCCGGGACAGTCGCAGTCGCCCGCCGGATCGATCTCCTCGAATACCGGAGGCTCCATGCGATTCCCCTCACGCTCCCGGTCGAATTCTCCGCTTCCGTGCACGAGGGCAGTTTCGCAACCCTGTTCCGGGCGCGCATGTTGACGGTCCGAATGATGTACGCGCGGTGGACCGGGGCCGTGGCCGGCGTGGCCCCCGTAAGGCGGCCGGGTGGCCGGCGGTCGGGGGCACCCTCCGGGGTCCTGTAGAGTTGCGCCGTCAGCGCGCGCCGCTAGCTCAGTTGGTTAGAGCAGCTGACTCTTAATCAGCGGGTCCGGGGTTCGAGTCCCTGGCGGCGCACCTGCGGACGGGCTCCTCGTGCACACGAGGGGCCCGTCGGTTTTTGGCCGGATACCCTCTCGCGCCCCTTGAACGCAACCCACTCGGCGCACGTATGGAACTTCGGCCCCACGGACCTCCCCCACCCTTCACAATGGACCCGTATGGCCGGTGAACACCGTGTTTCGCATCTTGCGATCATGATGGGCACCGTAGAACCTGGGTTCTTCAAGTTGCTGCGCTTTCGCGGCGGTTGGGGGGAAAGAAACCGGTTGCCGACGATGCGGGACGAGGGATCCCGCTTCGGGCGGCGATGCCGAGGGGGGCATCATGCAACCGGAACAGCGCTGTGCCGTGTCTATAAGGTGTGCGTGATGTGGTGACAGCGGTTGACCACTGACACGTCTGTGGCGGTCGAGGGGTACCGGAGCGGACGTACGGAAGCGACCAGAACACGCGGGGACCACCGCGTGTTGGGGGGATGACTCATGACGTCGACGCCTACGGGCGCCCACCGGGACGACGACCCGTCCCAGACCACCCAGCTCAGGGTGCCGCCACACCGGAACTGGAACACGGGCGCGTTCCGGCGGATCAAGAAGACGCTGCCGAGATACGACTACGAGCACTACAGCCGGCTCGCGGGCCCCCTCACCCAGCCCGACCCGGGCAAGCCCTACAAGGTCCAGTACCGCTCGCTGATCGGCCAGGAGCCGCACCGCATCCGCATCGCGCTGATGCTGGCCGCGGCCCCGGTGCTCTCGCTGGTCCTGCTGGTGTGGCTGCTGCAGCCCTCGCACTGGACCGAGCGGGACTACGTGGAGTTCGAGTGGCTGCCGGCCCTCGACATCGTCATGCTCGTCTCGATCGGTCTGATCGAGCTCTTCCGCTGTCTGAACGTGCTGTCCAACGCGCACGCCACGCTGGTCGCCCGCGACCCGATCCCGGTGGTGCCCGAGACCGGCACCCGGGTCGCCTTCCTCACCTCCTTCGTGCCCGGCAAGGAGCCGCTGGAGATGGTGACGAAGACCCTGGAGGCGGCCGTCAAGATCCGCCACCGGGGTCTCATGCACGTCTGGCTGCTCGACGAGGGCGACGACCCGGAGGTGAAGGAGGTCTGCGCCCGGCTCGGCGTGCACCACTTCTCCCGCAAGGGCGTCGCCAAGTGGAACCAGAAGAAGGGCGCGCACCGGGCGAAGACCAAGCACGGCAACTACAACGCCTGGCTGGACGCGCACGGCGACGACTACGACTACTTCGCCTCCGTCGACACCGACCACGTGCCGCTGCCGAACTACCTGGAGCGGATGCTCGGCTTCTTCCGCGACCCGGACGTCGGCTTCGTCATCGGCCCCCAGGTCTACGGCAACTACGACAACTTCGTCACCAAGGCCGCCGAGTCCCAGCAGTTCCTCTTCCACGCCCTGATCCAGCGCGCCGGCAACCGCTACGGCTCGCCGATGTTCGTGGGCACCTCCAACGCCGTGCGCATCACGGCGCTGAAGCAGATCGGCGGTCTGTACGACTCGATCACCGAGGACATGGCGACCGGCTTCGAGATGCACCGCCACAAGAACCCGGCGACGGGGAGGAAGTGGCGCTCGGTCTACACCCCGGACGTGCTCGCGGTCGGTGAGGGCCCCAACGCCTGGACCGACTTCTTCACCCAGCAGATGCGCTGGTCGCGCGGTACGTACGAGACGATCATCGGGCAGTACTGGAAGGGCTTCTACTCGCTCCCGCCGAGCAAGCTCTTCAACTACACGATGATGATCATCTTCTACCCGATGTCGGCCCTCAACTGGATCCTCGCGGCGATCAGCTGCGCGCTGTTCCTGGGCCTGGGCGCCTCGGGCGTGAACATCGACCCCACCATCTGGCTGATGCTCTACGGCAACGCCTCCGCGCTGCAGATCGGCCTGTACATCTGGAACCGCCGGCACAACGTCTCGCCGCACGAGCCGGAGGGCTCCGGCGGTGTGGCCGGCATGGTGATGTCCGCGCTGTCGGCGCCGCTCTACGCGAAGGCGCTGATCGACTCCGTCCTGCGCAAGAAGAGCAAGTTCGTGGTCACCCCGAAGGGCGACTCGGCCAGCCCGGACACCTGGTTCGGAACCTTCCGCTACCACTGGTACTTCATCCTGATCTTCGCCGGTTCCCTCACCGCGGGCTTCGTCTACGGCCACTCGCACCCGGCGATGGTCATCTGGGCGACCTTCGCCCTGCTGATCACCGCCGCGCCGATGTTCGCCTGGCGCCACGGCATGCGGCAGGACCGGAAGAAGCCCGGCGCGCACGCCGCGGGCGGCCGGCCGGACGCCGGGCAGGAGCCCCGGACGCAGCAGCCGCCGCAGATGCCGCAGCAGCAGCAGGCCCCGTACCAGCACGCCCACCAGCCGCACGCCCGGCCCACCTGGGCCAGCTCGCACGGAGCGCCGGGCGGAGCGGGGGGTCCCGAAGGGCCGGGCGGGCCCGGGGGCGGCAACCCCGGCAACGACCAGACCATGCAGATCGCCCTTGGTGGACTTGGGGGACGTAAGGAATGAAGGACCGTGCAGGCCGCCGTCGGGCCCGTCGTCTCGCGATAGGCACGGCGGTGGTACTGGCGCTGGCAGGAATGAACGGGCCGTGGCTGTACCGCTTCGGGACCGAGAAATACCACCAGTACAAGATCGATCAGCCGGAGTACAAGGCCGCGAACGGCAAGTGGGAGATCGTCGAGTTCCCCGAGGAGTACCGGCAGAACACCATCCACGCGGCGCTGCTGCGCACCGGCAAGGTGCTGCTCGTCGCGGGGTCGGGCAACGACCAGGACAACTTCGACGCGAAGAGGTACGACACCCGGATCTGGGACCCGGTCAAGGGGACCATCAAGAAGGTGCCGACCCCCTCCGACCTGTTCTGCACCGGCCACACCCAGCTCGCCAACGGCAATCTGCTGATCGCCGGCGGCACGAAGCGGTACGAGAAGCTCAAGGGTGACGTGAAGAAGGCCGGCGGCCTGATGCTCGTCCACAACGAGAACCCGGACAAGCCGATCACCCTGCCCGCGGGCACGAAGTTCACGGGCAAGGAGAACGGCAAGACCTTCGTCTCGAAGGACCCGGTGCTCGTCCCGCGCGCCGAGAAGGACTTCGACCCGGTCACCGGCGAGTTCCTGGGCACCACCGCGGGCGTGGGCCGCATCTACGTCGAGGCGCAGCAGGAGGGCGCCAAGTACGAGACCGGCACGCAGGACAACTACACGGTGCGGGGCCTGTCCGGCGCCGACGCGCGCAACACGTACGGCATCGCGGAGAAGCTCGCCCTGGACAAGAAGGACTTCCAGGGGATCCGGGACGCCTTCGAGTTCGACCCGGTCGCCGAGAAGTACATCAAGGTCGACCCGATGAAGGAGGCCCGCTGGTACCCGACGCTCACCACCCTGAGCGACGGGAAGATCCTCAGCGTCTCCGGACTCGACGACATCGGGCAGCTGGTCCCGGGCAAGAACGAGGTCTACGACCCGGAGACCAAGGAGTGGACCTACACCGACAAGGTCCGCCAGTTCCCGACGTACCCGGCGCTGTTCCTGATGCAGAACGGCAAGGTGTTCTATTCGGGTTCGAACGCCGGCTACGGGCCGGACGACGTGGGCCGCGAGCCGGGCGTCTGGGACGTGGAGACCAACAAGTTCGAGAAGATCCCCGGGCTGAGCGACCCCGACATGATGGAGACGTCCGGCACGGTGCTGCTGCCGCCGGCGCAGGACGAGAAGTACATGGTGATCGGCGGCGGCGGGGTCGGCGAGTCCGAGCTGGCAAGCGAGAAGACCAGGATCGTCGACCTCGGGGCCGACGACCCGGAGTTCGTCGACGGGCCCTCCCTGGAGAAGGGCACCCGCTACCCGCAGGCCTCGGTGCTGCCCAACGACGAGGTGCTGATCTCCGGCGGCTCGGAGGACTACCGCGGCCGCGGTGACTCCAACATCCTCCAGGCGCGGATCTACGACACGAAGAAGAACGAGCTCAGGCGGGTCGCCGACCCGCTGGTGGGCCGCAACTACCACTCGGGCTCGATCCTGCTGCCCGACGGCCGGGTGATGTTCTTCGGCTCCGACTCGCTCTACGCCGACAAGGCCAACACCAAGCCGGGCGAGTTCGAGCAGCGCATCGAGATCTACACGCCGCCGTACCTGTACGGGGAAAACGAGCAGCCTGATCTGTCGGGGGGCCCGAAGACCGTGGCCCGCGGCGGCAGCGCGACGTTCACCTCGAAGGACGCGGCGTCGGTCAAGAGCGTCCGGCTGATCCGGCCGAGCGCCTCGACCCATGTCACCGACGTGGACCAGCGGTCGATCGCGCTGGACTTCGAGGCCGACGGCGACAAGCTGACGGTGACGGTGCCGAAGGGGCGGAACCTGGTCCAGGCGGGCTGGTACATGCTCTTCGTCAACGACGGCGACGGCACGCCCAGCAAGGCCCAGTGGGTCAGGGTGCCGTAGGACACGGCGCAAACAAGGGGCGTCCTCCACCACGGAGGACGCCCCTTTCGCGTACGGCGGCAGTGGGGGTGACCGTCCCGGCGGTCACCCCCGACGCCCCGTCAGCCGGTGGACCTGGCGAGCTTCAGGGCGTAGTCCGCCCACCACTGGCCCGCCTTGGGGCCGCCCTTGCACTCGCCGTCCGACTCCCCCGGCCGCTTGACCCAGAGGTAGGCGTCGACCAGGGGGTCGGCGGTCTTCGTCGTCGGGGTCTCGCCGAGCGCGCGGCCGGGCGGGTTGCACCAGCGTTCGTCGGCGGCGCCTGCGGTGTAGGGGCCGTTGCCGTTGCGGCTGGTGTCGATGACGAAGGGCTTGCCGCCGGTCTTGGCGGAGAGCCGCTTGCCGTAGGCGATGGACTCCTCGGTGGAGTAGAAGTTGGAGACGTTCACCGAGAAGCCGTCGGCCTGGTCGACGCCGGCCCACTTGAGCGGTTCGTGGATCTGGTCGGGGTTGCCCCAGCCGGCGTTGCCCGCGTCCAGGTAGACCTTGGTGTTCTTCAGGCCCTTCAGCTTGGCGACGGCGCCCTTGAGGAGGTCGTAGCGCTCCTCGTGGAACTCTTCCGGGGTGCAGCCGTCCACCAGGTGCAGCACCGCGTCCGGTTCGAGGATCACGGTCGCCGGACGGTCCCCGATGCCCTTGGCGACACCGTCGACGAAGTCGCGGTAGGCGTTGCCGTCGGAGGCGCCGCCCTGTGAGTACTGGCCGCAGTCGCGGTGCGGGATGTTGTAGAGGACCAGCAGCGCCGTGCGGTCCGCCTTGTCCGCGGCCTCGGTGAAGCCGCGGGCCTGCTCCTCGGGGTTCTCGGGGCTGATCCACTCGGCGACGGGCTGCTCGGCTATCTTGCGGATCTGGCCGGCCTCGGCCTTCCTGCCGTCCTTCTCCAGTGCGGCGACCTGCCGCGCGGCGTTGCCGTCCGGGTTGACCCAAAACGGGTCCGAGTCCTTCGGCTGCTGGGTGATCCCCGCGCCGGCGTCCGGCTCGCCCCCCTTGTCGTCGGAGGAGGAACACCCCGTGATCAGCAGTGCCGCCCCCAGCACCACCGCGGACGCCCGCTTCCTCCCGGCGAACGCCCCGACCCCCCTGCTGCCGTGCATCAAGCCCCCCTTGGGTGCACTTGTTCCATGTGCTCCGAGCCCCAATCCTGACATACGTCCCGCGACGCCACCGAGGCCGAGCCCGCCTTGTCCGTGACCTGTTACAGCACGGCTCCACGGGGCCGCAGGGCGGTGGTGGCGCGTGCGGGCGGCCGAGTCACCTGCGGAGATCACGGACCGCTGTCGGCACGGGACTTGGCGTCATTCGCCCCTTGGGCCGGGCACGTCTTTCGTTCTACAGTCGTGCCGACCGTCCGGCCGGTGCCCCGCGCACCACGACTCCCCCGCTGCCTCCCGCGCCGGCGGCCCGGGCCACTCCCGCGGCCCGGGCCCCGCGCGGTCGAGGACCGGCCCGGTCGGCGGCCTCCGGGGAGCGGGCCGCCGGCCGGGTCAGGTGTGGGGCGTGGCTTCTGCCGGGTCGGTTCAGGGCCCGGTTGCGGTCAGATACGCCGAGACGACCGCGTCGGCCGTGCAGCCGCCGCCGGTCGGGCCGGGGTCCTCGCCGCAGACCACCAGCAGGAGTTCGGCCCGTCCCGCGCGGCGCGGCTCGTGGGCCTGCCGGGCGTCGAACCGTTCGCCGGGGCGGACTTGGACGTCCTCGACGGTGAACTCGGCGGTCGCGGCGTTCGCGCGGGCCACCCGGATCTTCCGGCCGGGCTCGAGCGTGCCCGCCCCCCGAAGGCCGGAGGACGCCGTCATCAGCGCGGCGCCCGGCTCGCCCGGCGCGACCCCGTCCGCGTGCCAGCCGACCGCACCGGGCCGGCCGTGCCCGTCCTGTGTCACCGGCAGCCGGATGCCGAGGGCGGGGATGTCGAGCCGCCGTGGCTCGGCGGCGGCCCGGGGCGGGTGGGCGGGCGGCAGTACGACCCGGGGCGGGCGCCCGGCCGCCGCCATGTCGCCGACGGCGGTCCCGGCCGCCCCGGCGGGTACGTCGCCCGGCCCGCGGCCCCACAGCCACAGCCCGAGCAGCAGCACCACCCAGGCCACACCGGCGAGCAGCCGCCCGGTACCGGACGGGAAGCGTTCCGTTTCGGACATGATCAGTCCGTGCGGAGAGCGACTAGCTGGGAACACATCGTGAACCTCCAGACACCTGGAGCCTGCCGCGCGTTCTGCGGCGCCGCATCCCCGGACGTGCGGCGATTGCGCCGTACGGGTGAGGGTGGGGGCGGATGAGGTTTGCGCGGCGACTGCATAGCATGAGGCGTCCCATGGCCCACGCACGGCAGGAGTCCGCCACCATGACAGAGCGCAAGCCCATCACCTCGTGGCTCACCGACATGGACGGCGTCCTGATGCACGAAGGGGTGCCGGTGCCCGGCGCCGATGCCTTCATCAAGAAGCTGCGGGACTCGGGGCGGCCGTTCCTGGTCCTCACCAACAACTCGATCTACACGGCCCGGGACCTGCACGCCCGCCTGAACCGGATCGGGCTCGAGGTGCCGGTGGAGAACATCTGGACCTCCGCCCTCGCCACGGCGACTTTCCTGGACACCCAGCACCCGAACGGCACCGCCTATGTCATCGGCGAGGCCGGCCTGACGACGGCCATGCACGAGGCGGGCTACGTCATGACGGACACCGACCCCGATTTCGTCATCCTGGGTGAGACCCGTACCTACTCCTTCGAGGCGCTGACCAAGGCCATCCGGCTGATCAACGACGGGGCCCGGTTCATCGCCACCAACCCGGACAACACCGGCCCCTCGCCCGAGGGCGCGCTGCCCGCGACGGGTTCCGTGGCCGCGCTGATCACGAAGGCCACGGGGAAGGAGCCGTACTTCGTCGGCAAGCCGAACCCGCTGATGATGCGGACCGGTCTGAACGTCATCGGGGCGCACTCCGAGAGCAGCGCCATGATCGGTGACCGGATGGACACGGACGTGCTGGCCGGGCTGGAGGCCGGCATGGAGACGTTCCTCGTCCTCACGGGCCTGACGACGAAGGACGACATCGGCCGCTACCCGTACCGCCCGACCCGCGTAGTGGACTCCATCGCCGACCTGGTCGACCTCGTCTGACCCCACCCCAACCCCCGCCCCCGCCCCCGCGGGCACCCCGCGCCCCCGCACCCGCGCCCGCCCCGCGCCCTCGCGTCCCCGCTTCCGCGGGCAATCGTGCCGCAGGGCGGCACGGGTGGGCGCGACGGCACCCCGCAAGCGCCGGGCCGTGCGAACCCACCCCCGGCCCACCCCCGCGCCGGGCACCAGGCACCGCGAGGGCGCTACCCGTCCCCCCGCCCGAACACCGGCGCCAGCACCAGCTGCGCCGCCCCCTCGGCGACCTCGCCCCCGACCACCCGTACCGGCACCGCCGCGTCCCCGGTCCGCCGAGCCCGCGCATCCAGCACCCCCCGCACCCCCCGCAGGAACACCTCCGGCTCCCCCTCCACCGTCCGCCCCCCGAGCAGCACACGATCGATGTCCAGCAGCCCCACCAGATTCGCCGCCCCCACCCCCAGCACCCGAGCCGCCTCCCCCGTCTCCCCCCGGCCGACCGCCGCGAGGCACAACGCCTCCACGCACCCCCGGTCACCGCACCCGCACCGCGGCCCGTCCAGCTGCACCACCTGGTGCCCGAACTCCCCCGCCCCGGTCCGCGGCCCCCGGTGCACGCTCCCCCCGATCACCAGCCCCGCCCCCAGCCCCGTACCGAGGTGCAGATAGGCGAAGGAGCCCCCTTCGCCGCCCGCCGCGAGCCCCAGCGCCGCCGCGTTGGTGTCCTTGTCGACGACCACCGGCACACCGAGCCGCCGCGCCAGCGCGTCCCGCAGCGGGAAGCCGTCCCACGCGGGGAAGCCGGTGACCCGGTGCAGCACGCCCCTCCCGTGGTCGAGCGGCCCGGGCAGCGCGACCCCGACCCCGAGCGGGGACCGGCCCGCCCCGGCCGGCCGCCCCGGCGCCCGCAGCTCCTCGACCATCCCGGCCACCCGCGCCAGTACCGCCTCCGCCCCCGCGCCCAGGTCCAGCGGCCCCCCGCGCCGGTCCACCACCGTCCCGTCGAGGTCGACCAGCACCGCCCGCACCTCGTCCCGGTCCAGATGCACGCCCACCGCGTGCCCGGCCTCCGGCACCAGGCGCAGCACCGTGCGCGGCTTGCCGCCCGTGGACGCCCGGCGCCCCGCCTCCGCCGCCAGCCCGTCCTCCCGCAGCCGCGCCGTGATCTTGCTGACCGCCTGCGGGGTCAGCCCGGTGCGCTCGGCCAGTTCCAGCCGGCTGATCCCCTCCGCCCCCGCGGTCCGCAGCAGGTCGAGCACGAGCGCGGTGTTGTGGCTGCGCAGGGCGAGCAGGTTGACCCCCAGCGGGGTCCCGCCGCTGCCGTCGTTGGTCCTGTTCACCGGGCCATTCTCCCTCCTGCTTGCACTTTGGCAACAGCGTTGCGAAAGTAGGTGCATGACTGTCACTCCCCTCCGCGTCGGCCTCGTCGGCTACGGCCTCGCGGGTTCCGTGTTCCACGCCCCGCTGATCGCCGCGACCGAGGGCCTCGCGCTCGACACGGTCGTCACCTCGAACCCGGAGCGGCAGCGGGGGGCCCGCGCCGAGTTCCCGGACGTACGCGTCGCCGCGACGCCGGACGAGCTCCTCGCCCGCTCCGGCGAGCTGGACCTGATCGTCATCGCGTCCCCGAACAAGACGCACGTCCCCCTCGCCAAGGCCGCCCTCCAGGCCGGTCTACCGGTGGTCGTCGACAAGCCGCTCTCCGGCACGGCGGCCGAGGCCCGCGAGCTGGCGGCGCTCGCCGAGGAGCGCGGCCTGCTCCTCTCCGTCTTCCAGAACCGCCGCTGGGACAACGACTTCCTCACCCTGCGCAAGCTGCTCGACGACGGCGAACTCGGCGACGTGTACCGCTTCGAGTCCCGTTTCGAACGCTGGCGTCCGCAGCTCAAGGGCGGCTGGCGGGAGTCCGGCGACCCCGCGGAGATCGGCGGTCTGCTCTACGACCTCGGCAGCCATGTCGTCGACCAGGCGCTGGTCCTCTTCGGCCCGGTGACCGCCGTGTACGCGGAGGCGGTCGTCCGCCGTGACGGCGCGCAGACCGACGACGACACGTTCATCGCGCTGACGCACACCAACGGCGTCCGCTCCCACCTCTACGTCTCCGCAACCACGGCCCAGCTCGGCCCGCGCTTCCGCGTCCTGGGCTCGAAGGCGGGGTACGTCAAGCACGGCCTCGACCCCCAGGAGGCGGCCCTGCGCGACGGCGACCGCCCCGGCACGGCCGGCGCCGACTGGGGCACGGAGCCGGAGGAGCTGTGGGGCCGCGTCGGCGCCGGGGAGTCCCCGGTGACCGGCGGCGGCAGCCCCGTACCGACCCTCCCGGGCGACTACCCCGCCTACTACGCGGCCGTGGCGAAGGCCCTGCTGGAGGGCGCCCCCAATCCGGTGACCGCGCGGGAGGCGGCCGCCACCCTGGACGTACTGGAGGCCGCCCGCCGGTCGGCCCTGGAGAAGGTGACGGTGACGCTGTGACCACCACCCCGACCGTGGAGGAGCTGGAGGCGCAGGAACGCCGCCTGGTCTTCTCGCAGTTCACCTACGACGACGCGTGGGCGCTCGGCTCCCTGCTGGTGGAGCTGGCGCGGGAGCGCCGGGCCCCCGTCGCCATCGACATCCACCGCGCGGGCCAGCAGCTCTTCCACGCCGCCCTGCCCGGCTCCACCCCCGACAACGACGCCTGGATCGCCCGCAAGCGCCGCGTGGTGGAACGCTACGGCTCCGCCTCCTACCTGGTGGGCGCCCGCCACCGGGCCAAGGGCACCACCTTCGAGGCCTCCTCCCGCCTCGACCCCGACACCTACGCGGCCCACGGCGGCTCCTTCCCCCTCACCCTCGAAGGCACGGGCGTCATAGGCGCGATCACCGTCTCAGGCCTCCCCCAACTCGAAGACCACGAACTGGTGGTGGCAGCCCTGGAGCGCTTCCTGGCCCGCCCGTAGGCACCGCCGGGCGCCTCCCGCACGAGCCCTGCCGGGTCCCGCACGAGCCCTGCCGGGTCCGCAGGGCACTGGAGGATCCCGCAGGTGCCCTGCCGGGTCCGCCCCTTGCCCGCGGCGCTGCTCCGGCCGGGTGACACTCGGGGCGCGGCGCGACGCCCCGGCGGGGAGGCTGGCGTCATGGCACCCTCGCTGTCGCGGCGGCCGGCCGCCGCGCTCCTCGTCTGCATAGCCGTCATGTGCGGGACGGTCGCCGCCGTCCCGGCCGGCGGCGACCCCGGTGCTTCGGACCGGTCTCCCACGGCGGCCGGCGACGCACTGCCGTCCCCCGCGCCGCCGGCCCTCGAGAAGGCCGCCCGTCCGTTGCGCACCATCGAGCCCACCGGCCCCTTCGAGGACCTGCGCCCCTTCGGGAGGGCGGTCGGTGACGCCGTCGTGGTCGGCATCGGCGAGGCCGCCCACGGCTCCCACGACTTCGTCGCCTTCCGGCACCGGGTGCTGCGGTACCTGGTCGAGGAGAAGGGCTTCCGCTCCTTCGTCCTGGAGGCCAACTGGAGCGCGGGCGCCCGCCTCGACGACCATCTGCTCACCGGTCGCGGCGACCCGGCCCGCATCATGTCCGAGGAGTTCCAGGACGCCTACCTGCTGCTGCACAGCCAGGAGTACCTGGACATGATCCGCTGGATGCGCGCGTACAACGTCGCCCACCCCGGCGATCCGCTCAGGTTCGCCGGCGACGACAGCAGTCACGCCGGCCCGGAACTGTACGACCGGGTCCTCGACCACGTCCGGCACGCCCACCCCGACCTGCTGCCCACCGTCACCCGCCTGTACCGGGGGCTGCGCCCCACCCTGCCCGCCGGTGCGTGGATGCGCGCCGTCGTGACCGCGCCGCTGGACGAGCGCCGCGCGGCGGCCGAACGCACCGGACGCGTCCTGGAGCTGCTGCGCGCCCGCGAGCCCGCCGGGAGGGACGGCGGCCACGACCTGACGGTCCAGCACGCCAGGGTCATCGACCAGGTGGCGCGGCTGTACGCCTTCGACCTCAGCGACCCCCGGGCCGTACCGCGGGCCATGGTCCACCGCGACACCGCCATGGCGGACAACACCCTGTGGTGGCACCGGCACACCGGCCACCGGCTGGTGCTGGGCGGACACAACAGCCATCTGTACAAGCGCAGTTCCACGCCCAGCCTGCCCCTCGCCCAGGGCGCGGTGCTCCAGCGGCGCCTCGGCGACGGCTACCTGGCGGTGGGTCTCTCCTTCGGCAGGGGCGCCGTGCGCGCCACCGCACAGGGCCTGCAGAACCCGGCCGACGGCGACGTCCGGCGGTTCGAGGTGGAGCCCCCCGAACCCGGCTCGGTCGAGCACCTCCTGGACCGGGTGGGCCACCAAAGCTGGTACGCCGACCTGCGCACCGCGCCGCCGGACGCCCGCGCCCTGCTGGACGTCACCCGGCCCAAGCGCGAGATCGGCACGGACTTCCCGCCGCCCGGTGACCGGGTCAACCTGCTGCGGTCGGCGGACCTGGTGGTGCACCTGCGCGAGATCCGGCCGGGCGCGGGACTCGCCCGTGAAGGGGCCGGACAGCGGGCCCGTGCGCCGGGGACGTCCACCGGCCTGCTGCCCGCCCTGCGCAAGGCGGCCCGTCCGCTGCGCACCGTGGAGCCCACCGGCCCCCTCGACGACCTGCGCCCCTTGGGGGCGGCGGTGGGCGACGCCCGGCTGGTCGGCGTGGGGCAGGCCGCCCACGGCTCGCACGACTTCCTCGCCCTCCAGCACCGGGTGCTGCGGTACCTGGTCGAGGAGAAGGGCTTCCGCTCCTTCGTCCTCGAAGCCCCTTGGAGCGCGGGGCTGCGTCTGGACGACCATCTGCTCACCGGTCGCGGCGACCCGGCCCGGATCATGTCCGAGGAGTTCCAGGACGCCTACCTGTTCATGCGCACCCGTGAGGTACTGGACCTGATCCGCTGGATGCGCGCGTACAACGTGGCCCACCCCGGCGATCCGCTCAGGTTCGCCGGCAACGACAGCAGTCACGTCGGCCCGGAACTGTACGACCGGGTCCTCGACCACGTCCGGCACGCCCACCCCGACCTGCTGCCCACCGTCACCCGCCTGTACCGGGGCCTGCGCCCCACCCTGCCCGCCGGTGAGCACATGGCGGCTTCCCTCGAGGAGCCCCTGGCCGTGCGGCAGGAGAAGGCCGCACGCACCGGGCGCGTCCTGGAGCTGCTGCGCGCCCGGAGCTTCGCCGGGCTCACCGCGACCCGGGGCGACCACCTGCGCGCGGTGCGGAACGCGGAGGTCGTCCACCAGGTCGCACGCCAGAACGCCTTCGACTACGACGACCCGGCCGAGGAACGCCGCGCCCTGGCCTACCGCGACACCGTGATGGCGGAGAACACCCTCTGGTGGCTCCGGCACACCGGTGCCCGGACGGTGCTGGCCGCCCACGACGGCCATGTGTACCTGGAGGGCTTCGACCCGGACTACCCGGTCATCCAGGGCGGCCTGCTCCGCCGCGCGCTCGGGGACTCCTACCGCGCCGTGGGCCTGGCCTTCGGCCACGGCTCCTTCAACGCCACCGGCACGGGCGTCGCCGCCCCCCGTCCCGAGGACGTGAAGGTGTTCCGGTCGGGACCGGCCGCGGCCGGCTCGGTCGAGCTCGTCCTGGACCGGGTGGGGCACCGGAACTGGTACCTGGACCTGCGCACCGCGCCGCCCGCCGTGCGCTCCTGGCTGGACCACGCCCGTCCCAAACGGGAGATCGGCACGCACTGGCCGCGGGACCCGGACCGGGTCAACCTGCTCAGGTCGGCGGACGTGCTGGTGTACCTGCGCGAGATCCGGCCGAGCCGTCCGCTCCTCCCCGGCTGAGCCCCGCCGCCGGGGCGGCCCCTACGGTGCCGCCCCGTTCGCGTACTGAACCGGGCGCGCCCCGCCCCCTCACCGGTACAGCGCGGCCCGCTCCACCAGCCCCCACGTCGTACTGGTAACCACATACAGCGCCGCCGCCAACGGCATGACCGCCACGCTGACGAGCGTGAAGAACGACATGAACGGCATCACCTTCGTCACCGCCCCCAGCCCAGGAACCTGTTCCCCCTCGCCGACACCCGCCGTCGCGGACTGCGCAGCCATCATCCGCCGCGACAACCGGTACCCGAACCACGCGACGACGGCAACGACCGCGAACAACCCCACGTACACCACCCCGGCCCCGCCGAACACCCCGCCGTCCCCGAGCGCGTCCGCCCACCGCCCCCCGAGCGGCGCCGCGAACAGCTGATGGTCGAGGAGCCCGTTGGCCCGCCCGCCGATCTCCTCGCTGGAGAACAGGTGGTACATCAGGAAGAACGCCGGCACCTGCAGCAGACTCGGCAGGCACCCGGACAGCGGCGACACCTTCTCCCGCGTGTGCAGCTCCAGCACGGCCCGCCGCAGCTTCTCGGGATCGCGCCCGTGCCTGCGCCGCAGCTCGGCGATGCGCGGCTGAAGCGCGGTCCGGGCCTTCTGCCCGCGTGCGGCGGCCCGCGACAGGGGGTGGACGAGGAGTCGTACGAACGCGGTGAACAGGACGATCGCGGCGGCCGCCGCGGAGACGCCGAACAACGGCTGGAGCAGGTCGGCCAGGCGCTCGACCAGGCTGGCGAAAACGGTCATGGGTGAGCCCTCCGGGGGTCTCGTCGTGCCGGAAGTCCCGGGAAGTCCGGGACGGACGTACGGATTGCGGCATGACGACCCGCAGCGGGGCGTGGTGAAGGTAAGGAAGCAGCGCCCTACGCGGCGGTCGCCGGAAGGGCGTGCCCGGGTGCCCGGGGTCTGGTGCGCCCCTTGGCGTCGGGGTCGCGCTGGGGCAGGAAGGCCGTACGCCGGTCACGGTCGCGTATGGCCGTACGCACCCGGGTGGGCGCCACGGCGGGCGCGCTGCGCGCGAGGACGACCACGCAGGCGGCGAGCGCGGCACCGGCCGCGGCGGTCGCGACATCGGCCACGGAGAGGCCGCCGGCGACCGCCACCAGCACCAGGACGACCTGGACGAGGGGAAGCAGCACGGCGACGGACCGCATGGCCACCCGACCGCGCATCGCCCGCCCCTCCCCTCGACACCCGCCCCGGATCCACCGGATCCCGATCGAGCGCGGGCCCGGCAGCACATCAACGTCCGGCACGTCCGGGATGGTTCCGGGAACCGGATGTTCACCCGTACGTGCCGGACACTGCCTCGGACTCCGTACGTCAGGCGCCGGACGAAGGGGAGGGCGACGCGGTGGGCGCGGGCCCGCCGGGCGGCAGGTCGCCGTCGTTGGTGGCTTCGGGATCGACGGCCATCGTGATGTGGCCGACGACGCCGCGCTCGATGTGCCGCTTGTCGTGGACGAGCCGGAGCAGACCGCCCTGGGTGCCGGTCCCCGGGTAGATGCCGTCCTCGTCGAGGGTGACCCGCCGCGCGGTGTTCGCCGAGTAGGGGGCGATGGTCTCGGTGGCCTCCACCGACTCCTCGGCAAAGTAGAACTGCCCGGTGTGGCAGGTGCGTCCGCCGGTGTAGCCCTCGGAGGTGCGGGTGCCGCCGGTGTGCACCTTGGTGTGGACGTGGACGGCCCGCCCGGCGTACCAGCCGGGGAAGACGGTCCGGAAGGTGACGAAGCCGTGGCGGTCGGTCATCTGGATGCCGCGCAGCCAGGTCAGGTCGTCGGTCGGGGTGGCGTGCCCGCCACCGCCGCCCGGGGGCGGGCCGGTCGGCGCGTCGGTGGGCGGGGTGCCGGGCGGTTCGGTGGGGGGCGTGCCGCCGCCCCCGTTGCCGTTGTCGGTGTAGCCGGAGTAGACGCCGGAGGCGTCGCAGTGCCAGATCTCGATGGCCGAGTGGCGGATGGGCTCGCAGGTCACGGCGTCGACCGCGCGCAGGACGAGGAGGAGGGGGATGCCGGTGCGGTCCTCGACGACGTTCGACCGGAAGAGTTCGTAGTCGAGGTAGTAGGGGCCCTCCATCTGCTCGGTGGTCAGCTCCATGCACGCGCTGAAGGCCAGGGCCGCGGCCTTGGCCTTCTCGACGGCGTCGGCGCCGGTGGAGGCGTCCCGGGCGAGGGCGTGCGCGGCTCCGAACCCGGTGAGGGCGAAGGCACCGGCCGCGCCGAGGCCGAGCATGCGGCGGCGGGGCAGGAGACGGGAGACGGCGGCGTTGTCGGGCTCCTCGTGGAGTGGTTTTGTCATGCGCGCGACGCTATTGACGCTGCCTGTGAGGACCATATGAAGAACCCCACCCGATCACGCCAACTTCTGTCCGGTCACCCCCTGTCCACCGGACCGCCCCCACCACCCCACAGCTCCAGAGGCCGAAGCACCGCCCCGGAGCCTCAGCAGACCACCACGGGAACGGCGGTCACCGGCTCCACGACACCCCCGCCGGAACCAAGGACCCGCTGAAGGCGATAGCACTGCTCGACCACCGCCCCCTCACCACCCGAACCCCCGCCCAGGCCCGTGTCCCGGACGAGAACCACAGCGACGACGTTCTCCCCCCGCCGGACGACGCTCCGAACGACGAAACGACTCTCGTCGTCCGCCCGGCCGACCGGATCGAGGACGCGCTGCAGACCCGCGCGCGTGAACCGGCCGTCCGCCTCCCATCCCTCCATGGCCGTGCGCACGAACCGCACGGAGCTCTCGATCTGCCGGCTCCCCCGACACGCCTCGATGTCCCGCTCGGTGACCTTCGAGGTCCACCCCGCGCCAGGACGGCGTACATAGGAGGAGACGAAGCAGCGCTGGACCATGTCCGGCCCACCGCCGAGCAGCTGCATCTCCTCCGTGTACTCGGCGGACCGCAGCCCGACGGCGGTGAACACCCGCCGCTCCTCGTCGTACGAGATGACGGGAGTCCCGGTGTGCTCCCAGATCACGCCCGTCAGCACGTCCGCGCCGCCGTTGCCGCCCGCGGCGCTCTCGTCCAGCGCGCCGACGGTCCGGTCCGCAGCGGCCCGGGCCTGGCGCAGGAGCGAGTCGTGAGCCTCCTGCCGGCGCCGGTCGTTCTCGTGCCCGGCCTGCCAGACCGAGTACCAGAAGTACGCCAGCAGCACGGCGGGAATCATCAGCACTACCAGACACCCGGTGGTCAACGCCTTGCGCACGCTCCCGCCCCCTCGGTCGCTCGCCCGCACCGAAGCGTAGGCCCCGCCCGGCACCCCCGCCGCCCTCACCCCCCAGGCCCCCACCCCCGCGCCGGGGCGCCCCACAACCGGAGGCCGTCTCACCTTCGTCACCCACCGGCAGTACGGTGTCCCCCATGCGCCCCGACACGCCTGCCGAAAACGTCGACCACACCGCCGAAGCCGCCCGCCTGGAGCGGACCGCCGATCTCTACCCCGAGGACGCGGAAGCCCTCCTCCTGCGGGCCGCCGCCCACCGGGAACTCTCCGGCGACCGCCCCTCCGCGACCGCGCTCTACGACCGCCTGCTGACCTCCGCCCAGGAGCTGGACGACCCGTACCTGGTACGGGCGCTCAAGGCGTCCAACCTCTGGGAGTACGGCCACGAGGCGGAGGCCCGCGCGATCATCGACGGCATCCGCACGGCGTCCCCGCGCGACCCGGCCCCCTGGGTGATCGTCGCGGAGTCCCTGGAGTCCCACGACGAGCTGGAGCAGGCGCACGAGACGTTCACGCAGGCGGTGCGTCTCCTGCTGGCCGACGGGACGGAGCCCCCGCGCGCCACCCACCCGCTCCTCTTCGGCCGCCACCGCGTGCGCCGGATGCTCGGCGCGGCGCACGACGAGTGGGACGCCCTGGCGGACACCGTCCACACCCTCCCGATCACCCTGGACGAGCTCCACGACCCCAAGCGCGTGTGGTCCCTGGGCTCGGAGAACCCGGCGGAGCTGGAGGCGGAGATCATCCGCCTGCGCGCGGAACTGGGCGCGTACCGGGAGGCGTTGTCCCGCCCCTTCCCGGTGGCGGTGCTCCACTGGCCGGCCGGCGAACTGACGGAACTGCTGTCGGCGTACCCGACGCTGGCCGAGGAGTACCCCTCGCACGGGGACCACCTGAGCGCGATAGAGGGCGCCCTGCGCGAACTGGCCTCTTCCGGCACCCCCAACCTGGGCATCGTCACGGGCACGGTCCCGTCGTACGAGGCCTTCGCCGCCTCGGAACTCGCGTCCCCGTCCGACGCGACCCTGCTCCCCCAGTACGCGACGACGCTGGCGGCCCGGGGCCGTGCCGTGGCCTGGCCCCCGGAGCGGTCGGCGGCCTGCTGGTGCGGCTCGGGACAGCCGTACGGGGAGTGCCACGGCGCCTGACGCTCCCCGGGCGTCAGCGCACGGGTCACGCCGTGGCCCGGTCGCCGACGGTCACCCGCCCGCCCGCGGCGCACCGCACCAGGCGCGCCCCGTGCCCACGGCGCTCCGCCTCCGCGAGGAAGTCCTCCAGCGGGGAACGGAAGACCGTGTAGTCGCTGTGGTGCACGGGCAGCGCCCGCCGCGGTCGCAGCAGGTCGAGCAGGTCGGCGCCCTGCCCGGCGTCCATGGTGACCACCAGGCCGCCCGGCAGGGTCGTACCCCCGAGGTGCAGGACCGCCAGGTGGATGTCCGGGTACCGCGCGGCGATCTCGCGCAGCCCGTCGTACATCAGGGTGTCGCCGGAGAGGTAGAGGACCAGCCGGGTCTCCCCCGAGCCGTCGCCGAACTCCAGCAGGCTCCCCATCACGGGCGGCAGCAGGCCCCGCAGCGGGCCGGGCGCGTGGCGGCCCGGCAGCGAGGTGACGCGCACGGAGGAGTCCCCGCGCCGCAGCGTGCGGCTCTGCCAGGTGCGCAGGCCGGTGGCCCGGCGGAACCCGTACAGGCCCTTCAGCAGGCGGGCGGCGTGGTGGGTGGTGACAAAGGGCAGGCCCCGGTCCAGTCCGCGCCGGGCCACCCGGTCGAAGTGGTCGCCGTGCAGGTGCGAGAGCAGGACGGCGTCCAGGTCCTCGTGGGGCAGCTCCGCCACGTCCAGGACGGGCTCGGTCAGCCGGCGCGAGACCAGCCCGTAGCCGAGGTGGGCGTACTGCCCGCGGTGCAGGAAGTTCGGATCGGTCAGCAGCGTCAGCTCCCCGTAGCGGATCAGCAGGGTGGCGTTGCCGATGAAGAGGATCTCCGCGGTGCCCTCGGGCGGATGCTGCCGCACGGCCGGCTCCCTCCGTCGTTCGCGGGTTCCGTAACCCCCGAGTGAGCACCAGCGCCGGTTCCACACCCACGCGCCCCTCCGGAACTCCGTCCACCGGCTATCTCGCGTCCGGGGCGCGGGCTAGCATGCCCCGTCGACTCCGGGGGGAGGCCAGGTGGACCAGCCGTGGCTCACGATCACGCTCGTCATGGCGGCAGGGGCGCTGGCCCTGGGCATCGCGATCCTGCGCACGGCCCTGCCCCAGCGCCGCGCCCTCGGCCGCCTCGGCGTCCGGGGCGTCCGCACCCGCGGCGAGGTCGCCCGCGGCGCACGCCGCGAGGGCCAGACCGTCCACCCCCCGCAGGTCCGCTACCAGGCCCCACCGGTCGGCCGCCCCGACGCCCCACCCACCCAGACCTACCGCCGCACCCCCCTCAACCACGAGTCCCATCCCCTCCACGCCGGCATCCCGGTCGTCCTCCGCTACGACCCGGCCGACCCGCGCAGGGTGGTGGTCGTCCACACGAAGGACGGCCGCCCGGGGATGGTGTCGTACTCGGCTACGGCGAACCTGACGTGGGGGATCTTCTTCGTGCTCTTCGGGGTGGCTGTGGGGGTGGGGGCGTTTCTGTAGTACCCAAGGATCTTCGCCCGCACGGACAGCATGATCCGCTTGCACTCCAGGCACTCGGCGTCGCGCCGACTCTCTTCCTCGCATGGTTGCCCGGGTGGAGGCGGCAAGCACCTCCATCCAGCAGCTCCTCCAGACACGCAAAGTATCTGACTGCGTACGCGACGTACGCCGATACGCAGTTGGCCCCAGGAACCTTGCTGTTGCCGTGGGGACGCAAGCGGTCATGGCGCAGAATGCGAGACTCTTGGTACCGAGGAGCAGGTCCTGATCACTGCTCCTCCCTTGATGAAGACACCTCAGGAGGAGCGGTATGCCCCGCAGCGGCCAGAAGCGACCGCGGTTCGCCTCGCCATTGACCTCGATCGAGATCTGTGCGGGTGCCGGGGGGCAAGCCGTCGGACTGCACAACGCCGGCTTCGACCACCGCGCCCTCGTCGAGTGGGACTCACACGCCGTGGCCACGCTGCGGGCCAACGTGGGCGACTGGCCCGGCTGGGATCAAGAGAAGGCCCATGACATCCACCCGATGGATGTCAAGGATTTCCTGGCCTCCGATGTGCGGAAGAGCCTCAATCTGAAGCCTGGAGAGCTCGATCTGCTCGCCGGCGGGGTTCCGTGCCCGCCGTTCTCCCTGGCGGGTCACAGGCTTGGCCCCGACGACGAACGGGATCTCTTCCCCGCCGCACTCGACATCATCAAGGCACTCAGACCGAAAGCGGTAATGATCGAGAACGTTCGGGGAATTCTCGAGCCCCCAGAGGTTTTCCTCGAATACAGAAATTCGATTCTCGACACCCTGCGTGACCTTGAATATCTGATTCCCGATGTCAACCGAGATCTTTCCGCTAACGCCCAGGACGTAGAAATGCGGAAAGTTTGGCGGCGACTTGATGCACGAGACTTTGGAGTACCACAGCTTCGCCCCCGCGCTATCCTAGTCGCTATCCACAAGGACGCGGTCACCTCGGACAGTCCTGGGTTCCAGTGGCCGACGAGAATCAAGGGAAGCGAAGTAACAGTATTCGAAAAACTCAAGGACAGCATGCTCGCGCGCTGTGAGGAGTTCTGGGACAGGAACCAGTACGGCAAACCGGCGGGTCCTGGAGAAGCAACCGGCGAGAGAGTCTTTCGGAACTGGGAGCGGAAGCTCACCGAAGCCAAGAAAACGGGCAAGACCGTGGCTCCCACGCTGGTGGGTGGCTCAAGGAAGCACGGTGGTGCCGACCTGGGTCCGACTCGAGCCAAGCGTGCTTGGGGAGAGCTGGGCATTGACGGCATGGGCATTGCCAACGATCCGGAAGACTGCGACCCCGAGCGCGACCTGTTCCGGCCGAACGGCCCCATGCTCACTGTCGCCCAGGCGGCAATCATCCAGGGATTCCCGGAGGACTGGAAGTTCCAGGGGCGGAAGACAGCCCGTTACCGTCAGGTCGGAAACGCGTTCCCCCCTCCGGTAGCAGAGGCCGTCGGACGGGCCATCGCCGCGGTCCTCCGCCCCGAGCAGCGCGAGATGCTCACAGAGGGCTACGAGATGGAGCCGACGGGCGCGCCGCCCGCGGAGGAGATTCCGCAGCAGCTGGAAATCTCAGTCCCCGCGAGCCAGGCGAGCTTCACGCCGAGCCAGCACCGCCAAGGCGATTTTGTCAGCACAGGCGTCTGACGGCTCGTGCTCCCAGAAGCGGAGCACGAGCCAGCCAGCTTCTCTCAGCTTCTCGTCGGTTTCACGATCTCGCCTGACATTGCCAAGGACTTTCTCTGACCAGTACCCGGAGTTCGTTTTCGGCGGCACATAGTGCTCAGGGCAACCGTGCCAGTAGCAGCCATCTATGAACACCGCCACCTTCGCCGGACGGAAGACCATGTCAGCCGTCCGGCGAAGGTCCGGCAGAGGGCGGGCTGCCACCCTGTACCGCAGCCCCGCGGCATGTACGAGACGCCGAATCGTAATCTCCGGCTTCGTGTCACGGCTGCGGATCGCCTGCATGTTGCGGCGACGGGCTGCGGACGAAGCCCAGGAACCCTCCGGGGCTTCCCATTCGGCATCTTGGGACACACTGGAGAGCGTAGTCCGCTATGCCCGCAGCACGCGGCCCGGTCCTACCGGTCCTATCGGCCTCCTATGTGAGTCAACAGCGCCTCGATGTCGCTCGGTGCAAGGCCAGCGGCCACCGACGGCTCCTCTTCGAGGTCGGCGAGCTGCTGCACGGTGGGATCGTCCAGGATGCGTCCCATGAACTCCAGCTTCTGTTCCAGGCGGGCCGCCACCACCTCGTCGATGGAGTTCCGTACGGCTAGGACCGTCACCCTGGTCTCCGTCTCGGGAGCGAGCCCGAGACGGTGAATTCGGTCCAGACTCTGAAGAAACCGACCCGCCATGAAGTCACGGTCCACGTAGATCGCGTCGTGGCAGACGTGGTGCAGGCTGATCCCTTCGCCCAGCGTGGCCGGGTTAGAGATGAGCACCATGCATCCTGGGTCCTCCCTGAATCGGCGGAGCTGCTCATCCCTGTCGGGGGTGCCGCCGTAGACGACAGCCGGGCTGTACTTCTCCAGCATGCGCTCCAGCGTGGTCAGGCTTCTGACGAACGTCGTCCAGACCAGCGTCTTACGGCCCTGAGCGGCGTTCTCCGCGATGATGGCTACGGCTTCCTTGTACTTGGGTGACAGCTCGTAGTCAGGCAGGTTCTGCATGAGCGAGTACAGCGAGCTTCCCTCAGGGGGGTCGATCGGCGGAAGCTGATAGGCGAGGGGTTCGTACCGGCTGCCTCCCTCAAGGAGCAAGGCTGGGCTCGTGGCAGCCATGAGAAGCCGGAGAGCCGTCTTCCCGAGGGAACTCAGGTCTTCGCGTGCGCCACCGCTGCTCACGCCCCCGACGAGAGAGGCGTAGATCTCGTCGTGCAACGGCGGCATATCGACGAACCGCAATCCCAGCTCTACGGGAGGCAGACCGAGTTCCTGCTTCGTAGTACGGGTGAACAGCGGCCGGAGGACGGAGCTGGCATGAGCCAGATCGCCTCCGGCTACCGCTTGGACCACCGTGCGCTGGCCATGTCCCGGCCAGACAAAACCGAGGAGGTTCTCCAGATCCCTGGACCCATTAGGGGCCGGCGTGCCGGTAAGGATCAGTCGGCGCGCCGCCAATGGGCCCAGTGCCATGCAAGCCGCCCCGTACGTGCCTCGTGCCCCCAGCTTCATCCGGTGCGCCTCATCCAGAATGATCATCGAGGGCGCCGACTTGAGCCAGCCGGCCAGCACGGACAGCGACCGGTCAAGACGCTCATAGTTCACCACGAGCACCTCGGCCCACTGGTCCATCGACCCGTCTAGGACGTTGACGCGGAGTGGATGGATCAGGCACTCGGCTGTTTCGTAACGCCACGACTCGTAAGCCGACTTCGGGCACACGACCAGCAGCCGGCGCACTCGGCCTGCTGCCTTCTGAGCCGCGTACACAGCGAGCGCGACCCGGGTCTTGCCAGCGCCGGGCACGCTGAAATTGGCACCGTGCTGAAGCGACAGCAGCTTTGCGATGTCCCGGCGCTGGAACTCGCTGAGTTCGCCCTTCCAGCTATCGCCGAGAAGCGCGAGCACGCCGTCAGGCGCGACCTCGCCGACCGTCTCCCGCCCCGCAAGCCGCTGCTGCACGGTGTGGGCGTCCTGGACCACCCCGGACACCAGATCACGCAGGTCGTCCGCCCACTCCACACCAGCCGGGTCGGACCATGTGCTAAGCAGGCCAAGGTCTGCGAGCAGCTCATCCAGCGAGACCGAGGCACTCAGCGGGCCGAGCTGGCCGCCGGTACGAAACCGGGCGGCCAGCTGTACCAGTTCCTGCTGGAACGATTCCGTAGTCCGCAGGACGACACGAGTCCGGGTTTCGTCGAACCCGAGACGCAGTGACTTCCCATCGACGGCACTGCTCACCGGGAGCCCTCCGCCGAGACCGCCTCCAGCAGCCAGGCCACGCCGTCACCCGGCTGAGGGAGTCCGCGGCCCGCCTGCTGCGCGAGCTTCAGCAGGCTGTCCCGCAGCTTGACCACCGCGTCGTCGAACGCCTCCTCGTCCAGGCTCCGGGAGGTCCGTGCCTGGACCAAGTCGCTCACGCACTGGTCGATGCTCGCGCAGGCTTCAGCCAGCCGGGCCGGCGCGAGCTGCTTGCGCTTGCGCAGCCTGGCGTTGCGGCCGGCCGCTTCGATGGCCCCGTCGAACGCCTCTTTGGCGCTGTCGAGGACATTCTGTGCGGCTGCCTTGCCCGCGTCTCCGACCGCCGGTGTCTCACTGCTCACCACAGCGGCGGCCCGCAGGATCTCGTCGTTTATCGCACGCGCCTCGGCGACTACCGAGGAGGCCGCCGGCACCTCCAAGCCGAGCCCGGGGATGGAGACCGACTGCGGCTGGGCCGCACTGGCACCACTGGTGATCAGCCGCTGTTCGAGCCTGTCCTTGAGGAAGTCCTCGTTGAGGTGACGGACGTCCGTCTTGGAGAAGTTGAGCAGGATCGCGGCCAGACGCAGTTCCTTCAGGACCTCCGCCTGGTCACGGTCGACCGTCTCCAGCTTGACGTACAGCCGCTGGAGTTCCTTGAGCCGCTCCTGCGCGCCCTCCCAGTCGACCAGGCGCAGCCCGTTGCCGCTGCCGGTGCGGCTGCGCTCGATCAGCTCGCGGATCGTACTGAGGATCCACCGCTCCTGGTGGTAGGTACGGACTTGGATTCGGAAGTCCTTGGCGATCTGCTCCGGCGTGCGCCCCAGCGCCGCCTGTTCCTCCATGGCGATGAGACGGTTGATGTAGGAGTAGTCCCGCCGGTGGTCCTTGCGCAGCTGCAAGGACAGCTCGACAGCGTTGATGTCGGCCCAGGTGAACGACGCCGGCAGCACGCCAACCCGCATCGACTGCTCTCCGAGTTCACGCAGCGCGGCGGCCCGGGTGTTGCCGTTGACCAGCACTCCGTGCCGCGTCACCAGCCCAGGGTCGTTCTGTCTGAACTGCTGGAGGCTTTCCTTGAGGGTGTCAAACTCCTTGTCCCGAAGGCTGGGGTCCGCAGGGGACGCCTTGAGCAGGAACTGCAGGTAGTCCTGACTCTCGACGCTCCACGGGTCCTTCTCCAGCGCTGCCTCTCGCTCCGGGTCGTGGCTGCGCTGAGCCCGGATCCGGTGGGTGCTGGGGTTGTAGAAGAGGCTGCTGAGCGGCAGGTCGATCACCTCGACATGCGCCTGCTGCCCGTTCCAGTCGACGGTCACGGTCTCCCGGGTGCCGCCGGCTACCTTGACCTCTTCGACCTTCTTACTGATCAGCTCACTGAACTCGGCCGCCCGCGGCGGGGCCGGAAACTCTCGCATCATCATCGTCCCGTCCTGCCTCAGTCGTCCGTACCGTCAAGAGCGTCGGCCACAGCTTTACGGGAGTCCTCCGGCAGGGTCCGGTACAGCCCCCACAGCACCTCCAGCGAGCTGTACGTACGCTGGTCGTTCTTCACCCAGCTGCTCAGCACACTGCGCTCAAGGGGCGCCAGCGAATCAAGCTGGGAGATCAGCTCCGACAACTGCACGGTCCGGTCCACGGTGCCCCGGCCGCACCGCTGACACTCGGTGACCAGCTGGTGCGTGGCACTGCCGTCCGCCAGGGTGACCTGCCGTCGGGCGACGTTGAGCACCGCCTGCGCGACACCGTCCTCGTACGCCTCGCCGGCCGCGATGCCACAGGTGCGGCACAGGTAGCCGTCGGCCTGGAGCACCTTCACCCGCTGAGCGTTGGTGATGCTGGACTTGTGACTAGGGCCCTTCGCCTGGCCTGGCACCCAGACGTCCTTGCCCCGCGTAACGAAACGGCGTTCCTGCGGCAGCAGCTCGGGGTCCTCGCGGGCCGTCGAGATCTCCCACTCGTAGTCCCGAAGCCCGCGCATGCGCCGGTCGATCTGTGCGACGTCCGGAAATGCCTCGCGCAGCTTGGCCACCGTGAAGATCTCCCCCTCCCCGACCACCTGGATCAGCCACAGCGCGGCACGCGCCATGCTCCCCAGCTTGTGGTTCCCGACACTGGTCTCCTGCCAAGACGGCATCGTCATGATGGGTCCCCTCCCATAAAGCACGCGCTTACTGCGCGCAATCTGACGATCCGCCGCCAATCACACGAAATGACACGACTGCGCCCTTCACTCGGGCACAACTCGCGCCACCTCCGCCCAACTGGCGACTGACACCTAAAGCGTGGCACATCGAAACCGCTTTGAACCCTCTCGATGCAACTTGCGCACCAACTAGCAAGACAGGAAGCAAAAAACGCCAGGCAGCGCTTTTGCACCCTCCGGCACAATGACGAACGGCATCGACAACTGGCAGCATTAGCCGCCGGTTCGACCCGAAATACGGAGGTATGCCGCAGTGGCAGCTCGCAGCAGCAGTCGTCCCCCGTTCGCATGGACGAAAAAGGACCTCCACGAGAATGTGCTGCCGGACAAACGGCGACTGGCCGTGACTCTGCAGAAGATCTGCCGCCACCTGGTCATCAAGTCTGCGGATGGCGCGCCTGTCACTCATCCAACGCAAGCGCAGGCAGCGAAGCACATGAACATCGGCGAAACCTCGCTGACGAGGTACCTCACTGGTCAGTACGTCCCGCCCGCGCAGGTGACCGCCTCACTCTTTGACACCGCCTGCCTGGATGCTGGAGGCGAGCAGAATCTTGGCATCACCAAGGTGGAACTGCTGGAACTGCGTGCGCGAGCCGAGCAGGAACGATGCGGCAACTGCGCACGGAACAGAGAGGAAGCGCGCGCTGCCGGGCTGAGACTCAGAGCCTCACGGGAGACGCAGGAGAGACTTGAGCGAACAGCTGAAGAACAGGGCGAACGGCTACGTGTGCTGCGACAGCGGGCAGCCGTTTTGGAGCAGGAGGCACAGCAAGCGCGAGCCATTCAGCCAGGCGCTGAAGCCGGCCCGCGACAGGGTTGGCACGCGGTACAGACCGCAACTCCGTTGCCGGTCTCCCGCCGACAAGGGGACCGGCAACAGAGCGGAAACGACGTGGCGGCCGCACAAGTAATCGCCCGTCGAGCAGAGGAGCTGCTCCGCAGCGGCCGGCCGGACGGCACTCTTGCACTGTTGCGCAACACAGCGGAGGCCTACACCGCCACCGAAATAGCCCTGCTAGTAGCCCTGTTGCGAACGAACGGACAAAACCAGCTAGCTGGCAACCTGGTGCACATTTACGGGCGAGACCGGAGCGACCGGGATGTTGTGCGCGCGGCACTGAAGCTGCACGAACAGGATGTCGTCGCGGACGCGGAGGCGCTTCTGCGCGCAGCGGCAGCGCGTCCGGGTTCGGCACCCTCACACCCGGGCCGGCCAAGACCGCTGAAATGACAGCGGTCGGCCTTCCCAGTACGCGAAACGCGGGATGCTACCGCCACGCCGGCGGCCAGAAGCCAATGCCTCCCGCGGAGATGCTCAGGCAGCGATGTGCGCCTCGGCCTCGTAGTGCATCTGCGCCCGGTCCAGCACGTCGTCCGGGTCCAGGCCCTGCGCGGACGTCCAGTGGAGCAGGTCTGCGATCAGCTCGACCGCTGACTCCTCCAGGACCGCTTCGTGCCGCCCGCGCAGGGCGGTCTCGCTGCGCTCCCGGTAGTTCTCCAGCGCGTCAACGGCCCGCTCCATCCGCAGGCAGACGTCGTCCGGGCCCAGCTCGATCTCGCACCACACCGCCTTGCCCAGCGCCGTGACGACGGTCCCCCAGTCCACGGCCATGGCGGCGAGCATGTGCAGGCCGCGGCCGCACTCCGCCTCGCAGTCGGCGGTGCGCGGTGCGGGCAGGCAGCTGCTCTTGTCGTGCATCTCGACACGCAGCCGCTCGCGCTGCCACTCCAGGATCAGGGTCGCCGGTGAGCCCTCGCCCACGTGCTTGATGACGTTCGTCGCCAGCTCCGTCACGACGAGCTGCGTCGCATCGCCGGCGGCCGGCACACCCCACTGACCGAGCTGTGTGGCGGCGGCCCGCCGCAGCAGACGCACCTCCGCCGGCAGCGCCTCGAAGGGCAGAACGCAGCGACGTCGGCGGTCCTTGATGTCGATCCCGGGCATAAGCGGTTCTCCCTCCCGTGCCACGCGCATGCTGCGCCCGCCGTGTCCGAACGGCTGCACTGCGTAGCTTTCCGTCACCGAGAATGACACAGAGAAGTCTCGCTATGTAACTTCTCATCGACCTCGATCGAGTGAATCGCGTAGTGAGCAAGCTGCCGCGCTACCTAGCCTGTTCACACCCCGAGCGCCTGCCCGGGTCAGTGCTTGAGGAGTTCCATGTCCGTACGGACCACTACACGCCGTCGCCAACTCGGAGCGATGCTGCGCAAGTTGCGGGCGCGCAAGGGGATGACCCTGGAGGAAGCCGGCAGGCTGGTCGGCGTATCGAAGGCGACGGTCAGCCGGTACGAGACGCAGGCGGGACCAGTGAAGTGGATCGTCGTGGACGCCTTGTGCCGTGAGTACGGAGCCGCGGACGCCGAGCGGGAAGCCGTGGTCCGCCTGGCGAAGGACGCCAAGCAGCAGGGGTGGTGGAGCTCTTTCGCCGACTCCATTCCGGAGAGCATGAACCTCTTGCTCACCCTGGAGGACGAGGCCGTGCGCGAGGACCACTTCTCGTGCGTCTACGTCCCCGGCCTTCTCCAGACACGCGCCTACAGCACCGCTCTCCAGAAGGCGAACGAGATCCCCCTGGAGCCGGCCGAGATCGAGCGGCTGGTGGACATCCGTATGAAGCGGCAGGAGATCCTCACTCGACCGAAGCCGCCTCGCCTGTGGGCCATCCTCGACGAGTCCGTCATCCGCCGTGTCGTGGGGTCGCAGGAGGCCATGCGGGAGCAGCTTGACCGGCTGCTTGAGGCGAACGACTCACCTCACATCAGGCTCCAGGTACTGCCGTTCGCCAAGGGCGCCCATTCCGCCGCCCTCGGCAGCTTCGTGATCCTCGGGGGAGTCGAGTCCGCCCTCGACGTGGTGTACGTGGACTTCCACGCCGGCTCTCTCTTCCTTGAGAAGGAAGAAGAACTGGAGCGCTACAGACTTGCGTTCGAGTACCTCCGCGCACAAGCGTTGGACATGGAGGCCTCCTCCGCCCTGATCCACCGCGCGCGCAAGGAGCTGTGAATGTCCGTGGCCCATCGGCCCGTCACCGAGCGAAGCTGGTTCAAGTCGTCGTACAGCGGCGGCAACGCCACGGAGTGTGTTGAGTGCGCGTTCGCCGGGAGCGGCACTCTGATACGCGACTCGAAGAGGGTGAACGGCCCGGTGATCCGCGTTGCGGCCGGACCTTGGCTCACGTTCGTACGGGCCCTGCCTCAGCGCCCCGCCGAATAGCACGGTGCCGGAAGGGCCACTGGACATGTCGGATGTCATACCGCCGCTCGTTCATCCGCACCAGGTGTTGGAAGGGCTCGCCGGGAACCCCGCGCTGCCGCCCGCGTTCGTCCGGCGGCTCTGCGGCCATCGCGCGGGCCTCCGCGGGGTCGCCCAGCGGGCGGACCTGGCCGACGACGTGATCGCCGAGATCATCGCCCTCGACGACCACTGGCTCACCCATTCCCTCGCGCTCAACCGCAGCCTGCCGCGCGCCTTCCGGATGAGGCTCGCCGAGCACCCGGATCCCGCGATACGTACGGCCGTGGTGGTCGGTGCGGACGGCGCGCCCCGGGAGTTGTTCGAGCGGTTGATCGGCGACGGCGAGCCGCAGGTGCGGGAGCACCTGGCGCAGAGCGATCACGTGCCGCCGGATCTGCGGGCCCGGCTGGCGACCGACCCGGACGCGACGGTACGGGCGACGCTTGCCCGGTGGTGGACTCAGGTCCCGGAGCCGGTGCGCCGGCGCCTGCTGACTGATGCCGAGGACGCGGTACGGGCGAAGGCCTGCGCGACCTACTACGCACGGCTCCCCCATCCCGTACCGCCCGCCGACCTGCTTCCGGCGCTGCTGGCCGACCCGGTCACGCGCGCCGGGGCGGTGCGGCACTGCGCACTCGACGCGGACACGGCCCGTCGGCTGGCCGGTGACCCGGACGAGGAGGTGCGTGAGGAACTCGCCGGACACCCCGACCTCCCGCCCCCGCTGCGCGACCGGCTCGCCGAGGACCCCGTGCCGCAGGTCGCGCTCCGCGTCTTCGCCCGGCAGGACACCCCCGGACCGACCCGCGCCGCGATCCACGCACGGATCCTGTCCGAGGCTCCGCCGGCGGACTGGCTCACCGACGGCTCGGTCCCGGACGACGACGTGCTGGAGCGGCAGCTCATGAGCGAGATGGCCCGGCTTCAGCTGAGGACGCTGCGGCTGCCGTGGGTGACCGCGGACCCCTTGCCGTACGTGGACTCCCCCTATGCCTGCTTCCGCGCCTCGGCGGCGATGTCCGACGACCTCCCCGCACCGGTCGTGGCCCGGTTGCTCCACGACGACGAGAGCAGCGTCCGCACGGCCATGGCCCTGCACGCCCGTGACCGGGTCGACTCCGCCACCGCGGAGCGCATCGACCGCGGTTACCGTCCGGCGAAGAAGACCTCGTGGCGTCCGGCCGACGACTTCCCCCTCCCGGTGGACGTCCTCCGGCGTCTGGCCGCGGACCCCGACCCGAGGATGCGGGAGCTCGCCCCGCGCGACCCCGACCTGCCGGAGGCACTCGTCCGCCGGCTGGCCGCCGATCCCGATGCCAGGGTGCGGGGCGCGATCGCGCGGTGTCCCCGGACTCCGGCCGGCGTGCTGGCGCGACTGCTGGCCGATCCGTCGGAAGCGGTCGCGAGCGCCGCCGCCCGCCATCCCGGGCTGTCGCAGGAGCACATGCGGCAGCTCCTCGCCCTGGCGGAACCGTGACCCGGCCGGACGGAAGCTAGCCCTCGATGTCGAGTGCCGTCCCATAGAGGCGGTTCACCTTCAGGCGGATGACCACGCGACGCTCGGCGACCAGTTGGGCCAGGAACGCGGTCTCGTCCTCGGGCTTCGCGGCCTCCGGGAGCATGCCGAGCAGTTCGCGGCCGACCTCGTCGCCGGGGGTCGTCGTGATGTCGGAGACCTCGGCGTCGCCCTCGGCGACGGCGAAGGACCACGGGTCGCCGCCCTGTACGTGGAGGGCCGCGTGCGGGTTGTTGCGGAGGTGTTTGAGCTTGACGCGGTCGGCCGTGGTGGAGAAGCGGACGACGCGGGCCTCCGGGTCCCAGCCGTAGACCATGGTGGTCAGGTGGGGGTGGCCGCTGCGCTTGACGGTGGCGAGGGTGCCGAACTGCTGCCGGCCGAGCAGCTCGGAGAGGGCGTCGTCGGTCAGGGGGCGGGGTGCGGGTCCTTGGCTCATGACGTGGCCAACTGCCGCCCCACGCGGATCATTCCGTGGGGGTAGGGACAGAATCAGGCCAAAGTCGCCGCCGCAGTAGAGGAGTTGGGGCTGTGCTCGGCGAGGGCCGGTGGACGCCGGTGCCGTTCGGGGTGACCCGGGCCGGTCAGGGGCCGTCCGGGGCCAGTAGCTGGGCGCGGAGGGTGTCGTGGGCCCAGCGCTGCCACTTGGCGGGGGGCCAGGCGCGGTCGCGGGTGAGGACCAGGAAGAGTTCCGGGCTGAGGACGGCGTAGAGGATGTCCGCCGCCTCGTCGGCGGGGAGGGCCGGGCGGGCGCCCGGTTTCCCGGTCAGGGACTTCGCCGCCGTGGAGAGCACCTCGTAGCGGGGGTCCGTCTCGTCCGGCCACAGGCCCCTGATCTCCGGGTCGGTGGCCGCCGCGGCGCTGACCATCTCGGCGATGGCCGCCACGCGTTCGAGCGTCCCGCGGGTGCCGGAGACCAGGGCGGTCAGCGCTGACCCGGCGGTGGGCGCCGAGGTGACCTCCGCGAACCAGGGGCGGTCCATGGTCGGCACCGGGTCGTCGTCGCCGGCGATCGCGACGTCGACGAGCTCCTTGAGCAGGGTGGGCTTGTTGCGGAACACGAAGTAGATCGTCTGCACCGCGACGCCCGCGCGGTCGGCGATCTCCTGCAGCTTGGTCGCCCCGTAGCCCTGCTCGACGAAGAGCGCGCCCGCCGCCTCGATGATCCGCCGACGCGTCTTTTGGGCCTTGGCGCCCCTTTTCCCCTTGCCCTCAGCCATGAATGGAGTCTATATCTAGAAGTGCACTCTAGAGTTGGACTCTAGCGAAGGGGAGATGAGCCGTGCGCGCCATCGCGAACCGTCAGCAGGCAGAGGCATGGAACGACTGGGAGGGCAGGCACTGGGCCGAACATCCGGAGCGCTACAACGGGATGCTGGAGGCGTTCAACGCGCCCCTGTTCGACGCGGCGGGCGTCGCGGCCGGCGACCGCGTCCTCGACGTCGGCTGCGGCACCGGGCAGACGACGCTGATCGCCGCGCGGCGGGCGTACGACGGAAGCGTCCTGGGGGTCGACCTGTCGGCGCCGATGCTGGAGCGGGCCCGCCGGGACGCCGTCGCGGAAGGCGTCGGCAACGTCGGCTTCGAGCAGGGGGACGCCCAGGTGCACCCGCTCCCCGGGCAGGAGTTCGACGTCGTCCTGAGCCGGGGCGGGGTGATGTTCTTCACCGATCCCGTCGCGGCCTTCACTCACCTCAGGGGCGCCCTGAAGCCCGGCGGGCGGCTCGCGTTCCTCGGTCCCCGGCCCGGGGGCCCGGACAGCGCCTACGGGCGGGCGACCGCCGCGCTCACGCCCTACCTGCGCGAGTCGTCCCCCGCGGCCCGCGGCATGGGGTCGCTCCTCGACCCGGACCGTATCCGCGACGTGCTCACCGGCGCGGGGTTCACCGGCGTCGACGTCACCCCGGCCGATGCCGACATGCGCTTCGGCGCCGACGCGGACGACGCCGCGGACTTCCTCTTCGGCATGGGTCCGACGCGCTACAACCTGCGTGACGTCGACGCGCGGACCGTCGCCCGTGTGCGGGACGAAGTGCGTGACGCGCTGGGGCAGTTCGAGACCGCCGACGGTGTCCGGATTCCCGGGTCGGTCTGGATCGTCACCGCGTCGCCGGGAGGCGCCTCCCCGGTCGGGTGAGGCCGCACCCGCCCCGCCGACGGGCCCGGTCAGGCCGTCGTGGTGATGCGGGCGACCGCCTCGCGGGTCAGGGCGCGGTCGGGCGGGGTGTCGTCCAGGGCGCGGTGCAGGGCCAGTCCCTCGATGAGGGCGTCCAGCTGGCGGGCCGTGGCGGCGTCGAAGTGCTGTTCCAGGAGGGTGCGGCTGCGGCGCATCCAGCGGGCGCACAGTTCGCGGTACGGCTCGTGGCGGGCCGCCAGGGTGTAGAGCTCCTGGGTGAGGATCAGGTCGCGGCGGGGGCCCTCGGAGAGGGTGTGGATGAGGTCGGTGACCGCCTCGCGGGCCTCGTCGGCGGTGGTGGCGCCGCCGAGGTGGGTCTCGAAGAGCGTCACCACATGGCGGGCGAAGCCGGTGAACGCCTGGAGCAGCAGGTCGTCGATGCCGGTGAAGTGGTACGTCATCGAGCCCAGGGGCACCTGGGCCCGCGCGGCGATCCTGCGGTGGGAGGCGCCCGCGACGCCCGCCTCGGCGATCAGGTCGAGCGCCGCCGCGAGGATGCGCTCGCGGCGGTGGGGGTCGGTCTGTCCGGTGGCCATGCGGGTGCGTCAGATCGAGCGGACCACGCGGGCCGGGTTCCCCACGGCCACCACGTTGGCGGGGATGTCCTTGGTGACGACCGCTCCGGCGCCGATCACCGAGTTGTCGCCGATGGTCACTCCGGGGCAGACGATCGCGCCGCCGCCGAGCCAGACGTTGTCCCCGATGGTGATGGGCAGCGCGGCCTCGAGCTTGTCGCGGCGGGGGCCGGGCTCCACGGGGTGGGTGGGGGTGAGCAGCTGGACGTTCGGGCCGATCTGGCAGTCCTCGCCGATGGTGATCCGGGCGACGTCCAGGGCGGTGAGGTGGTAGTTGACGAAGGTGCGGGCGCCGATGCTGATGTTGCTGCCGTAGTCCACGTACAGCGGCGGGCGCACGTCGACGTCCTCACCCACCGAGGCGAGGAGTTCGGTCAGGGTCGTCCTCGCCTCGGTGGGGCTCTCGGGGTAGGCGGCCGTGTAGCGGGCCGCGAGGCGCATCGCGCGCTGCTGACGGCGGGCGATCTCCGGGTCGTCGGCGATGTACAGGTCACCGGCGAGCATGCGCTCCAGGTTGGTGCGCGGGTCGTTCGCGAAGTAGTCGTCCGTCGGCATGCGTACGATCGTACACTCCGAGGCGTACGAACGTACACTCCCCCGCGGTGGCGTGTTCCGTCAGTCGAGGTCGCCGCGCTCCACGCAGAACTCGTTGCCCTCGGGGTCGGCCAGGGTGACCCAGCCGCCGCCGTCGGGGCGGGTGCGGTCCGCCACCTGGCGGGCGCCCAGGGACAGGGCCCGGGCCACCTCCTGCGCGCGGGTGCGCCCCGTCGGCCGCAGGTCGAAGTGGAGGCGGTTCTTGGCGGTCTTGCCCTCGGGCACGCGCACGAAGAGCAGGCCGGGGCCGCCGGCCGGGTCCGCGATCAGGGCCTCCGGGTCGCCGGGCTTGTCGTCGTCGGCGAGCGGGTTGCCCAGCATCGCGCTCCAGAACTGGGCGAGATCGTAGGGGTCGCCGGTGCAGTCGAAGGTGATGTGGCGGATGGTGGGATGCAACGGTCCTCCGGGACACGGGAGTTGGGCCGGTATGGCTTCCGGGGCGCAGGATGCCGCGCGGGGAGGGACGTCGTCGAACCATTTTCGGCGGGCGGAGACCGGGGCCGGGAGGGATGACCCGGCACCGGCCCCGGTCCACCCGGGCACGGCCCCGGCCCCGTGCCCGGGGCCGTGCCGGCTTTCGTGCGGGAGAGGGGCGTGCGCCCTTCCGTCAGACCGCGGACAGCTCCGCCCGGCCGAAGAGCAGGGCGTAGCCCGGCGGCAGCTGGGCCAGCACCCGGCTGACCAGGGCGTCGCCGACCAGGCCGGGCAGGACGCACAGGACCGAGCTGACGTCCCAGCGGGCCGTGGCCGGGGTCGCGCCCTCGGTGCGGTCGGCGAGCGACGCGACGAACTCCGCGGCGGTCAGGTGCCGGGTCACCGGTATCTGGGAGGCGATCACTCGCGCCGCCTCCTCGGGCAGGGCGCGGGCCAGGTCGACGCGTTCGTCGCCGATGACGTGACCGCCCAGTGCGGCGAGGACGGCACGGGTGACGCTCTCCGCCTCCGACCGTGTCGCGTACTGGCCCGATTCCCGTACGGCGTCGATCAGGTGGTGCCAGCGGTCGTCCTCCGGCGTGGCCGCCGGGGCCGGGACTGCTCCGGCCGGGACTGCTCCGGCCGGCTGCGGGGTCGCGGGCATCTGCGGTGTCAGCGTGGTCATCGGTTCCTCTCTCCTTCTCCGGTTACTCCAGTGCCCCGGTTCTTCGCACACATGTGCCGCGCCGCGGGCCTGGTCGCGGGGGCCGCGCCGGGGAGCGTTAGCCTCGGAGTCCGGACGATCCCGTGCCCTGGGGGCACGGCGGCAGGAGGCGGCGGAGATGGCGAAGGTTCCCAGTTCGGTGGTGGCAGCGAGCGGACTCGTCGGGGGGTACGGCGTGGCCCGCTGGACCCGGAAGCGGCAGCTGGGCGGGGTCGTCCTCGCCGCCGCCGGGGCCGCCGCCGCGCAGCAGTGGCGGGAGCGGGCCGGCGGGAAGGCCGCGGGGGCGCTGTCGGTGGCGTACGTCGCCGCGTTCGCGGGGTCGCATCCGCTGGCGAAGAAGGTCGGCGCCTGGCCCGCCGTGTTCGGAGTGGCGGGGGCCGTGGCGCTCGCGTCCTGGGCGGTGGCCGACCGGCGGGGCTGAGCGGCAGCTCCGCCGGGGGACGCCCTCGTCAGGGGGCGCCCCGGTCAGGGGCGGTGGGCCAGGACGTTCACCACGCGGTCGTTGGGGTCGCGGGCGAAGAAGCGGCGTACGCCCCACTCCTCGTCCCTGAGTTCCCGGACGATCTCCACGCCCGAGGCCCGTACCTGCTCGTACACCGCGTCGACGTCCGTCACCTCCACGCTGAAGTCGGGGACCACCGGCGCCGTGCGGTCCTCGGTGAAGAAGCTGATCTGGGCGGTGGGGTTGGACGGGGAGGCCATGGTGGTCACCCAGCCCATGTTCATCATCTCCTCGAAGCCGAGCAGACCGTAGAAGGTCCGGCTGCTGTCCAGGGCCTCCTCGGAGGCGACCTTGATGTCGGGCATGATCCGGCGGACGGTCATCGGGGGCGGCTCCTCGTGCCTGTGGGTGTCCGGGGGCTGGTGGGTCCGGGGGGGGCGGCTGCTGGTGGTCCGGGTGATTGCTACCCGCTATGCCGTCGCCTGTCGCGAGCCAGTGGCGTCCGGGTCCGTGCCCCCGCCGGTGGCCTTCGACGCGGCGGCCGTGAGCGGCCTGGCGATGTCCTCCAGGGAACGGCGTTCCGCGTTCACCGCGAGGAACGCGGCGACCAGGCCCGCCGCGCACATCAGACCGGCGCCGATCTGGAAGGCGAGGACGGTGTCGCCGACCTTGCCGGTGCCCGTGAGGTCGGCGAAGAGCAGAGGGCCGCTGATGCCGCCGGCGGCGGTGCCGAGAGCGTAGAAGAAGGCGATGGACATCGCGCGGGTCTCCATGGGGAAGACCTCGGAGACCGTCAGATAGGCGCTGCTCGCGCCCGCCGAGGCGAAGAACAGGACCGCGCACCAGCAGGCCGTCAGCGTGGTGGCGCTGAGCGAACCCTGGTCGAACAGCCAGGCGGTGCCGAAGAGGAGCAGGCCGGAGAGCAGGTAGGTGCCGGAGATCATCACCCGGCGGCCGACCGTGTCGAACAGCTTGCCGAGCAGCATCGGGCCGAGGAAGTTGCCGACCGCGATCACCGCGAAGTAGTAGCCGGTGTTGCCCGACGGGACGTCGAAGAACGTCGTCAGGATCGCGCCGAAGCCGAAGGTGATGGCGTTGTAGAGGAACGCCTGCCCGATGAAGAGGGAGAAGCCGAGGACCGAGCGCCTGCGGTACTTGGCGAAGACGGTGCGGGCGATCTCGGCGAAGGTGACGCTCTTGCGCTGGTGGATGGTCAGCTCGCCCTCGGCGCGGGGCAGCGGCTCGCCCCGCTCGGCCTCGACGCGCTGCTCGATCTCGCCGACGATGCGTTCCGCCTCCTCGTCGCGGCCGTGGATCAGCAGCCAGCGCGGGCTCTCGGGGACGTGCCGGCGCACCAGGAGGATGACCAGGGCGAGTACGGCGCCGAGGGCGAAGGTGAGGCGCCAGCCGACGTTCGCCGGGAAGATCGACGTGTTCAGGGCGAGGATCGACAGCAGGGAGCCGCCGACCGCGCCCAGCCAGAAGCTGCCGTTGATCATGAGGTCGACGCGACCGCGGTACTTGGCCGGGATCAGCTCGTCGACCGCGGAGTTGATCGCCGCGTACTCACCGCCGATGCCGAAGCCCGTGATGAAGCGGAAGAGCAGGAACCACCAGGTGTCGAACGCGATCGCGGTGAGGGCGGTCGCGCCGAGGTACACCGCGAGGGTGATCATGAAGAGCTTCTTGCGGCCCCAGACGTCGGTCAGGCGGCCCCAGAAGAGGGCGCCCGCGCAGGCGCCGGCGACGTAGAGGGCGGCGGCGAGGCCGGTGACCTGGCCGGAGCTGATGGGCAGGCCGCTGCCCGGTTCGGAGAGGCGGCCTGCGATGTTCCCGACGACCGTGACCTCGAGGCCGTCGAGGATCCACACGGTGCCGAGACCGATGACGATGGACCAGTGCCAGCGGGACCACGGGAGGCGGTCCAGGCGGGCGGGGATGGTGGTGGTGATGGTGCGTGCGGACCCGGACGGCGCGGTGGTCATGGGCTCCCTCCCTGGCGAAGTGAACCTTCGTCGTGTGCCCCCGGGCGGGCGTTTTCACGCCCGCCCGCTTTGTCATGCCGTGACGGGGGGTGCCTGGGGGCGTGGGGAGGGTGCGGGTGGGTGGGGGCTGGTCGCGCAGTTCCCCGCGCCCCTGAGGGGGGTGGGGGGACCGGCGGTCGGCGGGTGCGGGTGGGTGGGGGCTTGGCGCGCAGTTCCCCGCGCCCCTAAGGGGGGTGGGGGGCCGGTGGTTGGGAGGTGCGGGTGGGTGGGGGCGCGGTTTTCCGCGCTCGGTTAGGCGCTCAGGGCTTGGGTGAGGGTGTAGATGAGGAGGCCGGCGAGGGAGCCGACGACTGTGCCGTTGATGCGGATGAACTGGAGGTCGCGGCCGATGTTGGCCTCGATCTTCTTCGTGGTGTGCTCGGCGTCCCAGCTCGCCACCGTGTCGGTGATCAAGGAGGTGATCTCCTTGCGGTAGGTGGTGACCAGGTACACCGCCGCGCTCTCCAGCCAGCCGTCGACCTTGCCCTGCATCTTCGGGTCGAGGGACATCCGGGCGCCCAGCGCGAGCAGCGAGGAGCGCACCCGCAGGCGCAGTTCGCTGCGCTCGTCCTCCGCCGCGGACACGATCATGGACCGTACGGCGGTCCAGGCGGAGGCGATGAGGTCCTGGACCTCGCCGCGGCCGAGGATCTCGCTCTTGAGGCGCTCCGCGCGGGCCCGCGTGTCGGTGTCGGACTGCAGGTCGGAGGCGAAGTCGCTGAGGAAGCGGTCGAGGGCGCCGCGCGCGGGGTGGGCGGGCATGTCGCGCATCTCGGTGATGAAGCGGAGCAGTTCCTTGTAGACGCGCTCGCCGACCTTGCGGTCCACGAACCGGGGGGTCCAGCCGGGGGCGCCGCCGTGGACGGCGTCCATCACGGTGTCGCTGTGCAGCACCAGCCAGTCGTGGGCGCGGGTGACGACGAGGTCGACGGCGCGTTTGTGGCCGCCGTCGGCAACGACCTTCTCCAGCATCTTGCCCATGCCGGGCGCGATCTCCTGGGCGTCGGCGCGGCGGGTGATGGCCTCGCCCACCACCGCCTGGACGTCGGAGTCGCGCAGCACGGTCAGGGCGCCGCGCAGGGCCGCCGACAGTTCGGCGGTGACCCGGTCGGCGTGCTCGGGGACGGCGAGCCAGGCGCCGAGCCGGCTGCCGATGCCGACGGCGCGCAGCCGCTGCCGTACGACGGCCTCGGAGAGGAAGTTCTCGCCGACGAACTCACCGAGGGAGACACCGAGCTGGTCCTTCTTGGTGGGGATGATCGCGGTGTGCGGGATGCGCAGGCCGAGGGGGTGGCGGAAGAGCGCGGTCACGGCGAACCAGTCGGCGAGCGCGCCGACCATGCCGGCCTCGGCCGCGGCCGCGACATAGCCCGCCCAGGGTCCGGCGCCCTGGTGGGAGGCCCACTTGGCGAGGACGTAGACGACGGCGACGAAGAGCAGCAGCCCGGTGGCGGTGAGCTTCATACGGCGCACTCCGCGCTGCTTCTCCTCGTCCGCAGGGCTGAACGTGTTCATCGCACGGTTCGTGAAGGCGCCGGGGCGGGCATGCTCGCCCTCGGCGTCCGGGCCCGCGGTTTCCGCCCTTCCCGCCGCTTCCGCCGTCTGTGCCGTTTCCTTCTGGTCCATCCGCTCCACCCGTTCGGTGATCCCTCACACATTGTCCCTTCCTGACCGACTCCTGGAACGGAACAGGAGTTCCCGGCGTCTGTCCGGAGGGGGGTTTGTCCGGGGGATCACCCAAGGGTCCTCAGGGGTCCCTCCCGTCAGCCTTCCCGGCCCATGGCTCATCATGGGTCCGTCGGATCGGAGCCTCGGGCTCCCGTCTCCCGAGGAGAACAGAACAGCATGACCCCGGGTCGTGACGGCGGCGCGCAGGTGCCTCCGGCCAGGCAGCGCGCCCTGCTCGCGGCGATCGTCGCCGCGGTCGTGGCGGTTTCGGCCGCCATCTACGTCGGTGTCGGCGTGGGCGCCGTCGACGGTACGAGTGAGCGCGGCACCCTCGCCGGTGGCCGTGGCGCGCAGAACAATCCGGCCGCGCCGGCCTCCACCGGCACCTGGGTGGCCTCCTGGGCGACCGCCCCGGTCGGGGGCGAGCCCGGCACCGAGACGACGGGCCTTGCGGGCCGCTCGGTGCGCAACGTCGTCCACACCAGCGCCGGCGGGACGAGTGCCCGCGTCACGCTGTCCAACCTGTACGGCCAGTCACCGCTGACCGTCAGCCACGCCTCGATCGCGGTCGCCGCCGGTCCGGGTACGGCGGCGGCGCTGGCGGACAGCCTGCGTCCGCTGACCTTCGCCGGCAGTCCGTCGGTGGTGATCCCGGCGGGCGGGCAGGTGCTGAGCGACGTGGTGCGCATCGCCGTGCCGCACGACGGGGACGTGCTGATCACCACGTACTCCCCCACCGCCTCCGGGCCGGTCACCTACCATCCGCACGCGCGCCAGATCTCGTACGTCGCCGACGGCGAGCACACCCGGGACGCGACGGGGGCGGCGTACACCGGGCAGAGCACGTTCTGGCGGTACGTGACCGCGCTGGACGTGCTGGGCAACGAGTCGGACGGCACGGTCGTCGTCCTCGGGGACTCGCTGACCGACGGCATCACCTCCACGGCGGGCGCCAACCGCCGGTGGCCGGACGTGCTGTCCGACCGGTTGCGGGATGCGGTCGCCGCCGGGCGGGACGTGCCGCGCTACAGCGTCGTCAACGAGGGCATCAGCGGGAACCAGGTGCTCGCGGACGGGCTGGGGCGGCCGGCGGAGAACCCCAGCGGGGTGAACCGGTTCGAACGGGACGTGCTGGGGCGGACGAACGTCAAGGTGGTCGTGGTCGCGCTGGGGATCAACGACATCCTGCGGCATCCCGGCACCGCGGATCCCGACGTGGTCGTCGCGGGGCTGAACGTGCTGGTCGAGCGGGCCCATGCGCGGGGGCTGAAGGTCGTGGGGGCGACGCTCATGCCGTTCCGGGGGCATCGGGGGTACACCGGTGCGCGGGAGGCCGTGCGGCAGGCGATCAACGCGGAGATCCGGGCGGGGCGGGTGTTCGATGGGGTGGTCGACTTCGATGCGGCGGTGCGGGATCCGTATGATCCGCGGCGGTTTCGGGTGGAGTACGACTCCGGGGATCATCTGCACCCCAGTGACAGGGGGTTCGCGCGGATGGGTGAGGTGTTCGATCTGCGGGATCTGAAGGGTGGGGCTCCGGCGCGGTTGTAGGGGGCTGGGGGGAGGTTTTCGCCCCCGCCGCCCCTACCCGTCCCGTACCCGGGGCTCCGCCCCGGACCCCGCTCCTCAAACGCCGGAGGGGCTGGATGCAGCCGGCGGAGCTGGAGAGCGGGGCGGCGGGGCTGGGTGCAGTCGGCGGAGCTGGCTACAGCCGACGGGGCTGGAGGGAGCCGGCCGGGCCTGAGGGCTTGGGTCAGTGGTCCTCGGGGCCTGTTTCCAGTTGGCGGCGGCGGTCTTCCTTGCGTTCGAGCTTTTCGCGGCGGCGTTCCTCGCGGAGGCGCTGTCTCTCCGCACGGGGGAGCTTGCGTTCCACGCCGACGCCGCCCCAGAAGGCGAAGCCCGTGACGATCACGCGGGGCGCGCCGGGGTCGCCCGGTACGCCCTCCTCACGGTGGTCGAAGCCGCCCATGATGCCGATGCCGCGCACCACGACCTCGACGCCGGGCGGGACGGTGACCTGCACCCCGCCCATGATCGCGACCGCGTTGATGACCACCTCGCGGTCCACGAAGTACGCGTCCCGCAGGTCGATCTCCCCGCCGCCCCAGAAGGTGAAGCAGTTGAACCGGCGCGGCGCCGTCCACCGTCCCCTGCGCTGGAAGCCCGACATCACGGCCACCGCCCACGACGACGTCCCCGTCTCGTCGCCGCCGACGATCCTGTCCGACCAACTGCCCTGCCGCGCCGGCTCCTTGGTCAGGGAGACGGCCGGGACGACCGCTCCCTGGTCCGGCAGGTCACGGGTGATCGGCGTCAGCTCCCCGTAGGTGCGCGCCTTGTACGTCGCGTCCAGCCGCTCGTCGAACTCCTCCATGTCGAGGCGGCCCTCCGCGAGGGCGTCGCGCAGGATCTCGGCGACCCGTTCACGGTCGGCGTCGGAGGCACGAAGGTCCGGGGCGGCTGCGTCTTCGGTCATACACAGCAGCCTACGAGTTGTCTCCGCCGCACGGCTACGAGAGAGCCCGTCCGGCTCGCTCCTCGTACATTTTCGCGATCACCGCCTCGATGTCCGGCTCCCGGACCGAGAGGTCCACCAGCGGGTACCGGGCCGCGACCCGCGCCACCAGCTCGGCCGCCGACGCCGACGCCGGGAACGCCAGCCACTGCCGGGGCCCCTCCACCCGCACCACCCGCGCGGGCGGCGGCGCGTCGATCGGCGGGAGCTCCCGCTCCAGGTCCACCACCAGCGTCCGCTCGCTCTCCCCCACCTCGTGCAGCCCGGCGAGCGCGCCGTCGTACACCAGCCGGCCCTGGTCGATGACCATGACCCGCGAGCACAACTGCTCGATGTCCTGCAGGTCGTGCGTGGTCAGCAGCACCGTCGTGGCCCGTTCGGCGTTCAACTGGCGCAGGAAGTCCCGCACCTTGGTCTTGGAGACGATGTCCAGGCCGATCGTCGGCTCGTCCAGGTACAGCACCTCCGGGTCGTGCAGCAGCGCCGCCGCGATGTCCCCGCGCATCCGCTGGCCCAGCGAGAGCTGGCGCACCGGCACGTCCAGCAGCGCGCCCAGGTCGAGGAGTTCGGTCAGCCGCTCCAGGTTCTCCCGGTACCGCGCGTCGGGAATCCGGTACATGCGGTGCATCAGCCTGTACGAGTCGATCAGCGGCAGGTCCCACCACAGCGTCGTACGCTGCCCGAACACCACCCCGATACGGTGCGCCAGCCGCATCCGCTCCCGGGACGGGTCGATCCCGGCCACCCGCAGCCGGCCGCCGCTCGGCGTGAGGATCCCCGTCAGCATCTTGATCGTCGTGGACTTCCCGGCGCCGTTCGGGCCGATGTAGCCGACCATCTCGCCCCGCGCCACCGTGAAGGAGATCGAGTCGACCGCCCGCACCCGGTGCCGCTCCCGCTTCAGGAAGCCCGTCTTCCTGCGGACGTCGAAGACCTTCTCCACGCCGCTGAGTTCAATGAACGCGTCCATCGTCTGCTAGCTCCCCGTGCTCCGGTACGACCTCAGTCCCGTCCGCCACGCCAGACCCGCCAGCAGGCAGCACCCCACCGCCACCAGCGGCGACGCGAACGCCGCCCAGCCGGGCAGTCCGACCGGGTACGGCCGGTCCAGTACGTAGGCGGCGGGCACCCAGTTGACGAAGGCGAGCGGCAGCATGAACGTCACCCCCCGCACCAGATCCTTCCCGAACACGGTCGGCGGGTACTGCAACAGCGTGGTCCCGCCGTACGTGAACGCGTTCTGCACCTCGGCGGCGTCCTGCGCGAAGATCTGGAACGCGGCGCCCGCCACGAACACCGCCGAGAAGATCGCCGCGCCGCTCACCAGCATCACCGGCACCAGCAGCACCTTCGGCACGCTCCAGTCGACGTCCACCGACACCAGCGCCCAGCCCAGGACCAGCGCGCCCTGAGTGACCCGGCCCAGCCGGCGCACCGCGAAACGGTCCGCGCCGACCTGCGCGAGCACCGGCGCCGGACGCACCAGCAGCACGTCGAACGAGCCGTCCCGCATCCGCGACCCCAGCACGTCCATCGAACCGAGCAGCATGTCGGCGACCCCGAACGCCGTCGCCGACAGCCCGTACAGCAGGGCGATCTCGGGCAGCGACCAGCCGCCCAGCGAGTCCACCTGCGAGAACATCAGCAGGATGCTCACGAAGTCCAGACCGGTCATCAGCAGGTTGCCGACCACCGTGAAGACGAAGGACGTCCGGTACGTCATGCCGGACCGCACCCACATCCCCGCGATCAGCCGGTAGGCCCGCAGCCCCTCCACGAGCGTGCTCCGCTCAGCCACCCTGCACCACCACCCGGCGCGTCGCGGCCGACTGCAGCAGCCGCCCCAGCCCCAGCAGCGCCACCGCCCACGCCGCCTGGAACGCGAACGCCCCCAGCGGGTCCGTCTCCCCCATCAGCACGTCCGCCGGCACCTGCAGCTGCGCCGCCCACGGCAGCACCCGCACGACCTCGCCCAGAGCACCCGGGAAGACGTTCAGCGGCAGCACCATCCCCGAGAAGAACACCCCCGTGATCATCAGCACCTGGCCGACCCCCATGCCGTCCATCAGCCAGAACACGCTCAGCGCCGCCAGATAGCGGATCGCGAAACTGACCACCGCCGCCAGCAGCAGCGTCACCGCGAACGCCGCCCAGGCGGTGGCCTCCGCGGGCAGCGCCATCGGGAAGAACAGCGAACCGACCAGGAACGGGACCACCCCCCGCCCCAGCATCTGGAACCCCGCCCGCCCCAGATCGCCCGCCAGCCACCACACCTGCAGATCGGCCGGCCGGTACAGGTCCACGGCGATCTCACCGGTGCGGATGCGCTCCATCAGGTCCTTCTCCGCGCCGCCGCCCTGGATCGCCAGCGCCGCGTACAGACACTGCCCCAGCCACACGTACGTCACCGCCTGCGACTGGTCGTACCCGCCGAGACCGGGCCGCTCCTCCCACAGCGCCAGATACGTGTACACGAGGATCAGCCCGAACACCGTGTTGGTGAACACCCCGGCCAGCGTGGCCGCCCGGTACGAGGCGTACCGGCGGAAACCCCCCACCGCGACGGCCAGATACAACCGCGCCGAGCCCACACCCACCCCTCCCCGCTTCCGGCGCCAAAGCGCAAGAGCCTAATCCGCCCGTCACACCCCCCGCCACGCAATTTCGCCTGGGCCATGTGTGTGACAAGCCGCGAGCGCGCGCCACGCGCGGCGGCACCGGGAACGCGCCACCGGGTGGGACAGTCTTGAATAAGAGCCGCAGACCATGGCGGAGTGGAACGAAAAAGGCGAAACAGGAGTCCGTGCACGACATGAGCGACGAGCCGCAGCCGCAGCCAGAGCCGCAGCAGCAGCCCGAGAAGGGCTGGGCACCGAGAAAGCCCCTGGCGGCCGACGCGAAGAAGTCCGGACGCACCGGATGGCGCCGGCTCGTCCCCACCTGGCGGATGGTGCTCGGCGGCTTCCTCGTCGCCGCCGTCCTCGTCGTCGGCGGCTTCTTCCTGGGCTACCACCTCGTCCAGATCCCCGCCGCCAACGCCCTCGCCACCCAGCAGGCCAACGTCTACCTCTACGCCGACGGCTCCGTCATCGCCCGCGACGGCGAGGTCAACCGCGAGAACGTCGCCCTCTCCCAGATCTCCCAGGACGCCCAGCACGCCGTCCTCGCCGCCGAGGACCGCGACTTCTACACCGAGTCCGCCGTCGACCCCCAGGCCATGGTCCGCGCCGCCTGGAACACCGCCACCGGCAAGGGCAGACAGTCCGGCTCCACCATCACCCAGCAGTACGTGAAGAACTACTACCTGCGCCAGGAGCAGACCGTCACCCGCAAGGTGAAGGAGTTCTTCATCTCCATCAAGCTCGACCGCGAACAGACCAAGGACCAGATCCTCGAGGGCTACCTCAACACCAGCTTCTTCGGCCGCGGCGCCTACGGCATCCAGTCCGCCGCCCACGCCTACTACGGCGTCGACGCCTCCGAACTCGACGCCGGCCGCGCCGCCTACCTCGCCGCCCTCGTCAACGCCCCCAGCCAGTACGACGTCATCACCCACCCCGAGAACCGCGACACCGTCGAGGACCGGTGGAACTACGTCCTCGACGGCATGGTCGCCGAAGGCTGGCTGGAGGCGTCCGAACGCGCCGGCATGACGTTCCCGATGCCCCAGCGGACCACTCTCTCCACCAGCCTCTCCGGACAGCGCGGCTACATCGTCAACATCGTCAAGGACCACCTCGTCAGCGAGGGCGTCGTCGACGAGGCCGCCCTCGACACCGGCGGCTACCGCATCACCACCACCCTGCAGAAGGACAAGCAGGACGCCTTCGTCGACGCCGTCAACGACAAACTGATGGACCGGCTCGACAAGAAGAACCGCAAGGTCGACACCTACGTGCGCGCCGGCGGCGCCTCCGTCGACCCCCGCAACGGCAAGGTCGTCGCCATGTACAACGGCATCGACTACGTCAAGCAGTACACCCCCAACGCCACCCGCCGGGACTTCCAGGTCGGCTCCAGCTTCAAACCGTTCGTCTTCACCGCCGCCGTCGAGAACGGCTCCCGCACCCAGGACGGCCGGCCCATCAGCCCCAACACCGTCTACGACGGCACCAGCGAACGCCCCGTCCAGGGCTGGAGCGGCCGCTACGCCCCCGAGAACGAGGACCACCGCGACTACGGCGACATCACCGTCCGCGAGGCCACCGACAAGTCGGTCAACGCCGTCTACGCCCAGATGGCCGTCGACGTCGGCCCCGACAAGGTCCGCCGGACCGCCATCGACCTCGGCCTCTCCGAGAAGACCCCCAGCCTCGACGACGCCGGCCCCTCCATCGCCCTCGGCGTCGCCACCGCCAGCGTCCTCGACATGGCCGCGGCCTACGCCACCCTCGCCAACCACGGCGAGCACGCCGACTACACCATGGTCGAGAAGGTCACCCAGAACGGCGAGAACGTCGAACTGCCCGAACGCACGACCCGGCAGGCCGTCAGCCGCCAGGCCGCCGACACCACCACCGCCGTCCTACGCGGCGTCGTCGAGAGCGGCACCGCCACCGCCGCCCAGACCGCCGGCCGCCCCGCCGCCGGCAAGACCGGCACCGCCGAGGAGGACACCGCCGCCTGGTTCGCCGGCTACACCCCCGACCTCGCCACCGTCGTCGCCGTCATGGGCCAGGACCCCGAGACCGCCGGCCACCAGCCCCTCTACGGCGCCATGGGCCTCCCCCGCGTCAACGGCGGCGGCGCTCCCGCCGAGATCTGGGGCCAGTACACCCGCCACGCCCTCGCCGACGAACCCGTCAAGAGCTTCGACCTCCGGCTCCAGCCCGGAGCCTGGAAGACCCAGCCGCCCCCCGGCGACTCCAGCACCGGACCGTCCGAACCCGGCGACGACGACACCGACACCCCGGGCGACGAGGACACCGGCGACGAGCCCACCGGCCCCGACGAGGCCGAACCGACCCAGGACTCCACCGACGGCGGCGGCACCGGCGACTCCACCGGCGGCACCGGGGACGACGGCGGGACCACCGAGGGCGGGCCGCTCACCGGCGACGACGGCGCAGGCGGCGACGACACCGGCCCCGGCGGCCTGACCGGCACCCTCACCCAGCACGGCCGCCGGGACCTGTGGTGAACCCGGTCAGTGCCCGGACGTCGCCTTCAGCCCCACCACGGCCACCAGCAGCAGACAGATGAAGAAGATCCGGGCCGCGGTCACCGGCTCACCCAGCACCAGCATGCCCAGCACCGCCGCCCCGGCCGCACCGATCCCCACCCACACGCCGTACGCCGTACCGATCGGCAGCGTGCGGGAGGCGTACGACAACAGCAGCATGCTCGCGACGATCCCGGCACCGGTCAGCACACTCGGCACCAGCCGGGTGAAACCGTCGGTGTACTTCATCCCCACCGCCCAGCCGACCTCGAGCAGACCGGCGACGACGAGCAGAACCCAAGCCATGACAGGCACCTCCGGGACACGAACGGAAACGGGGGTGCGTCGTCTTTGCCTTCACCCCGGTACGGCGCGTCTCGTCGGGGCCCTCTCGGGTCCCTCCACCCTAGCCAAGAAACGGAGAAAGGGCTGGTGACAACGGTCACCAGCCCTTCCCACCCTCGCTTCTACAGGTACAAACCGGTCGAATCCTCGGAACCCTCGAAACGGTCCGCGGCCACGGCGTGCAGATCGCGCTCCCGCATCAGCACGTACGCCGTGCCCCGCACCTCGACCTCCGCCCGGTCCTCCGGGTCGTACAACACCCGGTCACCCGGCTCCACGGTCCGTACGTTCTGCCCCACCGCGACGACCTCGGCCCACGCCAGCCGGCGGCCCACCGCCGCCGTCGCGGGAATCAGGATGCCGCCCCCGGAACGCCGTTCGCCCTCACTGGTGTCCTGCCGCACGAGTACGCGATCGTGCAGCATCCGGATGGGCAGCTTGTCGTCCTGGGAACCGTGCTCGTGTCTCTTGGCGCTCACGTCCTGAAACCTACCCGCAATCGCCGCACACGTGGACGGGCGGGGTACGCGGGATCAACGCCTGCGCCGCCGGGCCCCCAGGGCCAGCAGCCCCACGACCCCGACCGCCAGCACCGCCACCGGCACGACCCGCTCCAGGCGGGGCGAGCCCTCCGCGTTCACGAACCGGCCCTTGACGTCGCTCACCACCCCGTTGACCCGGACGTACGCCCGCCCCAGCGTGTGGTCGACGTGCGACACGACCCTGGCCCTGGCATCCCCCACGATCGTCTTCGGGTGCACCCGCACACCGATCTCGTCCAGGGTCTCGGCCAGCACCGCACGGCGGCGACTGATGTCCGCCTCGATCTGCGCAGGTGTTCTGGTGTCCGCCGTGTCCGCCACCGTGCTGCCTCCGAAATCCACTGATACCTGTGTACCTGTGCCGGACAGTCTGTCAGCTCCACGCCGCCACGCACTGTCAGGACCCCCGGTTACCCTCGATCCCGGCACCCGATCCACGCAGTGCGTACGTACGAGGAGACCAGACCGATGAGCGAACGCCTCCAGCCCGGGGACGAGGCCCCCGCCTTCACCCTGCCCGACGCCGACGGCAACGAGGTGTCCCTGGCCGACCACAAGGGCCGCAAGGTCATCGTCTACTTCTACCCGGCCGCCCTCACCCCCGGCTGCACCAAGCAGGCCTGCGACTTCACGGACAACCTGGAGCTGCTGGCCGGCGCCGGGTACGACGTCATCGGCATCTCGCCGGACAAGCCGGAGAAGCTCGCCAAGTTCCGCGAGCAGGAGTCCCTGAAGGTCACCCTCCTCGCCGACCCGGACAAGCAGGTCCTCGACGCCTACGGCGCCTTCGGCGAGAAGAAGAACTACGGCAAGACCTACATGGGCGTCATCCGCTCCACGATCGTCGTCGACGAACAGGGCAAGGTGGAACACGCCCTCTACAACGTCCGCGCGACGGGCCACGTGGCCAAGATCATCAAGGATCTGGGCATCTGAGCCCGCCGCACCTACGGGACGGCCCGCACCGGGACCCCGGTACGGGCCGTTCCGCTTTTCGTACGTGCCTGTCCGATATCCGGTTCGTTACTCCGTACGAGGCCACGAACGGGTGGCCGGGAGACGGAGGGGTTCGATGGGAGCCAGTGCGTACAGCAGGGAGCGGCTGGTAGAGGCGGCTCGGGGGGCGCGGACGTTGACGGAGGCGTTGGGGCGGTTGGGGGTGGATCCGAGGAGTTCGACGCGGCACTACATCAGGGAGCGGATGAAGAAGCTAGGCGTCGACACGTCCCACTTCGAGCGCGACGGCCTGAAGTGGACGAGAGCGATACTCCAAGCCGCGGTGTCGGCCTCGACGAACATGTGCGAGGTACTGCGTCACCTCGGACTCGACGTGGTCGGTGGGCATCACACGCACATCAGTCGAAGGATCAAGGCCCATGGCATCGACACGTCACACTTCCAAACGCAGAGCCAGCGCCGTAGGTCACAAGGGCTGCTCATCGAGCAAGCACCCGCCGCCGCCCGACGCATTCCAAACGATCGCCTCAAGCGAGCCATGCTCAAGCACGGAGTGCATGAGCACTGCGCTCTGTGCGGCATTGAGGCGGTCTGGCTGGGAGAGCCACTGCCGCTTGAGGTCGACCACATCGATGGCAACTGGCGGGACAATCGAATTCAGAACCTGCGACTGCTCTGCCCCAACTGCCATTCCACGACGGACAGCTACCGTGGTCGGGGCAAGGCGCGTGTCTCGTGACTAGCGGTACGCGGTACACCCGCGAGCGACTGACAGAAGCAGCCGAGAAGTGTGCCGACATCAAGGAGGTCATCGCCTTTTTCGGCACCCAGCCTTACCCGCACCTCGATCGCTACCTCGCAAAGCGCTTCGCTCACTACGGGATCGACATCTCGCACTTCGGCCTTCGTAGCAGGCTGCCGCGCCCTACGTCTGAGGAACTGCACACGGCGGTCGCCAACTCGGTGTCGATAGCGGGGACACTCCGCCACCTGGGCCGACCGGACAACGGTGGCCAGCGTGCCATGTTGCGACGGTGGATCACCGAGGAGCGTCTCTCGACCACACACTTCCTGGGCCAGGCTCATCAGCGAGGAAAGCCAAGCCCAAACCCGCCCAAGTGTGCTGGTGACATCCTCGTTCAGCACACTGGCACGCAACGGACCAGGACTCTTCTGCTGCGTCGCGCACTCCGCGAGGTCGGCGTGCCTGAACGGTGCACCATGTGCGGCACCGCCCCGGAGTGGCTCGGCAAGCCTATGACGTTGGAGGTCGATCACATCAACGGGAACTGGAGTGACGACCGTCGCGAGAATTTGCGACTGCTGTGTCCCAACTGCCATGCGATTACCAGCACCTGGTGCAGAGGAGGTCGGCCTAGGCAAGCAGCCCGAGACCGGTAGCATGGCGACAACGCGGCCGTGGCGAAATAGGCAGTACGCGCGGGCCTTAGAAGCCCGTGGGCGAAAGCCCGTGTGGGTTCGAATCCCACCGGCCGCACCGCCCCCCACCTTTGAAGCAAAGGTGGGGGGCGTCTTCATAAGTCAGCCCAGCAGTTCCCGGACCGCCGGGACCAGCGCCCTGAACGCCTTGCCTCGGTGGCTGATGGCGTTCTTCTCGGCCGGGGTCAGTTCCGCGCAGGTGCGGGTTTCGCCCTCGGGCTGGAGGATCGGGTCGTAGCCGAAGCCGCCGGTGCCGGCGGGGGTGTGGCGGAGGGTGCCCATCAGGTCGCCCTCGACCACTCGCTCCGTGCCGTCGGGCAGGGCCAGGGCCGCCGCGCAGGCGAAGTGGGCGCCCCTGTGCTCGTCGGCGATGTCCGAGAGCTGGGCCAGGAGCAGGTCCAGGTTGGCCTTGTCGTCGCCGTGGGTGCCCGCCCAGCGGGCGGAGAAGATGCCGGGGGCGCCGTTCAGGACGTCCACGCAGAGGCCCGAGTCGTCGGCGACTGCGGGGAGGCCGGTGGCCCGGGCGAGGGCGTGGGCCTTGAGCAGGGCGTTCTCGGCGAAGGTGACGCCGGTTTCCTTGACGTCGGGGATGTCGGGGTGGGCGTCGGCGCCGACGAGGTCGTGGGGCAGGCCCGCGTCGGCGAGGATCGCGCGGAGTTCGGAGATCTTCCCGGCATTGCGGGTGGCGAGGATCAGGCGGGTCATGGGCCCAGTATCCCTGGGCCCATGAGGCGGCCGTCCGCTACGGGGTGCAGACCTTGGTGAGTTCGCCGGCCGCGTCGGTGATGGGGCTGACGTCGGGGGTCGCGTCGCCGTTCTCGACGGAGGTGCGGACGTTCTGCACGGCCTTCTCGAGGTCGTCGACGGCCTTGGAGACGTCGGCGTTGTCGGTCTTGTCGCCGATCTCGCCGAGGTTCTTGTCTATCGAGTCGAGGGATTCCTCGAGCTGGGTGACGTCGTCGCCGGCGTTCTCGACGGCCTGCTGCATGTCGGTGACGCTGTCAGCGATGGCGTCGGCGGTCTGGACGCAGTCCAGTGCCTTGTCGACGGCGGCGCAGCCGGTGGTGAGTCCGGCGGTCAGCGCGACGGCCGCCAGGGTGGCGGCGACGGCTGTGGTGCGGCGTCGGCGGCTCGCGGCCATGGAACGGTCCTTCCCCTTCGTCGGGCCGGTGGGCCCTGGTCGTTGGCCGGGCGCCCGGGGATGAGCCGTGCGCCCGTACTCCTTCAGACGCGGCGGTGACCGGCACGGTTGCCCGCGCCGGCCACCTGCCTTGGTATTTCTTTTACCTTTCGAGGACGCCGTCGAGCGCCTTGCGCTGGGCGGCGGCGAGCTCGGCGCAGCCGGTGACGGCGAGGTCGAGGAGGGCGTTGAGTTCGTCGCGGGCGAAGGGCTCGGCCTCGGCGGTGCCCTGGACCTCGACGAAGCGGCCGTCGCCGGTGCAGACGACGTTCATGTCGGTGTCGGCCTTGACGTCCTCCTCGTAGCGGAGGTCGAGCAGCGGTACGCCGCCGACGATGCCGACGGAGACGGCGCTGACGGTGCCGGTGAGGGGCCGGCGTCCGGCGCGGACGAGCTTCTTGTCCTGGGCCCACTGGACGGCGTCGGCGAGGGCGACGTAGGCGCCGGTGATGGCGGCGGTGCGGGTGCCGCCGTCGGCCTGGAGGACGTCGCAGTCGAGGACGACGGTGTTCTCGCCGAGGGCCTTGTAGTCGATGACGGCGCGCAGGGAGCGGCCGATGAGGCGGCTGATCTCGTGGGTGCGGCCGCCGATGCGGCCGCGGACGGACTCGCGGTCGCCGCGGGTGTTGGTGGCGCGGGGCAGCATCGCGTATTCGGCGGTGACCCAGCCCTCGCCGCTGCCCTTGCGCCAGCGGGGGACGCCTTCGGTGACGGAGGCGGTGCAGAGGACTTTGGTGTCGCCGAAGGAGACGAGGACGGAGCCTTCGGCGTGCTTGCTCCAGCCGCGTTCGATGGAGACGGGGCGGAGCTGGTCGGGGGTGCGGCCGTCGATTCGAGACATGGCGCTGAGCCTAGCCGTACATGCGGAAGGGGCCCCTTCCGCGTGGGGAAGGGGCCCCGATGGTGTGGCCGTGGCTCACATCATGTCTTCGATCTCCGCGGCGATCGGGTCGGCGTCGGTGCCGATGACGACCTGGATGGCGGTGCCCATCTTGACGACGCCATGGGCTCCGGCGGCCTTGAGCGCGGCTTCGTCGACCAGTGCGACATCGTGGACCTCGGTGCGGAGGCGGGTGATGCAGCCCTCGATCTCGTCGATGTTGTCGATGCCGCCGAGCCCGGCAACGATCTTCTCAGCCTTGGTGGCCATGTTCGTTCTCCCTGATCCGAACCGCTTTGTCGCAGTAACCCACAGTTGGCCCATCTTTGCGAGCGGTCATGCCGTCCGTACCGAATGATGGCGTCACGACAGCGGAACCGTCCTCCGGCTGGTCTACACCACCGGGAGGACTGCCGCCAAACCCGTCGTGACCGCTCTTCTGGGAGGGGGACCGGATGAGTGCCGAGAGTTCCGCCGGCGCCGGTGATGCGGTCGGGCCGGCGCGGGAGCGCTGGAACCGTTTGTTCCAGGGTCTGCAGAAGATGGGGCGGAGTCTGCAGCTGCCGATCGCGGTGCTGCCGGCGGCGGGCATCCTGAACCGGCTGGGGCAGCCGGACGTGTTCGGGGACGAGGGTCTGGGGTGGACGGACGTCTCGAGGGTGATGGTGGGGGCGGGCGGGGCGCTGCTGGACGGTTCGCTGGGGCTGCCGCTGCTGTTCTGTGTGGGTGTGGCCATCGGGATGGCGAAGAAGGCGGACGGTTCGACGGCGCTGGCGGCGGTGGCGGGGTTCCTCGTCTACTACAACGTGCTGCGGCAGTTCCCGGAGGACTGTCCGGAGGGGTCGAAGGCGGTGCCGATGGTGGGCTGCCAGGTGGCCGACGGGACGGTGACGGCGTTCACGTTCCAGAATCCGGGGGTCTTCGGCGGCATCGTGATCGGGCTGATGGCGGCGTTCTTCTGGCAGCGGTTCCACCGTACGAAGCTGGTGGACTGGCTCGGTTTCTTCAACGGGCGGCGTCTGGTGCCGATCATCATGGCGTTCGCGGCGATCGTGTTCGCGGCGCTGTGTCTGTGGGTGTGGCCGCCGATCGGTGACGCGCTGGAGGGTTTCAGCGACTGGATGGACGGTCTGGACGCGTGGGGCGCGGGTGTGTTCGGTGTGGCGAACCGGGCGTTGCTGGTGGTGGGGCTGCACCAGTTCCTGAACGTGCCCATCTGGTTCCAGTTCGGGAGCTTCACCAAGCCGGACGGTTCGGTGGTGCACGGTGACATCAACATGTTCCTGGCGGGCGATCCGGACGCGGGGCAGTTCACGTCGGGGTTCTTCCCGATCATGATGTTCGCGCTGCCGGCGGCGGCGCTGGCGATGACGCACTGTGCGAGGCCGGACCGGCGCAAGGAGGTCGGGGGGCTGATGCTGTCGGTGGCGCTGACGTCGTTCGTCACGGGGATCACGGAGCCGCTGGAGTACTCGTTCCTGTTCGTGGCGCCCTTGCTGTACGTGCTGCACGCGGTGCTGACGGGGGTGTCGATGGCGGTGACGTGGGGGCTGGGGGTGCACGACGGGTTCAGCTTCTCGGCGGGGCTGATCGACTACGTCATCAACTGGAACCTGGCGACGCGGCCGTGGGCGATCGTTCCGATCGGGCTGTGCTTCGCGCTGGTCTACTACGTGGTCTTCCGGTTCGCGATCACACGGTTCGACCTGAGGACTCCGGGGCGGGAGCCGGAGGGGGAGGTGGAGGACACCACGAAGGCGTGACCTCTTAGGCTGGGGGCGGCTTCCCGAGCCCTCGGACCGTGTGGTCCGGGGGCTTTTCGGTGCGCCCGCGAAGGGTTGCGCGCCGTGGTCCGCGACGGGCACGGTGCGTAGCCCGCCGGTGGCGGAATCGTGGGTTCCTTACGTGGCCTTCATCGTGCTACAAAAGGTCTACACCACTAGTGGTGTAGACCACCACCGATGGAGGAAGTATGAGCACCGCCACCGCCTCGGCGGCCCCCGCAAAGAAGCGGGGATCAGGCCTGTTCCAGGGCCTGCAGAAGGTAGGCCGCAGTCTTCAGCTCCCGATCGCCGTGCTGCCGGCGGCGGGCATCCTGCTCCGGCTCGGCCAGGCCGACGTCCAGGAGAAGCTGAACCTGCCCGACAAGGTCACCGCGGTGTTCGCCACGGCGGGCGGCGCGATCTTCGACAACCTTCCGATGCTCTTCTGCATCGGTGTGGCGATCGGCTTCGCCAAGAAGGCCGACGGCTCCACCGCCCTGGCCGCGCTCGTCGGCTTCCTGGTCTACAGCAACGTCCTCAAGGCGTTCCCGGTCACCGAGGCGAAGGTGCAGGACGGCGCGGACATAGCCGCGACCTACAACAACCCCGGTGTGCTCGGCGGCATCCTGATGGGTCTGCTGGCGGCCGTGCTCTGGCAGCGGTACCACCGCAAGAAGCTCGTCGACTGGCTGGGCTTCTTCAACGGCCGCCGTCTCGTCCCGATCATCATGGCCTTCGTCGGCACCGTCATGGGTGTCTTCTTCGGCCTGGTCTGGGAGCCGATCGGTGAGGTCATCTCCGACGCCGGCGAGTGGATCACCGGTCTGGGAGCGGCGGGCGCCGGCCTGTTCGGCCTGATCAACCGCGCGCTGATCCCGATCGGCATGCACCAGTTCGTGAACACCGTCTCCTGGTTCCAGATCGGCGACTTCACCAACGCCGCGGGCGAGCTCGTGCACGGCGACCTGAACCGCTTCTTCGCCGGTGACCCCGACGCCGGTCAGTTCATGTCGGGCTTCTTCCCGATCATGATGTTCGGTCTGCCCGCCGCCGCCATCGCCATCGCGCACGCCGCCCGCCCGGAGCGCCGCAAGGCCGTGATGGGCATGATGGTCTCCCTGGCGCTGACCTCCTTCGTGACCGGTGTGACCGAGCCGATCGAGTTCTCGTTCATGTTCATCGCCCCGGTGCTGTACGCGATCCACGCGGTGCTCACCGCCCTGTCCATGGCGATCACCTGGGCGCTCGGTGTCCACGCGGGCTTCACGTTCTCCGCGGGCGCCATCGACTACGGGCTCAACTGGAGCCTGGCGACGAAGCCGTGGCTGATCATCCCGATCGGTCTGGTGTTCGCGGCGGTCTACTACGTGCTCTTCCGCTTCGCGATCACCAAGTTCAACCTGCCGACCCCGGGCCGTGAGCCCGAGGAGGAACTCGAGGACTCCACGAAGGCGTGAGCCGTCCTCGTACGACATGACAGCGGGGCCCCCGGAAGCCGTCACGGCTTCCGGGGGCCCCGGCCGTTTCGCCCGCGTCTCAGATCTGGTACGTCGCGCCGCGCGACGCCAGCCCCACCGGGCCGTCGTACACCGCGCGGGCGTCGGTGAGGCTGATCTGGGGGTCGGTCCAGGGGGCGATGTGGGTGAGGATCAGGCGGCGGACGCCCGCGCGGGCCGCCGTCTCACCGGCCTCGCGGCCGTTGAGGTGCAGGTCCGGGATGTCCTCCTTGCCGTGCGTGAAGGCGGCTTCGCACAGGAAGAGGTCGGCGTCGCGGGCGAGGTCGTCGAGTGCGGGGGTCACGCCCGTGTCGCCGGAGTAGGTCAGCGTCTTCCCGCCGTGCTCGATGCGGATGCCGTAGGCCTCGACCGGGTGCGCGACGCGCTCGGTGTGGACGAGGAACGGGCCGATCTCGAAGGTGGACGGCTTGACGGTGTGGAAGTCGAAGACCTCGCTCATGGAGGACGCCGAGGGGGTGTCGGCGTAGGCGGTGGTCAGCCGGTGCTCGGTGCCCTCGGGTCCGTAGACCGGGATGGGCTCGCAACGGCCGCCGTCGTGCCGGTAGTAGCGTGCGACGAAGTAGCCGCACATGTCGATGCAGTGGTCGGCGTGCAGATGGCTGAGGAAGATCGCGTCGAGGTCGTAGAGACCGCAGTGGCGCTGCAGCTCGCCCAGGGCGCCGTTGCCCATGTCGAGGAGCAGCCGGAAGCCGTCGGCCTCTACGAGGTAGCTCGAGCAGGCCGATTCCGCGGACGGGAACGACCCCGAGCAGCCGACGACGGTGAGCTTCATGAAGCAGAAACCTCCGCTGGCGGAAATGGAGGGACGGGGGTCGTGCGGTTCGTCGAGCGTAAGGCGCGAAACCGGCGGTCGCTCCTCCACCAGGGGTCGTTGTGGGCGAACTCACCTGTGCTGTCACCGGTTCGGCTGGAAGCGGCGCGTGCGGAGGCCGGGAGGGGGCGCGCACCGGCGGTCCGCGCCGGTACCGTCGGGGCATGAACACGGCCTGGTGGCTCGCCCTCGCCGCGGTGGTACTACTCGCCCTCGTCACCGCGCTGGTCGACGGGTGGGGGCGGGGGCGCCGGCCGCGCAGACGGCGGCGGTCCGGGAGGGACGGGAGTGCTCCCGGAGACAGGTGAGGGGCCGGAGACTGCGGTCTCCGGCCCCCGGTCGTGCGGGTGGCGCTACGCCCAGAGCTGTCCCTGGAGCGTGTCGATGGCCTCTTCCGTCGTGGCGGCCGTGTAGACGCCGGTCGACAGGTACTTCCAGCCGCCGTCGGCGACGACGAAGGCGACGTCGGCGGGCTCGCCGGCCTTGAGCGCCTTGTTGGCGACGCCGATCGCCGCGTGCAGGGCGGCGCCGGTGGAGACGCCGGCGAAGATGCCCTCCTGCTGGAGGAGTTCACGGGTGCGGGTGACGGCGTCCGCGGAGCCGACCGAGAAACGGGTGGTCAGCACGGAGGCGTCGTACAGCTCGGGGACGAAGCCCTCGTCGAGGTTGCGCAGGCCGTAGACCAGGTCGTCGTAGCGCGGTTCGGCGGCGACGATCTTCACGTCGGGCTTGTTCTCGCGCAGGTAGCGGCCGACGCCCATCAGCGTGCCCGTGGTGCCGAGGCCGGCCACGAAGTGGGTGATGGACGGCAGGTCGGCGAGGATCTCGGGGCCGGTGGTGGCGTAGTGCGCGCCGGCGTTGTCCGGGTTTCCGTACTGGTAGAGCATCACCCAGTCGGGGTGCTCGGCAGAGAGTTCCTTGGCGACGCGCACGGCGGTGTTGGAGCCGCCCGCGGCCGGCGAGGAGATGATCTCCGCACCCCACATGCCGAGCAGGTCACGGCGTTCCTGCGAGGTGTTCTCGGGCATCACGCACACCATGCGGTAGCCCTTGAGCCTGGCCGCCATGGCGAGGGAGATGCCGGTGTTGCCGGAGGTGGGTTCGAGGATCGTGCAGCCCGGGGTGAGGCGGCCGTCCTTCTCCGCCTGCTCGATCATGAACAGGGCCGGGCGGTCCTTGATCGAGCCGGTCGGGTTGCGGTCCTCCAGCTTCGCCCAGATCCGGACGTCGGCCGACGGCGACAGCCGCGGCAGGCACACCAGCGGGGTGTTGCCGACCGCGGCCAGCGGGGAGTCGTACCGCATCGCCGATCAGGCCATACCGCCGGCCACGGCCGGCAGGATCGTGATGCTGTCGCCGTCGGACAGCTTGGTGTTGATGCCGTCCAGGAAGCGGACGTCCTCGTCGTTGAGGTAGACGTTGACGAAGCGGCGCAGCTGCTCGCCGTTCGCCTCGTCGATGAGGCGGGCCTGGATGCCCGTGTGCCGGGTCTCGAGGTCGGTGAAGAGCTCGGCGAGGGTGTTCCCGGTGCCTTCCACCGCCTTCTGGCCGTCGGTGTACTGGCGGAGGATGGTCGGGATGCGGACCTCGATGGCCATGGCTGAGGGCTCCTGTCGGAAGTGTCTGTCGTGGGTTCGTCAGGGCGCGCGGTGGCGCACGGCAGTCCGCCGCGGCTCACGGCCCACGGCGGCAGCGGAGGATCAACAGATGGCGCTGTTCAGCCTGCACAGGTCGACGTGCAGGCGCGCCACGAGCAGTGTGCCCGGCGCCTTGTCGCTCACGTCGATAAGAACCATGCGGTCATCGTATCGATTCCCGGACGGGCTCCCGGAGTGTGATCTCACCTCTCGGACACATCCCTTCCGCACTGTAAGACGGGGGTGCGATCGCCCGGTCAGTACGCCTCGACGACCTTGACCTCCTCCTCGGTGATCTCACCCTCCAGGATGCGGAAGGAGCGGAACTGGAACTCGCCGGCGTCGTCGGTGTCGGCGGTGGAGACCAGGACGTAGTGGGCGCCGGGCTCGTTGGCGTAGGTGACGTCGGTGCGCGACGGGTAGGCCTCGGTGGCCGTGTGGGAGTGGTAGATCACCACCGGCTCCTCGTCGTTGTCGTCCATCTCGCGGTACAGCTTCAGCAGGTCCTGGGAGTCGAACTCGTAGAAGGTGGGCGAGCGGGCAGCGTTCAGCATCGGGATGAAGCGCTCGGGGCGGCCGGCGCCCACCGGGCCCGCCACCACGCCGCACGCCTCGTCGGGGTGGTCCTCGCGCGCGTGGGCGACGATCTGGTCGTACAGGGCCTGGGTGATGGTCAGCATGGGGCTCAGGATAAGCAGACGGGCCGTTCCGTACCGAGGGGTGGTACGGAACAGCCCGTATGCCGGACGGCTTGCGTGGTGAGGGGGTCAGCCGACCTTCTCGAAGCGGCTGTCGTCGCGCCGGGTGATCTGCGGGTTGCGGTTCTTGAGGACCATCCAGCCGATGCCGAGGGCGACGGCCCAGCCGGCCATCACGTACAGGCAGATCCGGGCGTCCGCGTCGATCGCGATGAGGCAGGTGACGAAGAGCAGGAACGCGATGGCGATGTAGGAGCAGACCGAGCCGCCGGGCGCCGGGAAGGACGAGGCGGGCAGCCGGCCCGCGACGACCTGGCGGCGGTAGAGGACGTGGCTGATCAGGATCATCAGCCAGGTCCAGATGCCGGCCGCGGTGGCGATGGACGTGACGTAGCCGAAGGCCTTCTCGGGGACGACGTAGTTCAGGACGACGCCGATGCCCATGAAGAACACCGAGGTGGCGATGCCGAGCGCGGGCGTCTTGCGGGACGACAGCCGCTTGAAGGCGCCCGGGGCCTCTCCGTTGTCGGCGAGATTGCGCAGCATGCGTCCGGTGGAGTACATGCCGGAGTTGCAGGACGACAGGGCGGCGGTGAGCACGACGAAGTTGACGATGCCGGCGCCGGCCGGGATGCCGATGACCGCGAACGCCTTCACGAAGGGGCTGGCGTCGGCGGAGAACTCGGTCCACTTGACCACGCACAGGATGACGGTGAGCGCGCCGACGTAGAAGAGCGCGATGCGCCAGGGCAGCGTGTTGATCGCCTTGGGGAGGGTCTTCTCGGGGTTCTCGGACTCGCCGGCCGTGACACCGACGAGCTCGACGGCGAGGTAGGCGAACATGACGCCCTGCAGGGTCATCAGGGACGAGCCGATGCCCTTGGGGAAGAAGCCGTCGAAGGCCCAGAGGTTGGAGACGGCGGCGGTGTCGCCGGCCTGGCTGAAGCCGAGGGTGAGCACACCGAGACCGATCACGATCATGCCGATGATGGCGGTGACCTTGACCATCGAGAACCAGAACTCGATCTCGCCGAACAGCTTCACCGAGATCAGGTTGGCCCCGAACAGGATGACCAGGAAGACCAGCGCCGACGTCCACTGCGGGATCGCCGGGAACCAGTAGTTGATGTAGATGGCCGCGGCGGTCAGCTCGGCCATGCCGGTGACCACCCACATCAGCCAGTACGTCCAGCCGGTGAAGTAGCCGAAGAACGGGCCGAGGAACTCACGCGAGTATTCGGCGAAGGAGCCGGAGACGGGGCGGTAGAGCAGGAGCTCGCCCAGGGCCCGCATGATGAAGAAGATGATGACGCCCGCGAGGGCGTACATGACGATCAGGCTGGGACCGGCCTTGGCGATGTTCGCCCCGGCTCCCAGGAAGAGCCCGACGCCGATGGCGCCGCCGATCGCGATCATCTGGACCTGGCGGCTGTTGAGGCCGCGCTCGTACCCCTCCTCGGGTACGGACTCCGTGTCGACCTGCGGTGAGGCCATGTGTCGTGCGCCTTTCTCCATGCCGATCCGGGCCGCTGTCGGCCTCGGATCGGGTCGCGATCCCCCCGGACTGATGGAGTTGTTGCCTGGCCGGCGGTCACCGGCTCGGTGGCGCACCCGGCGGAACATAAGGGTGGTGTTCGCCGGGCGGTCGTGAAGATTTATCACGGCCGCAATACTGATCACAGGGGCGGCGTGTGGCGCGCCTCACAGGAAGAAGCGGACAAAAGACACCTGAAGAGCGCATAGATGGCGGGGCCTTTGACGCGATCGTTATCCGGATTTGAGTGTCCTCTGAGCGATCGCGTCAGCAGACTTTTCCGGACCTCCGGCACGCATTCACGGCATGGGAGTCACACATTCCGGAACACGGAGTCCGGGCACGCCGAAGCGCGGATCCCGGGCGTGGGACGCCGGATCCGGGGCGTGAGGCAGCGGTTCGGGGTGTGGCGGTTCAGGGCATCAGCGTCGTGACGAGCGTCTCCTGGAGCCCGCCGAGCCAGAGGTACGCCATCACCATCGGCTTGCGGGGGTCCTGGTCGGGGAGGTGGAAGAGGAGGTCGCTGTCGTCCTCGTCGCTGATCTCCAGCCGGGCGCCGATCGCCAGGCGCAGGTCGTTGAGGGCGCCGAGCCACTTCCGGGAGTCGTCCGGCGACAGCTCGAGCACCGCGCCGCCCTCGCCGGCCGGGCTGAGCGCGTCCAGGGAGCGGATCACCGCGAGGGCGTTGTCGCGCTTGCCGGCCCGCAGGTCGTTCTCGGTGTAGCGGCGGAACTCGGCGGAGTGGGCCTTCTGCTCCTCGGCCTCCTTGGCCCCCGGGGTGCCGTCCGGGTCGCCGTAGGCGTCCGGGAACAGGCGGCGCAGCACCGGGTCGGAGGGCGGCTCGCTCGGGCCGTCGGCGAAGAGGTCGGCGAGCGGGTCGGCGGAGGCGTCCTCGGCTGGTCCGGGGCCGATGAGCTCCATCATCTGCACGGCCAGGGAGCGGATGATGGAGATCTCGACGTCGTCGAGCGCGACGGCCGCGCCGCCGCCGGGGAGCGGTTCGAAGGTTCCTGGCATGGCGGCGATTCGCTACTTCCGGTCCTGCGGGCGGGGTCGGGTCATGTCCGGCTCGGTCACTTCCGGTCGTGCTGGAGGGTGGCCCACAGTCCGTAGCCGTGCATGGCCTGCACGTCGCGTTCCATCTCCTCGCGGGTACCGCTGGAGACGACCGCCCGGCCCTTGTGGTGGACGTCGAGCATGAGCTTGGTGGCCTTGTCCTTGGAGTAGCCGAAGTACGACTGGAAGACGTACGTCACATAGCTCATGAGGTTGACCGGGTCGTTGTGGACGATGGTGACCCACGGGACGTCGGGCTCGGGTACGGCGAAGACCTCCTCCGCCGACTCGGTGCGTTCGATCTCCATGGGTGCGGGTGACGTCACAGGCCCCATGCTGCCACCGCTGGGGGGTGGTCGCACAAACCGGCCCGCTGTTCCGGTGCGCGGACCTAAATCGTCAAACTGACGAAATGGGGGTAGCATCCACGTCATGAACACAGCGGACCTTGGGCTGCCGGTGGACGTCCCCTCGACGGCTCTCTTCACTGACCAGTACGAGCTGACCATGCTGCGGGCAGCGCTGAAGGCCGGCACGGCCGGGCGGCGCAGCGTGTTCGAGGTCTTCACCCGGCGACTGCCGGACGGCCGCCGCTACGGCGTGCTGGCCGGCACCGGACGGGTGCTGGACGCGGTGGAGAACTTCCGCTTCGACCCGGGCGTCCTCGGGTTCCTGCGCGAGAAGGACATCGTCGACGAGGAGACCCTGGACTATCTGGCCGGCTACCGCTTCTCCGGTGACATCTGGGGCTACCCCGAGGGAGAGGTGTACTTCCCGGGCTCGCCGGTCATGCGGGTGGAGGGCAGCTTCGCGGAGTGCGTGCTCCTCGAGACGGTGATCCTGTCGATCCTCAACCACGACTCGGCGATCGCCGCCGCTGCCTCCCGGATGTCCTCCGCGGCCGGCGGGCGGCCGCTGATCGAGATGGGCGCGCGGCGCACCCACGAGCTGGCCGCGGTGGCCGCCTCCCGGGCCGCGTACGTCGGCGGCTTCGCCTCCACCTCCGACCTGGCGGCCGGCTTCCGCTACAACATCCCGACCGTGGGCACCTCCGCCCACGCCTTCACCCTGCTGCACGACAGCGAGCGGGACGCCTTCCGGGCCCAGGTGGACTCCCTCGGCGGCGGTACGACGCTGCTGGTGGACACCTACGACGTGACCGAGGCGGTCCGCACGGCCGTGGAGATCGCCGGGCCGGAGCTGGGCGCCGTCCGGATCGACTCCGGTGACCTGCTGCTGGTGGCCCACCGGGTGCGGCAGCAGCTGGACGAGCTGGGCGCCACCGGCACGAGGATCCTCGTGACCTCGGACCTGGACGAGTACGCCATCGCCTCGCTGGCGGCGGCGCCGGTGGACGCCTACGGGGTGGGCACGCAGCTGGTGACCGGCTCGGGACACCCGACGGCCTCCATGGTCTACAAGCTGGTCGCCCGCGCGGAGTCCGCCGACCCGAAGGCGCCGCTGGTGCCGGTGGCGAAGAAGTCCACCGGAGGCAAGACCTCCGTCGGCGGCCGCAAGTGGGCCGCGCGGCGGCTGGACGCGGACGGCGTCGCCGAGGCCGAGGTGATCGGCACCGGCCCGGTGCCGGACGAGCTGGCCGGGCGGCAACTGCTGGTGCCGCTCGTCGAGGGCGGCGAGGTGGTCGCCCGCGAGCCGCTGGACGTGGTCCGCGACCGGCACGCGGCGGCGCGGGCGGGGCTGCCGCTCTCCGCCACCCAGCTCTCCCGAGGGGAACCCGTCCTTCCGACGGAGTACGCGCAGCTGCCGTCGGGTAGCTAGAAGCGTGTCCCCGTCCGTTCCGTCCCCGATCCGCCCGTCCCCCCAGTCGAAGGACACCGACCATGCGCCGCGCACTGATCGTCGTTGACGTGCAGAACGACTTCTGCGAGGGGGGCAGTCTCGCCGTGGCCGGCGGTGCGGACGTGGCCGCCGCCATCACCGAGCTGATCGGGCAGGCCCCGGCCGGGTACCGGCACGTGGTGGCCACCCGGGACCACCACATCGCGCCCGGCGGGCACTTCGCCGACAACCCCGACTTCGTACGGTCCTGGCCCGCGCACTGCGTCGCCGGGACGGAGGGTGTCGGGTTCCACCCGAACTTCGCGCCCGCGGTGACCTCCGGGTCGGTCGACGCCGTGTTCAGCAAGGGCGCGTACTCGGCGGCCTACAGCGGGTTCGAGGGGGCGGACGAGAACGGGACGCCGCTGGCGGAGTGGCTGCGGGAGCGGGAGGTCGACGAGGTGGACGTGGTGGGGATCGCCACGGACCACTGCGTGCGGGCCACCGCGCTGGACGCGGCGAAGGAGGGGTTCCGGACGCGGGTGCTGCTGGGGCTGACGGCGGGGGTGGCCGGGGCCACGACCGAGCGGGCGGTGGAGGAGATGCGGGGGGCCGGGGTGGAGCTGACGGGGGCGCCCGTCGTGCGGTGAGCCTCGCGGGGGTGGCCCGGGTGGGGTTTCGGCTAGCGGCGCCCTGCCGGTGCCGCTGCGCCCACCCGTGCCGCCCTGCGGCACGACTGCCCGCAGCTAGGCCGGTCTGAGGCGACTAGGCGGGTCTGAGGAGGGCTTTTATGGGGTGCCAGAGTTCTACCGTCAGGGGGGTGGACTCGGGGGTGGTGCGCCATATGAGGCCGTCGGGATGGTGGAGCACCGCGGTGATCTCGTCGGGGGTGGGCGGGGCGGAGTTGCCCCGCAGGTAGACCGCCCGCAGGCCCAGGTTGCGCAGCCTGGTCAGGGCTCGGGCGCGGTTCTGGGCGTGGACGAGGACGCGTACTCCGGCGGGTGCGTCGGCGGCGGGACTGGGCAGGTTCAGCGCCACCACCACCGTGCCGTTCGGCAGCTTGCAGAAACCTCCTGCGGCCATGCGGTCATACCCCCGGTTCGGCCTGCGCGGAGACAGGTGTCAATAAGTGAGTCACAGGAGGCACCTAAACACGGATCGGCGGTGACCCGCCAGGGGGTCACCGCCGATCATGTGTTGACCTGCGAAGATGCTGTTTACCTGCCCGCGGGGCCAACCTGCAGCTCGATGGTCGAGCCGTCCTTGGCCTCCTTGAGGATCTTGATCTTCGTGTTGGTGTCAGTGATCTTGACACCGCCGGTCGGGTTCGACTCGTCGTAGTAGGTGCTGGTGCGGTCGTTGAAGACCGACACACCCTTCGACGAGGGGATCCACGTCGCCACGTCCGCCTTGTGCAGCGTCATGCCGTCGGTGCGGTACCGGCTGAACGGCGAGTCGTAGGCCTGGACGCGGTTGCGCATCAGCGTGCCGTCGGACCACTTCAGCGCGGTCGGGTGGGAGTCGATCGGCAGGACCAGACCGGTACCCGGGTGCTGGCTGGTGTTGTTGTCCGCCTGGGAGGTGTCCCACTTCCAGATCAGCAGGCCGTTCTGGTAGGCGTAGTGCTCCACCCAGTCCGGACGGCTGTTCGCGAAGCCGAAGTTGTACGGGCCGGTCTTCAGCGTCTTGTCGTAGGACACGTACTGACGGTTCTCGGCGATGTAGTACTGCGCGTAGTCCTTGGTGAAGGACGCGCCGACGCGGGAGAAGCCCTTCGCCGTCCACGCCTCGTCCGCGGTCTCCGCGTTGTCCGTGAAGAGCGCGGTGCCGTCCGCCGTCACCGAGATCCGGTCGGCCGTGAAGCCCTTGAGGGCCACGCCGCCGTCGCTCTGGTAGCGGAAGCGGAGGTCGATCTTCTTGCCCGCGTAGGCGTCCAGCGGGTACACCAGCGGCTTGTAGCCGTCGACCGTGCCGTGCAGGGCCGGCTTGTCGCTGCCGTCACGCGGGATCGGCTGCCCGTCCACCGTGCCGTCGAGGGCGGTCCAGTTGGCGCCGCCGTCGGTCGAGACCTCGGTGTAGAGGAAGTCGTAGTCGGCCTCGATCTCGTACCAGCCGTCCAGGGTCAGCGCGGCCGAGGACTTGCCGGTGAGGTCGACGCTGCGGGTCAGCGTGTTGCGGAGGTCGTCACCGCTGCCGCTCCACCACTGGGTGGAGCCCTCGGCCGGGGCGACGATCTCGGTCGTGACCGCCTTCTTCGGCAGCTGGACGACGAGACCCTGCTTGTGCTTGGTGTTGAACTCGGCGAGGCCCAGCTTGTGCCAGGAGTCCACGCCCGCCTTGGCGGTGTCGTAGTTCAGCCAGCCGAGCTGGAGCTTGTCCCAGGCGGTCATGTCGCCGGGCAGGTCACCGATCTCGTTCTTGCCGGTGCCGAGCCAGGAACCCGAGGACATCAGCGTCCAGAACCCGGTGGAGTTCTCGCCGCCCTGGGTGTCGTAGTGGTCCGGCAGACCGAGGTCGTGGCCGTACTCGTGGGCGAAGACGCCGAGTCCGCCGTTCTCCGGCTGGATGGTGTAGTCGCCGACCCAGATGCCGGTGTTGCCGATCTGGGTGCCGCCGAGCTTGTTCTGCTCGGGGCCGGTGGCGCCGGCGTCGGTGCCGAAGGCGTACCAGCGGTGGGCCCAGATCGCGTCCTCGCCCTGGGCGCCGCCGCCGGCGGACTCGTCCTCACCGGCGTGCACGATCTGGAAGTGGTCGATGTAGCCGTCGGGCTCGTTGAAGTCGCCGTCGCCGTCGAAGTCGTAGCGGTCCCACTGGTCGTACTGGGCGAGCTGCGTCTTGATCTGCGCGTCGGTCTTGCCGGCGGCCTTCTGCTGCGCGGCCCACGCGGTGACGCCGTCCTGCACCGCGAACCAGGCGCAGTTGTCGGGGCTGCACGCGTTGGAGCCGTAACGGGCCTCGTTGTAGGGCACCTTGACCCAGTCGGAGACCTCGCCGTCGACCGAGTAGCGGCCCGAGGACTGCTTCTCGTAGTACGTCTTCAGCGAGTCGACGCCCTTGCCGGAACCGAAGTACAGGTCCTGGAAGTGCTGCTGGTTGTAGTCCGCCTGCCAGGCCGTGGAGTTGTCCTTCTTGCGGTCCGGCTTGGCGATCTGGTTGTGCAGCGGGCCCGGGGTGCCACCGTAGCGGCTGTCGATCTGGTCGCCGAACTCGACCAGGATGGTGAAGATCTTGTCGGTCTTCTCCCGGCCCAGCTCGACGTACTTGCTGTCGCCCTTCTTGCCCTTCAGCTGGACGACCTTCGAACCGCCACGGTTCTTGACCGAGGCTTTGCCGGAGATGACCTGGTTGAGGGCCTCCTCGCGCTGCGCCGCCTGCGTCTTGGAGAACGGGCCCTCGAGGTCGTGGTCGACGTGGTTGTTCGCCGCCGGGTCGTGCCGGTCCACAGCGTTGGGTCGGTCGGCCTTGTCGGCCGAGTCCGCCTGGGCCACGGTGAACGCAGAGCAGGTGGCGGTGGCCGCCGCGAGGGCGACGCCTATCGCGGCCGCTCTGAACGTCCAGGGTCTACTGGTCACTTGAGATTCCCTCCCGCGTGCGTACGCGCGGTCAAAGGAGGTTCCGTCTATGGAAGGTCCCGCGCGCAACGTGATCGACGCGTGTAGCCAAGTGACGACATTTGACTAGAGGTTCGCCAGAAAAAACAGACCTTGACTTGAACAGTTCAATGGCACTATGCGGAGTCGGCGTCCGCTTTCCGGACACACACGTGCGAAACCCAACGGGCGCGCACAACCGTCCACTTGATGGACGTCATGAATCCGTGCGCCCCCTGTGCACCGGCCCTGTCGGTTAGGTCACGCTTACTGTCCGTTCCCCTCGGGCACTCTCGCGGTTAGAGTCGCTTGGCGGAACCGCCCTGAACCGGCGGAAAGCCAGGCGGACAACCCCCGACTTCCGAGGACACGATGGCCATGCCCCGTCCGACTGTCGCTCAGCTCGTTTACGGTTCGTGCACCGTGATCTTCTCGACCCTCGCCATGCTGCTGTTGTCCGGAGCGAGTTCGGGCGCCGGCGTCGCGATCGTCGCCGTCTCGGCGCTCGCCCTCGGACTGCTGGTCGCCATGACGGTTCCGCTCCCCCGGTCGCGCGCGGCCGCGGCGGCGCGGCCCGCCGCGGTGTCCCGGCTCCAGGCCCCGCGGCCGGTACGGGCCACCGTCGCCCCGCCGGCCCGCGAGCCGGTGCGGGAGCGTGCCGCCTCCTGACGCCCCGCCCCGTCCCGGCGTCATCCGGTGCTGACCACCACCGTCTTGGCCGCCTTGTCGTGCAGACCCTGCTTGTAGGGCCGGTCGAAGAAGCTCCAGCCGCCCGCGATCGCGGTCCACAGACAGGCGCAGCAGAACGCGAACGGCAGCCACAGCACGGCGGCGCGGGCCAGCGAGGTCTGCACGGAGGGGGTCGCCCCGTTGTCCAGGTTGGCGACCCTCATGCGCAGCCACTTCTTGCCCAGGGTCTGGCCGGTGCGGGAGATCAGGACGGTGTCGTAGGCGATGAAGAGCACCGCCGCGACGGCGGACTGCCCGAAGGAGTTGCCGACGTTGACGTTGTCGCCGTTGACGTTGTACTCGCTGACCCCGAACGGCCAGGTGAGCAGCCAGACGACGATGCCGACGAGGATCATGTCGATGATGCGGGCGAGGGTGCGCCTGGCGCTGTCGGCGAGCGGGGGCATGCCGGCCAGGGGATCGGCGGAACCGGGGGCGCCGCCGTACGGACCGCCGCCACCGCCGTAGGGCCCTCCGCCACCGCCGTACGGGTCTCCGCCCTGGGGCGGCGGGGGCGCGCCTCCCGGGGTGTCGTACGGGGAGCCCGGGCCCGGGGTTTCGGGGCCACCCGGTGGGGGGTGCTTCTTGAACGGGTCGTCGTCCGGCGGCTGCTGACCGGAGCCGGGGGGCGGTTCGGTGGTCATGCCCCCGAGTCGACCGCGAACCTCCCGGCCCCGCATCCGGCGAGCGGCCGTCCGGAGTAGCGGCGCCCGGGGAGGCGCGGGTGACGCGGGCTCAGCCGGCCACGAACGTGTGCGCGGCCTTGTCGTGCCAGCACTGGCGCCAGGGCTTGTCGAAGACGCACCACAGGACGCCGACGACACCGACGACGAGCAGCCCGGGGACGCTGTAGACCAGCCAGCGGCGCAGGGCCGCGCCGAGCTGCGGCGCCTCGTGCCCCTCGATGTCCCGGACCTCGAGGCCCATCAGCTTCTTGCCCAGCGTGCGCCCCCACTTGACCGTGGGCAGCACCTCGTAGAGGACCCCGCCGAGGAGCAGGACGGCGAGGACGACGGCGAGGTGGACGGAGGTGGTGCCGTCGAGCAGCCAGACCGTGACGGTCTCGCCGGACTGCTTGGCCGCCTCGATCTTCGCGTCGACGTGGTCCAGGGCCTTCGTGCCGAGCGGCACCGCGGCCACGGCGGTGACGGCGCCGAGGACGACGGTGTCCAGCAGCCGGGCGGCCAGTCGTCTGCCGAGCCCGGCGGGGCGGGCGGCGGACTGGCGCCGGGCGGCGGCCTGGAACACGTCCTCGACCGGCGGCTTCCAGGGCGCGACGGGCGGTTCCTCGCCGCCGGCCAGCCGGTGCACCTGCTGCGCCCAGGAGGACTGGCCGCCGCCGGGACCGCTGGTCAGCGGCGCGGAGGCGGCTGCGGCTGCGGCGGGCGGAGCCGCCGGGCCACCGGTCTGCGGGGGCACGCCCGGGGCGGCGGCGGCCTGCTGGGGTCCGGACGGGGCCGTGGCGGCGGAGGAGGCGGCGCGGGCGGCCGCCGCCTTGCCGGCGCCGAAACCGGGCCGGCCGGAGGCCGCGGGGTCCGCTCCGGACTGCCCCGTGCGCGGTTTGACGGCGCGGAAGGTCATGGTGCCCTCGTCCGCGGGGGCGGCCTCCTGCCGCGGCTTCGGCGCCGGTCTGCGGAACACGAAGGTGTTGCCGGACTCGGCCGCGGCGTCCTCGTCCGGGGTGACGGCGGGTCCGGTCTCCGGCGCGGACGCCGCCGGGGTGTGCGGCACCCTCGGGTCGGCGCCCCAGGAGATCCTGCGGTCCTGGCCGCCGCCGAAGCCGGACTGGTGGGAGCGGTCGGCGCCCCACGCCGAGGCGGGTTCGGGACGGCTGCCGTGCTGGGCCTCGGACGGGGCCGCGGGCGCCGGTTCGCCGGCCGGGTCCTCGTCGAAGAAGTGCGGTCCGGTCTCCTCCACGGAGGGCAGCGCCGGGTCGGCGCCGGGCGGCGCGGCGAGCGACTCGCCGTCCTCGGGCGCCGGACGGCTCGTGCCCGGCACCCAGGAGGCGCCGTTCCAGTACCGGACGTATCCGGGGATGGAGGGGTCCGGGTAATACCCTTCGCGGGGCCTGTCTTCGCCGGGGGCCGGGGTTGGGGCGCTCATGTCCGTCGTCCCGTATCTGCTCGGTGGGTGGGTCGGGGGGAACCACATCTATCAGACGAGCGGCCCCCTGACCGCCCGTCCGGCCGGACCCCACCCTTTCCGGGCACCTTCCCGTTCAGAACAGCTTGCCCGGGTTGAGAATGCCCAGCGGGTCGAAGACCTGCTTGACGGCCCGCTGCATCTCCAGCCCCACCGGGCCGATCTCGCGCGCCAGCCACTCCTTCTTCAGCACGCCGACGCCGTGCTCGCCGGTGATGGTGCCGCCGAGTTCCAGGCCGAGCGCCATGATCTCGTCGAACGACTCGCGGGCCCGGCGCGACTCCTCCGGGTCCGCGGCGTCGAAGCAGACCGTCGGGTGGGTGTTGCCGTCGCCGGCGTGGGCGACGACGCCGATGGTGAGCCGGTACTTCTCGGAGATCCGCTCGACGCCCTCGATGAGCTCGCCGAGCCGGGAGCGGGGCACGCACACGTCGTCGATCATCGTGGTGCCCTTGACGGCTTCGAGCGCGACCAGGGACATCCGCCGTGCCTGGAGCAGCAGTTCGGACTCGGCGGCGTCCTCGGCCGGCACCACCTGGGTGGCTCCGGCCGCCTCGCACAGGGCGCCGACGGCGGCGAGGTCGGCCGCGGGGTCGGTGGTGTCGAACGCGGCCAGCAGCAGTGCCTCGGTGGACTCCGGGAGGCCCATGCGGGCCATGTCGTTGACGGCCTTGACCGTCGTACGGTCCATGAGTTCGAGGAGTGAGGGGACGTGGCCGCCGGCCATGATGCGGCACACGGCGTCGCAGGCGGCGGCGGAGGAGGCGAACTCGGCGGCCAGCACCAGCTGCCCGGGCGGCTTGGGCCTCAGGGCGAGGACCGCGCGGACGACGACGCCGAGGGAGCCCTCGGAGCCGACGAACAGCCGTGTCAGGTCGTATCCGGCGACGCCCTTGGCGGTGCGGCGGCCGGTGGACATCAGCCGGCCGTCGGCGAGGACGACGTCCAGGCCGAGGACGTACTCGGCCGTCACGCCGTACTTCACGCAGCACAGCCCGCCGGACGCGGTGCCGATGTTGCCGCCGATGGTGCACGTCTCCCAACTGGAGGGGTCCGGCGGGTAGTAGAGGCCGTGCTCGCCGACGGCGCGGGAGAGCGCGGCGTTGACGACGCCGGGTTCGACGACGGCGATCCGGTCGACCGGGCTGATCTCCAGGATGGCGTCCATCCTGGTCAGGGAGAGCACGATGCAGCCGTCGGTGGCGTTGGCGGCGCCCGACAGGCCGGTGCGGGCGCCCTGCGGGACGACGGGGACCCGCAGCTCGGTGGCGGTGCGCATGACGTGCTGCACCTGTTCGACCGTGCGCGGCAGTACCACCACCGCGGGGCTGCCGGCCGGGCAGAAGCTCGCCATGTCGTTGGCGTAGGAGGCCGTGACGTCGGGGTCGGTGAGGACGGCCTCGGGGGGCAGGCCGCCGAGCAGCCGGTCGACGAGAGGGCCGGCCGCCACCGTGTCTTCATCGCGTCGCGCTTCGATACGGCTCATGATCACAGCGTCGCACCCGGGGCCATCGGTGTGAACCCCGTGGACCCGGCCGCGTCACACCGGGGTGTGATGATCGTACGAGCGGGGGGCGTGCCGCACAGTGTGCGCCATGGACGACAAGCCATGTGAGCCCCGCGGGCGGGTGCGCCGGCGGGCGCTGCTCGCCTCGGCGGCCGGGTGCGCGGTGCTGGGCGGGGTGCTGGTGCTGGTGCCCTGGGGGCGTCCGGCGCCGCCCCCGCCGGGGCCCGGGGGGCGGGCGCTGGCGGCGGTCACCGGCGGGGTGCCGGCCGCGCTGCCCGACCTGACGGTGCTGGCCGGGGAGCGCGAGCGCCGGGTGCGCGCGCGTCCGGGGGACGCGGAGGCCTGGGCGGTGCTCGGGGCGGCCCGGGTGGAGCTGGGGCTGCGGCTGGCGGACCCGGCGTACTGGACGCGGGCCGAGGAGGCGCTGCGCACCTCGCTGAAGCTGCGGGCGAAGGGCAACGCGCCGGCGCTGCGGGGGCTGGCGGCGCTGGCGAACGCGCGGCGGGACTTCGCCGGGGCCCGGAAGTGGGGCGAGGCGGCGCGCAAGGCGGAGCCGGAGCGGTGGACGACGTATCCGCTGCTGATCGAGGCGTCGGCGGGGCTCGGGGACGACGAGCGGACGGGGAAGCTGCTGGAGAAGCTGACCGGGCTGCGGTCGGGTCCCGCGGTGATGGCGCGGGCGGCGGCCGTGTACCGGGACCGGGGCTGGCGGGAGGACGCGGCGGCCAAGCTGGCGGACGCGGCGTCGGCCGCCGGGGAACCCGCCGAGCGGGCGGCGTATCTGGAACGGGCCGGGCAGCTGGCCTGGGAACGGGGCGACCGTCAGGACGCGCTGCGGCACTTCCAGGAGGCGGTGCGCACCGACCCCGACCAGCGGGCGGCGCAGGCCGGGCAGGGCAGGGCGCTGGCGGCGCTGGGACGGATGACGGAGGCGCTGAGCGCGTACCGGGTGGCGCTGGCGAAGCAGCCCCGGCCGGAGTACGCGCTGGAACTGGGCGAGCTGTACGAGTCGCTGAGGCTGGAGCAGGCGGCCGGGGTGCAGTACGGGGTGCTGCGCGAGCGGGTGCGGGTGGCCGCGGCGCACGGGGCGGACGAGGGGCTGGTGCTGGGGCGGTACGAGGCGGATCACGGGGACCCGGAGGCGGCCGTGCGGCGGCTCCGGCGGGAGTGGGAGCGGCGGCCGTCGACGGAGGTGGCGGACGCGCTGGGGTGGGCGTTGCACCGGGCCGGGGAGGACGAGGAGGCGCTGCCGCTCGCCGTGCGGGCGACCGAGGGGACGCACGGGGGCGGGGTGCGCAGCGCGCTGTACGTGTTCCACCGGGGGATGATCGAGCGGTCGCTGGAGCGGTACGGGGCGGCTCGGCGGCATCTGGAGGAGGCGCTGCGGATCAACCCGTACTTCTCGCCGGTGCGGGTGCCGCAGGCGAAGGCCGCGCTGGCCCGCCTGGGTGAGCCGTCTGTCCAGGCGGGGCCCGCGTCGTCCTGACAGGGTTTTACAGGTTGCCGCGCTTTTCCTGTTCGCGTTCGATGGCCTCGAAGAGGGCCTTGAAGTTGCCCTTGCCGAAGCCCATCGAGCCGTGGCGTTCGATGAGTTCGAAGAAGACCGTCGGACGGTCCTGGACCGGCTTGGTGAAGATCTGCAGCAGGTAGCCGTCCTCGTCCCGGTCGACGAGGATCTTCAGCTCGCGCAGGATCTCGACCGGCACCCGGGTCTCGCCCGCCCACTCGCCGAGCGTGTCGTAGTACGAGTCGGGCGTGTCCAGGAACTGCACGCCGGACGCGCGCATCTGGCGGACCGTGCGCACGATGTCGTTGGTGTTCAGCGCGATGTGCTGGACGCCCGCGCCGCCGTAGAACTCCAGGTACTCGTCGATCTGGGACTTCTTCTTGGCGATGGCGGGCTCGTTGATCGGGAACTTCACCTTGAGCGTGCCGTCGGCCACCACCTTCGACATCAGCGCGCTGTACTCGGTCGCGATGTCGTCGCCCACGAACTCCTTCATGTTCGTGAAGCCCATGACCTTGTTGTAGAACTCCACCCACTCGTTCATCCGGCCGAGCTCGACGTTGCCGACGCAGTGGTCGATGGCCTGGAAGGAGCGCTGCGCCGCGGGCTCGACGATCGGGTCGGCGGCGACGTAGCCGGGCAGGTAGGGGCCGTCGTAGCCGCCGCGCTCGACCAGGGTGTGGCGGGTCTTGCCGTAGGTGGCGATCGCGGCGAGGACGACGGTGCCGTGCTCGTCCTTCACCTCGTACGGCTCGGCGAGCGGGCGGGCGCCGTGCTCGACGGCGTAGGCGTACGCGGCGCGGGCGTCCGGGACCTCGATGGCGAGGTCGACGACGCCGTCGCCGTGCTCCGCCACGTGGCCGGCGAGGAAGGCGCCCCACTCCGTGGACTGCTTGATCACCGAGGTGAGCACGAAGCGGGCGGAGCCGCTCTCCAGGACGTAGCTCGCGGTCTCGCGGCTGCCGTTCTCCGGTCCGGAGTAGGCGACCAGCTTCATGCCGAAGGCGGTGGAGTAGTAGTGCGCCGCCTGCTTGGCGTTGCCCACGGCGAAGACGACCGCGTCCATTCCCTTGACCGGGAAGGGATCGGCCTGCTAGGCGGTCACGTCGGGAGTGTGGTGAGTGGTCTGCGTCATAGGGGCAGCGTGGGCCAGCTTCGCAAGGTGCGCAATGCTTTGCCTTATCACTGGGCAATATGTTTAGCCGTACGCGCCCTTCAAGGGGCTTTCTGTACAGGATGACCATCGGGGAGGCCGGTATGGCGATCGATCATCTGGACGGGCGGATCATCCTGCTGCTGGCGCGGGAGCCGCGGATCGGGGTGCTGGAGATGTCCCGGCGGCTGGGGGTGGCGCGGGGCACCGTGCAGGCCCGGCTGGACCGCCTTCAGTCGAACGGAGTCATCCGCGGATTCGGTCCCCAGGTGGATCCGGCGGCCCTCGGCTACCCGGTCACGGCGTTCGCCACGCTGCAGATCCGGCAGGGTCAAGGAGCCGACGTACGAGCCCACTTGGCGACCGTGCCGGAGGTGCTGGAGCTGCACACCACCACCGGTACCGGGGACATGATGTGCCGCCTCGTGGCGCGCTCCAACGCCGATCTCCAGCGGGTGATCGACCGCGTCGTCGGTTTTGATGGCATCGTCCGGGCCTCCACGGCGATCGTCATGGAGAACCCCGTTCCGCTGCGGATCATCCCGCTGGTGGAGCAGGCCGCGCTCGGGGAGTGAATCGACCTGGCCGAGCTGGGGTGAGCGGACGTGAACTTCTGGGAGTACCTGCAGAGCCGGCACCAGCAAATCCTCACCGACGCGTACCAGCACGCCAGCGTCGTCTTCCAGTGCATGGTGGTGGCGACCCTGCTCGGTGTGCTGATCGGTGTGGTCACCTACCGCAGCGAGTGGGCGGGCAACCTCGCCACGACCACCACCGCGGCCCTGCTGACCATCCCCTCGCTGGCCATGATCGGTCTGCTGATCCCGCTCGTGGGGCTCGGGGTGCCGCCGACGGTGATCGCCCTGACGCTGTACGGGCTGCTGCCGATCGTGCGGAACTCGATCGTGGGCCTGCGAGGGGTCGACCCCTCGCTGGTGGACGCGGCCAAGGGGATCGGGATGTCGCGCTCGGCCCGGCTGGCGCGGGTGGAGCTGCCGCTGGCCTGGCCGCCGATCCTGACCGGGATCCGGGTCTCCACGCAGATGCTGATGGGCATCGCCGCCATCGCCGCGTACGCCTCCGGGCCCGGCCTCGGCAACCTGATCTTCCGCGGGATCGCCTCCCTGGGCAGCAAGAACGCGCTGAACCAGGTCCTCGCGGGCACGCTCGGGATCATCATCCTCGCCCTGCTGTTCGACGCCGCGTACGTCCTGATCGGACGGCTGACCATCCCCGGGGGGATCCGTGCCTGATGCGTCCGCGTCCGCGCCGTCCGCGCCCGGCCCCTCCGCGCCCGGCCCGGAGACATCCGGGGGCGACTCCCCGTCGGTCGGGGCGACCATCGAGCTGGAGGGCCTCACCAAGCAGTACCCCGGCAGCGCGCTGCCGGCCGTCGACAACGTCACGATGGACTTCAAGGAGGGCGAGACGGTGATCCTCGTCGGCCCGTCCGGCTGCGGGAAGTCCACCCTCCTGAAGATGATCAACCGGCTGATCGAGCCGACGGCCGGCCGGATCCGGATCGGCGGCGAGGACGTCACCGACATGGACCCGGTGCGGCTGCGCCGCAAGATCGGGTACGCGATCCAGGCCAGCGGGCTGTTCCCGCACATGACGGTGGCGCAGAACATCGCGCTGGTGCCGAAGATGCTGCGCTGGCCCTCGGCCCGGGTGCGGGCCCGGGTGGAGGAGATGCTGGACCTGGTCGGACTGGACCCCGGCGAGTTCCACGGCCGCTACCCGCGCCAGCTGTCCGGCGGCCAGCAGCAGCGGGTGGGGGTGGCGCGGGCCCTGGCGGCGGATCCGCCGGTGCTGCTGATGGACGAGCCGTTCGGGGCGGTCGACCCGATCACCCGGGACCATCTCCAGGACGAGCTGATCCGGCTCCAGCGGGAGCTGCACAAGACGATCGTCTTCGTCACCCACGACTTCGACGAGGCGATCAAGCTGGGCGACCGGATCGCGGTGCTGCGCGAACGCTCCCACATCGCCCAGTTCGACACCCCGGAGGCGATCCTCACCAACCCCTCCGACGACTTCGTGTCCGGGTTCGTGGGCGCCGGGGCGGCGCTGAAACGGCTCAACCTCAGCCGGGTCCGGGACGTGGAGATCACCGAGTACCCCACGGTGAACGTCGACGACCCGCTGCAGGACATCTTCGACCGGCTCCGCAGCGGCGGCACCAACGAGGTCCTGGTGCTCGACAAGCAGGGGCGCCCCTACAAGTGGCTGCGGCGCGGCGACATGATGCGCGCCAAGGGGTCGCTGGCCCGCGCGGGCACCCTGGTGAACGACACGGTGACCAGGGACGCGACGCTGCGGGACGCGCTGGAGGCGGTGCTCACCGACAACACCGGGCGGGTCGCCGTCACCGGGCGGCGCGGCGCGTACGAAGGGGTCGTGGACGTGGAGACGCTGATGAACTCCGTGCACGAACTGCTGGAGGCGGACCGGCTGGAGGCCAGGGAGGCGCAGCACGATCTGCAGGAGCAGCGGGCCTCGCAGACGCACGCCGAGCAGGAGGGCTTCGGCGGGGAGGCGAAGGCGTGAGCACCTCCGCCTCCGGCTCCTTCGGACGGCGTCCCGGGAGCGGGCGCGAGGTGGAGGAGCCGCCGTACCGGGACGAGGGCGGTGAACCGCCGGAGGAGACCGCGGCCCCTCCCCCGTACCCGGGTGTGAAGCCGCCCCGGGTGACCTGGCGGAAACTGACGTTCCTGCCGGTGGCGCTGATCGTCCTGCTGCTCGCGACCTGGATCTGGTTCGAGCAGGCCGACCTGGACGCGCTGACCCGGAACGCGCTGTCCAACGGGCAGGTGTCCAAGGCGCTGTGGCAACACATCGAGCTGACCGTGATCTCGACGTTCTTCGTGCTGATCATCGCGATCCCGCTGGGCATCCTGCTGACCCGCCGGACGTTCCGCGGGGCCACCCCGGCGGCCATGGCGTTCGCCAACATGGGTCAGGCGACCCCGGCGATCGGTCTGCTGGCGCTGCTGGTGATCTGGCTGGGCATCGGCCGCAGGGCGGCCCTGATCGGCATCATCGCCTACGCCGTGCTGCCGGTGCTGGCCAACACCATCGCGGGCCTGAAGGCCAACGACCCGACGCTGCTGGAGGCGGCGCGCGGCATCGGCATGTCCCCGATGGGCGTGCTGACGCGGGTGGAGCTGCCGCTGGCCGTCCCGCTCATCCTCGCCGGTGTGCGCACGGCGCTCGTGCTGAACGTCGGCACGGCGACGCTGGCCACGTTCGGCGGGGGCGGGGGCCTGGGCGTACTGATCACGACCGGGATCACCAGTCAGCGGATGCCGGTGCTGGTGCTGGGCTCGGTCCTGACCGTGGCCCTCGCCCTGCTGGTGGACTGGCTGGCCTCGCTGGCGGAACTGCTGCTGCGGCCCCGGGGTCTGGAGGCGGGGCCATGAGGAATCCCCGGCGGCGGACGGGTCCGCTCCTGGCCGCGGTGCTGCTGGCGGCGGCGTCGGCCTGCGGGCTGACCAGCGGCTCCCCCATGGTCGACGACGTGAAGCCCGGCTCGATCGGCGAGGGGAAACCGCTGGAGGGCGCGAAGCTCACCGTGACCTCCAAGGAGTTCACCGAGCAGCTCATCCTCGGCGCGATCATGGGCATCGCCTTCCAGGCGGCCGGCGCGGAGGTCATCGACCGCACGGGCATCCAGGGCTCGGTCGGCTCCCGGGAGGCGGTCGTCAACGGGGACGCGGACGCCGCGTACGAGTACACCGGCACGGCGTGGATCACGTACCAGGGCAACAGCAAGCCGATCCCGGACCCGCGCGAGCAGTGGCGGGCGGTGCGGGACGCGGACCTCAGGAACGGGGTGACCTGGCTGGCGCCGTCCGCCCTGAACAACACCTACGCGCTCGCCATGAACCAGGCGAACTACGAGAAGTACCGCACGCGGACGCTGTCCGAGGTGGCCGCGCTGGCGAAGTCCGACCCGGGCGCGGTGACGCTGTGCGTGGAGGGCGAGTTCGCCAACCGCGCGGACGGGCTGCCGGGCATGGAGAAGGCGTACGGCATGAACATCCCGGCGGCGGACGTCACACAGATGGACACCGGGATCATCTACACCCAGACCGCCAAGGGCGCCTGCACCTACGGCGAGGTCTTCACCACCGACGGGCGGATCAAGTCCATGAACCTGGTGGTGATGAAGGACGACAAGAAGTTCTTCCCGAACTACAACGCGGCGCCGACGGTCAACACCGACACGCTCAAGAAGTGGCCGGCCATCGCGGAGGTCCTCGACCCGGTGACGGCGAAGCTCGACAACACCGTGGCGCAGGACCTCAACGCGAAGGTGGACGTCGACGGGGAGGACCCCCACCAGGTGGCGCTGGACTGGATGGTGGACGAGGGGTTCGTCAAGAAGGGCTAGCAGCCCGGCACCTCGCCGGTGCCCTTCTCCAGGGCCACGAGGGCGTCGACGGCGCTCTTGAGGGTGGTGACCGGGACCAGCCGCAGGCCGTCGGGCAGCTCGGCCCGGGCGTCGGAGCACTCGTCCTTCGGCACCAGGAAGACGGTGGCGCCGTCGCGCTTGGCGGCCTGCGTCTTCAGGGGCACGCCGCCGACCGCGCCGACGGCGCCGTTCGCGTCGATCGTGCCCGTGCCGGCGATGACCCGGCCGCCGGTGAGGTCGCCGCCGCTGCCGTCGCCGTCCAGCTTGTCGATGATGCCGAGGGAGAACAGCAGGCCGGCGCTGGGGCCGCCGACGTCGGCGAGCTCGAGGGTGACCCCGATGTTCTCGTCCTCGCGGTTCAGGTAGTCCAGTGCGGCCCGGGTGGCCTCGTCCTGGGACTCCTTCATCTGCTTGCGGTTGTACTGCTCGATCTCCTTGACGCTGTCCCCGCTGGGGTAGACGGAGTCGCGGGGCATGACCGCCTGTTCGGTGCTGAACCAGCTGTCGATCACGTCCGGGAGGCCGACGCGGGTGTCCGGCGAGGTCGCCTCGATGGTGGTCATCCGGAGCTGCCCGCTGGTCTCGCGGACCGGTGCGCCGGTGATCGTGATGACCTGGGTGCCCTTGTTCTCACCGAGCACGTTCGCGGTCAGCCCGGGCTGCGCCACGGAGAAGGGCAGCGGCGCGGCCACGGCCGTGGCGAGCAGGGCCACGACGGGGGCGGACAGGACGGCGAGGGCTTGGGGACGCGTGAGGCGGGAGAGCACAGAGCAAATCTAACGCGCCCCGGCATGGCGCCGTCCCGCCCCGGGGGGGGCGACGCAGCAGCGCGGCTACTGAGCAGCACCGCAGCTGCGGGCAGTCGTGCCGCTGGGGCGGCACGGGTGGGCGCAGCGGCACCCGGCTGTCGCCGGCGGAGCAACCCACCCCCGGCAGCGCGACGGTGCTGGTGCCGGTCGGGGGGGAGGTCACGCAGCCCGGCGTTCACGGGGTGCCGTCGCGCCCACCCGTGCCGCCCTGCGGCACGACTGCCCGCGGAGAGCGGAGGGCGTGCCCGCGGCGGGCGCGGAGGGGGTTAGCGGAGGGCTTCTGCTACTTCTCGGGCTGCGTCCATGACGCGGGTGCCGATGCGTTCCGGGACGACCTCCGCCAGCATGACGACGCCCACGCTGCCCTCGACCCCCGTGACCCCCAGCAGCGGCGCCGCCGCCCCGCACGCCCCCGCCTCCAGCTCACCGTGCGTCAGCGTGTACCCGGGATCGTCGGCCGCCCGCTGCCGCGCGGCGAGGATCGCCTTCCCCGCGGCCCCTCGGTCCAGCGGATGCCGGAACCCCGCCCGGTACGCCACGTGGTAGTCCGTCCACGACGGCTCCACCACCGCCACGGCCAGCGCCTCCGCCCCGTCCACCAGCGTCAGGTGCGCGGTCGCGCCGATGTCCTCCGCGAGCGACCGCAGCGCCGGCATCGCGGCCTCCCGCACCAGCGGATGCACCTGACGGCCCAGCCGCAGCACCCCCAGCCCGACCCGGGCGCGTCCGCCCAGGTCACGGCGTACGAGGGCGTGCTGTTCCAGCGTGGCGAGCAACCGGTACACGACGGTCCGGTTCACGCCCAGTTTGTGGGAAAGCTCGGTGACGGTCAGCCCGTGGTCCGTATCGGCCAGCAGTTTGAGGACACGCAGTCCCCTGTCGAGCGTCTGAGAGGTCTCCGCGGTCACGACGCCCACTCCTTAGTGGTGAGGTCGGCGGTCCCCCCGCGGCGGATGCGTCACCGAGTCCCGTCGGTCACGCGCCTCAGAGGCCGCCGATCGGCCGGCGGCCCGGCTGTGTCCGGGCACAGTCGCTTCACGGCTGCGCTCCGCGGCGGCGCTGCCACGGGGCGTGTGCGTAGCGGGACAGTAGCGAGCCGGGTTCGGTCAGCGGAAGGCTCCGTCCAGAATCCGGGCACTCTCACAGGGAAGTGGTGCCGTTTGTCCTCATACGTGCACGCGTGCACGCGAGGTCACCGCATGCGCGTGGCCCACTCCTGCACCTTCTCGATCCGCTGGCGCAGCTGTCCCGGCGTGGCCTCCGCGGAGGGCGGGCCGCCGCAGACCCGGCGCAGCTCGGTGTGGATGACGCCGTGCGGCTTGCCGCTCTGGTGGACGTACGCGCCGACGAGGTTGTTGAGCCGCTTGCGGAGCTCCATCATCTCCTTGTGGGAGACCACGGGCCGCCGCTCGGCGGGCATCTCGAGGAGGTCCGCCTCCTCGGCCGGCTTCTTGCGGCTGTGCGCGATCTGCCGGGCCTGCCGCTTCTGCAGCAGCATCTGCACCTGGTCGGGCTCGAGGAGTCCCGGGATGCCGAGGTAGTCCTGCTCCTCCTCGCTGCCGGGGTGCGCCTGCATGCCGAACTCGGCGCCGTTGTACATGACCCGGTCGAAGACGGCGTCGGACTCCAGCGCCTCGAAGGGCAGCATGTCCTGCTCGCCGGTGTCCTCGTCCTGCTCCCGGTTCGCCTCCTCCATCTCCTTCTCGGACTCGGCGTACGGGTCCTCCTCGGCGTCCTTCTTGGGCTTGTCGAGGACGTGGTCGCGTTCGCGCTCCATCTCGTTGGCGAAGCCGAGCAGGTCGGGAATGGTCGGCAGGAACACGGACGCGGTCTCGCCGCGCCGCCGGGACCGCACGAAACGGCCGACGGCCTGGGCGAAGAACAGCGGGGTGGAGATGGTGGTGGCGTAGACGCCGACCGCGAGACGCGGCACGTCGACGCCCTCGGACACCATGCGGACGGCGACCATCCAGCGGTCGTCGCTGCCGCTGAAGTCGTCGATCCGCTTCGACGCGCCGGTGTCGTCGGACAGCACCAGGGTGGCCTTGGCGCCGGTGATGTCGCGGATCAGCTTGGCGTAGGCGCGGGCGGACTCCTGGTCGGAGGCGATGACGAGGGCGCCGGCGTCGGGGATGGCCTTGCGGACCTCGGTGAGCCGCTGGTCGGCGGCGCGCAGCACGGCCGGCATCCACTCGCCGCGCGGGTCCAGCGCGGTGCGCCAGGCCTGGCTGACGGCGTCCTTGGTCATGGGCTCGCCGAGGCGGGCGGCGATCTCGTCGCCGGCCTTGGTGCGCCAGCGCATGTTGCCGCTGTAGGACATGAAGATGACGGGACGGACGACGTTGTCGGCGAGGGCGGAGCCGTACCCGTAGGTGTAGTCGGCGGACGACCGCCGGATCCCGTCGTCGCCCTCCTCGTACGCCACGAAGGGGATCGGGTTGGTGTCGGAGCGGAACGGCGTACCGGTGAGCGCGAGCCGCCGGGTGGCGGGCTCGAACGCCTCCAGGCAGGCCTCGCCCCAGGACTTGGAGTCACCGGCGTGGTGGATCTCGTCGAGGATGACGAGGGTCTTGCGCTGCTCGACCCGGTTGCGGTGCAGCATGGGGCGGACGCCGACACCGGCGTACGTCACGGCGACCCCGTCGTAGTCCTTGCCGAGCGGGCCCGCGCTGTACTCGGGGTCGAGCTTGATGCCTATCCGTGCGGCGGCCTCGGACCACTGCTTCTTCAGGTGCTCGGTGGGCGCGACGACGGTCACCTGCTGCACGACGTGGTGGTGCAGCAGCCAGGACGCCAGCGTCAGCGCGAAGGTCGTCTTTCCGGCGCCGGGGGTGGCCACCGCCAGGAAGTCGCGGGGCTGCGTCTGGATGTACTTGTCCATCGCCCCCTGCTGCCAGGCACGCAGCTTGCCGGCGGTGCCCCAGGGGGCACGTCCGGGGAAAGCCGGGGACAGGTGGTGCGAGTGGGACGCGGAGCTGGCGGTGGTAGTCACGATCTCCGTGGGGTGGGTCGGGCGGCACGCCTTGCGTGTGGCAACCGGGCCACCCTACCGATGGCCCGGCGCCGTCCACGCCGGTACCGGGCCGCGCCACCCGGGGGTGGGACCGACGTCACAGTCAGCGCGCGAAGCGGGGCAACTGAGCTGCGATCTTGGGGACGTCCAGTGCGCCCTGGCAGACGTCCAGCACGAACTGCTCCGCCTCGTCCACGTCGAAGTCCGGGTCGAGCGGATGCCCGTTCATATGCAGGAAGACCCAGGTCGCGTACCAGGCGAGGCGCTTGTTCCCGTCGACGAGGGCATGGTTGCGAGCGAGGGACTCCATCAGTGCCGCGGCCTTCTGCCACACGTCCGGGTAGGCGTCCTGGCCGAACACGCTCGACTGCGGACGCGCCAAGGCCGAGTCGAGCAGCCCGTAGTCGCGCACCACGTCCTCCCCGAGCCGCTTCGCGAGGTTCAGCAACTCGGGCAAGGTGAGGTAGTACATCAGGCGAGCCTCCGGTTCAGCTCTTCGCTGGCCCTCAGCACGTGGTCGGCCGCCTCGTTGAACAGCCTCGAGTGTTCGTTTATGGCCTTGATCACCGCGTCGTGCGCGAAGGTCTGCATGCTGCGCCCTTCCGCAGCCGCACGCTCACGCAGGGCATCGAGCTCTTCGTCAGTAAACCGCAGGTTCAGTCCAGCCATGCCACGACGGTACTACGTGGTACCGCACGGTGTCATGCTGATTCCGCCCGTACGCGGGTCGCCACCCACGCCCCCGCCAGGGCCACCGCCGCCATCGGCAGGAACACCACGACGAAGGCGGCCGGGTGGGAGCCGGTGGCCTCCGTCGCCGCGTGGCTGACCGTGCCGCCGCCCAGAGCCGCGAAGGCGGCGCCGCCCACGGCCAGCAGCAGGACGTTGGAGAGGCCGTCGGAGATCTGCAGGGCGGCGGAGTTGGTGCCGGCCTCCTCGGGGGCGGAGAGCTGGAGCAGCAGCACGCTGGTGGAGGAGATCACCAGACCCATGCCGAAGCAGCCGAAGGCCCAGGCGACCGCCACCGTCCAGGCCGGCACGGCCTGGATCAGCACGCTGGGGGCCGCCGCGATCGCCGCCGCCACCAGCACCATCCCGAAGGTCATCAGCCGCTCCCGGTACGGCTCGAGCCGGGGCCGGGACTGGACCCAGGAGCCCAGCGCCCAGGTGCCGCCGCCCGCCGCGAGGGAGAAGCCGGCCATGGTCGGGCTGAGTCCGCGCTGGGTGACCAGCATCAGCGGGACGAACGACTCCGCCGCGATGAAGGAGCCCGCGGCGACTCCGCGCAGCAGGACGACCGAGGGCAGGCCGCGCGCCGCCCGGTGGGTGCCGCGCGGGAGCAGACCGAGCACGGCGGGGACGAGCAGGGCCACGCCCAGCGCGCCCGGCAGCAGGGACATCCAGCGCAGGTCCTGGGCGGCGTACTGGAGGAACCCGGCGCCGAAGGAGATGGCCAGGGCCAGCCGGATGCGCCGGCGGTCGAAGGAGGCCGGGGCGTCCTTGTCGCCGTTCACCGGGCCGGAGGCCAGCCGGCGTATCTGCGGCAGCGCGAGGGCGAGCGGGAACACCACGAGCGCCGGTATGCCGAGGAACACCCAGCGCCAGCCGAGGTGTTCCGTCACCGCGCCGGAGGCGAGCGGGCCGACGATCGACGGCACCACCCAGCTCGCCGCGAACGCCGCCATGATCGCCGGCCGCAGCCGTTCCGGGTAGGCCCGCCCGACGATGACGTACAGCGCGACGATCACCAGTCCGCCGCCGAGCCCCTGCACGGCCCGCCCGAGGATGAACAGCCACATCGCCCCGGCCGTCCCGGCGAGCAGCAGCCCGGCGGCGAAGGAGGCGATGCCCCAGGCGAGCGGGCCGAGCGGGCCCCGCCGGTCCGCCCACTGGCCGGACAGCACCATGCCGAACAGGCTGGTCGTGAAGTACCCCGAGAACGCGAACGCGTACAGCGACACCCCGTCCAGCTCTCGCGCCGCGACCGGCATGGCCGTGCCCACCGCCGTCGCCTCGAAGGCGATCAGCAGCACGACGGAGACGACACCGATGCTCAGCGCACGGTAGGGGCGGCTCAGCACGGTCTCGTCGGGAGCGACGGCCGGGGAGGGGACGTCGACGGGCTCGGCGACATCGGTGTCGCGCGGGTTCAGGGCGGTCATGTCCGTCAGAGTAAGGGCCACGGCCCGGTTTGACCCCTGTCGGGGGTCGGGGCGGGCACCGGGACCTTGGTCGTAGGACCCGAGCCGCCCTTCATGAACGGCGGGGCGCCGCAAGGCGCATCGCCCCCGACACGGCCGTGTGCCCGAGTGGCCCAGGGACTCGCCTGCACTGCATCCATCAGCGAGCTCCGCTCGCGGGGAGGTACGCGGGTTCAATTCCCGCCACGGCCTCCAGTTCCTTCTTTTCCAGTCCTCGTCGAAGCGAACGGCAGTACAACCCTGTGCTGCCGTTGGTTGTCCAGGACATGTCCTGGCATCCCGCTCCGACGAGGAGAACCACCGTGCGTCAGCGCATCCGCCCCTCCGCCGCCCTGGTCGCCGCCGCCGGGCTCGGTCTCGCCGTTCCCGCGGTGGCCGCGCCCGTGGCGGTCGCGGAGGAGACCGGGCCCTCCCTCGTGGTCTCGGCCCTGCCGGACACCGCTCCCGCGCCCGGCGGGATGTACGAGGAGTCCGTCACGATCACCAACAAGGGGACCGGAGCCGCGGACGGCGTCACCTTCCGCGTACGGCTCACCCGCGGCCTCGACTTCCCCGAGCCGGTCGAGGGCTGCGCCTACTCCACCGTCGGCCACCAGGTGCGGCAGGCGCTGTGCGAGTACGACACGGTGATCGAGCCCGGCGCCTCCTTCACCGCGCCCGTGCGGTTCAAGGCGCTGTCCAAGGCCCTGATGGAGTCCGTCGAGTACGGCACCGGGCCCACCGGCGAGGCCCCGGGCGAGGGGTTCGACGACAGTCACCGGCGTCTGACGCTGACCGCGGACAACTCCGCCGACCTCGTCGCCGTCGGCGAGGAGACCGAGGGGCTGGCCGGGGACCGCCAGTCGTTCACGGTGAGCCTCCGCAACGACGGCCCCGGCTGGGTCCAGGACCAGGAGAGCGACGACGTCCCGGCGCTGCTGGTGACGATCCCGCGCGGCACGGTCGCCGTCCAGGTGCCGGAGGCCTGCGCGCCGTTCGGGGTGGACGGGCCCAGCGGGCCGTCCCAGCCGGGCAAGCCCCGCTACGTGTGCTGGCCCTCCGACGGCACCGTGGACGTCGGGCAGACACTCTCGTACACCTTCCTGGTGGCGATCGACAAGGACGCCCAGGACCCCGAGGGCCAGGTGAAGGCGACCTCCGTCTACGACATCGCCCCGGCCTACGACAGGAACCCGGCCAACAACACCGCCCGGATCCGCATCGACCTGCCCAGCGACTACGAGCCCGAGCCGAGCCCGTCGCAGAGCACCGGCGGAGGCGCCGGCGGCGGGAACGGTGACGGGGACGGGGACGGCGGCTCCGGCACGGGCGGGGGCGGCAACGAGCCGCAGGGCCAGGCCGCCGGGGGTTCGGGCACGTCCGGCTCCGTGACGCACACCTCGGCCGACCCGGTCGCCGGCGGCGGACTGGCCCACACCGGCTCCGACGGGGCCCCGCTCATCGCCGGGATCGCGGCGGCGGCCGCGGCCGCCGGCGGTCTCCTGGTCGTCGCCGTGCGCCGCCGGGCCGCCGCCAAGTCGTCCTGAGCGGCGGCCCGTCGGTTCAGAGCACCCCGCCGGCCTCGTCCTGGAACAGCTCCGTCCAGTAGTGCCAGTCGGCGTCGGTGGTGGTGCCCGTCGGGTCGATGGAGGACAGCACCTGGATCATCGTCAGCGCCAGCTGGTCGTAGGTGTCGGAGGTCAGCGCGTGGCCCGACTCCTCGTCGATGGCGTGCTCGCGGTGGAGCAGCCAGAGGGTGAAGGCGAGCGTGGAGACGTCCGTGTTCAGCGGGTGGAGCACGCCTTCCGGTTCGCTCCAGTTGAGCACCGCGCCGGTGGCGCCGTCGACGACCAGGCTGTTCTCCTCGACGAGGTGGCCCAGGCGTATCAGCCGGCCGGCGCGGGCGGGGAGCCGGCCGGGCGGGAGCTCGCCGTCGCGTTCGTCGGCGTAGTACTCGGCGAGGGTGCGCAGCGGCAGGTCGGTGTCCAGCTGGAAGAGGAAGCCGTCCTCCGGCAGGCCCGTCTCGCGCAGGAAGCGGCGGGTCGGCTCGTGGGTGAGCGTGGTCGGGAAGTCGACCTCCTCGAAGCGGACCACTCCGCCCCGGCCGAACTCGCCGTCCAGCAGGCGCAGCGGGAGGTCCAGGGCGAGTCCCGAGGCCGTGCCGGGGCCGGCCACCAGGGCCAGCGGCCGGATCAGCGCGGCCATCCTCCAGAACGGCGCCGGCTCGCCCTCCGTGCCCTCCTCGAACACCGCCATCAGCTGACGGGACGCCTCCGCGACCGCTTTCGTGCCGTAGCGGCCCGCGTAGGCGGCGAACTGGCCGCGCAGTCCCGCCAGTTCGTCCGTGGCCGCGGCGAACCGGACCAGCGTCGGGAGGGACGGGGCGAGCGGGCGCTGGTCCATCAGATCGGGGCGGTCGTGCAGGAAGAACGTCGTGGAGACCTCGCCGGTCGCGCCGTCGAGCAGCACCGACTCCGTCTCCAGACCGGCCGGGCCCAGCATCGCGCCGATGACCAGCTGGTCGCGCAGCTCCGCGGAGAGCCGGTCGCCGGGGTCGCCCGTCATGTCGCCCACGGTGCGCGGGCCGCCCTTGTGCACCAGCTCCCCGAAGCCGAACAGGGCGCTGTCGGCGGGCAGTCCGGGACCGGTCAGCCAGTCACGCGTGGACGCGTGCGTGATGTACGGGCCGAGGTCGGCGTCGTCGAGTGTGATCGCCGCGACAACAGTGTCGGTCGTGCTCATGATTCCCCCGCGATACGTGTGCTCGGCCCCGGGTTCGCGAACGCCCCGCCCGGGCAGGACGGTCGTACGGATCCTCGCGGACCCGTCGCCCGTCCCCCACTGCTCGGAACACTACGCGCCACCACTGACAACGCCCCCGGACCGAGGGCGGCGGACAGCGGCGCCCACCACTGAAGACGCTCGAGCACCCCCGGACGTTGCCCGTCCGGGGGGAATCACCGTCCACGGATTCCGTCGCCGGCCGTCGCCGCCCGCCCGGTGTCGGCCGCCGGTGTCAGCCGCCGGTCACCACCGCGGCCTGCGGGCGGATCGGCAGGCGGTTGACCGGACGGCCCGTGGCCGCCCGCACGGCGGACGCGATGGCGGCCGGGGAGGCCACCACCGGCACCGCGCTGACCGCCTTCGCGCCGAACGGCGCGACCACGTCCCGCTCCTCGACCAACTTCACGATGTGGATGTCCGGCGCGTCGAGCGCCGTCGGCAGGGCGTACCCGGTCAGGTCGGGGTGGCGGACCAGACCGCGCGGCGTGCGCAGGTTCTCGGTGAGCGCGGCCCCCAGGCCCTGGGTGACGCCCGCCTCGATCCGGGCGGCCAGCTGCGCCGGGTTCAGCACCCGGCCCACGTCCTGCGCCACCGCGAGCTCCACGACCCGTACCGAGCCGAGCTCGATGTCGACGTCGACCACCGCGCGGATCGCGCAGAACGCCATGCCGACGAAGGCGTCGCCCTGGCCGGCCTCGTCGAGGGGCTCCGTCGGGTGCGGACGGCACTGGGCGGTGGCCCACAGCTCCTTGCCGTCCAGCGCCTCGGTGACCGTCGTGGACAGCACACCGTCGTACGAGGTGATCTTGCCGTCGGTGATCTGGAGCAGCTCGGTCGACATGCCGAAATTGTGCGCGAGCGGCTGGAGGAGCTGGGTGCGGACCATCTTCGCCGCGCGCTCCACCGCGCCGCCCGACACCCAGGTGTGCCGGCCGCGGCAGCCCGGCCCGGCCGGGGGCTGGTCGGTGTCGACGGGCACCACGTGCACCTCGTCGATGCCGAGGGTCTCCTGGACGATCTGCCGGGCCAGGGTGGTGAAGCCCTGGCCGCTCTCCACGGCCGCGCAGAGCACGGTGGCCACGCCGCCCTGGACCCGCACGGTGGCGGTGGACACCTCGTCCGCGCCCTCCGCGCCGAGCATGTGCACCATGCCCAGGCCGTAGCCGACGCCCCGGCGCACCGCGCCCGGTTCGCCGGCGCCCTCGGGGCCGCCGGGCAGCAGCCACTCGTCCTCGGGGGTGTCCTTGGGCAGCGGCGGCAGCGGGAAGTCCCGCACTGCTTCGAGGAGTTCGGCGACCGGGGCCGGGCAGGTCACGGTCTGGCCGGTGGGCAGCAGGTCGCCGGTGGCCATGACGTTGCGCAGGCGCAGCTCCGCCGGGTCGACGCCGAGCTTCTTGGCCAGCTTGTCCATCTGCGCCTCGTGGGCGGCGCACACCTGCATCGCCCCCTCGCCGCGCACATGGCCGGAGGGCGGGTTGTTGGTGCGCACGGCCCAGCCCTCGATGAAGGCGTTGGGCACGACGTAGGGGCCGCAGGCGAAGGCGACGGCCGCGGCGAGGGCGTCGGAGGAGGTGTCGGCGTAGGCGCCGGCGTCGAGCAGGATCTGTGCCTCGACCTTCACCAGCCGGCCCTCGGCGTCGGCGTGGTGGCGGTAGCGCAGGAGCGTGGGGTGCCGGTGGGTGTGGCCGAGGAACGACTCCTCGCGGGTGGCGGCGAGCTTCACCGGGCAGCCGGTCTTCAGCGCCAGCAGGCCGAGGGGGAGCTGGAAGCTGCGGTCCTCGCGGTCGGCGACGGCGCCGGGGACGCCGGTGACGACGACCTTCACCCGGTCCTGTTCCAGGCCCAGCACGGCGGCGGCGGTGTCCCGGTCGCCGTGCGGGTCGGTGGACGCCAGGTACAGCTCGACGCCGCCGTCCGGGCGGGGCACGGCGAGACCGGCCTCGGCCCCTATGGGGGCGGGGTCCTGACGGCCGATGCGGTACAGCCCCTCGACGACGACGTCGCCGGCGGCCTCGGGGTCGCCGTGGCGCAGCGGGATGTGCCGGATCAGGTTGCCGTCGGGGTGCAGCGGCTCGGCCTCGAACGCCTGCTCGGGGTCGATCACCGGGTCGAGCACCTCGTACTCGACGATGACGGCGGCGGCGGCCATCCGCGCGGTGTCCGGGTGGTCGGCGGCGACGGCCGCGAGGGGCTCGCCGTGGTGGCGCACCACCTCGGAGGCGAAGACCGGCCGGTCGGGGGTGCCGCGGCCGTGCACCGGGTCGCCGGGCACGTCCTCGTGCGTGACCACCGCGCGGACGCCGGGCATCTCCCGCGCGTGGGTGGTGTCGATGGACAGGATGCGGGCGTGCGGGTGCGGCGAGCGCAGCACGGCCGCCCACAGCAGGCCCTCGGCCCACAGGTCGGCGGCGTACGGGAAGGTGCCCTCGGTCTTGGCGCGCGCGTCGGCGGCCGGGAGGGAGACGCCGAGCCCGTGCGGGAGGGGTTCCGGCTCGGGGACGGCCTCCGGGGCCTGTGCGGCCTGCGCGGTGGCTGTTTCGTTGCTCACGCCTGGCCTCCGTCCTGGCCGTGGGACTGGTCGTACGGCTGGTCCTGGGGCTGGTCACCGGGTCCGGTGACGCCGAACGCGGAGGGGTTGACGCCGCCGGCGCCGGGGCCCGCCTGGTGCGGGATGCGGGGCGGGTCCGCCTCGCCGTCCGCGTCGTCCTCGTCGTAGGCCTCGCGTTCGGCGACGACCTCCTTGACGGCGTCCACCACGCCCCGGTAGCCGGAGCAGCGGCACAGGTTGCCGCACAGGGCCTGGCGGGTCTCCAGTTCGGTGGGCGCCGGGTTGCCCTCCAGGAGGTTGTGCACGGTCATCGCCATGCCCGGTACGCAGAAGCCGCACTGCACGGCGCCGCACCGGGCGAGCGCCCGCTGCACGTCCGAGGGCCGGCCGTCCTGGGCGAGGCCCTCGACGGTACGGACCTCGTTGCCGGCCGCGGTGACGGCGGGGACCAGGCAGGACGCCACGAGGCGGCCGTCGACCTGGACGTTGCAGGCGCCGCACTCGCCCTGCGAGCAGCCGTCCTTGGCGCCGGCGAGGCCTAGGCGTTCGCGCAGCACGTAGAGCAGCGACTCGCCGATCCAGGCGTCGGTGACGGGCCGGTCGGTGCCGTTGACGCGGAGCACGTAGGAGGCGAGGGGGTGGTCGTCGTGCGGCATCGGCGGACCGTCCGCCACGTCCGTCGCGACGGGCGCACCCGTGTCGTCGGGGTCGTCCGAAGTGCCGGGCGGCGTAACGGTGTTCGAGGCGCCGTCGGTGGCGGCTCCGGCCGCCGGGTCCGGGGCGGTCTCGGAAGGGGCGTCGGAGGGCTCCGACGGGCCCTCCGCGGCCTCGGCGGCCCCGTGCGCGTCCTCCGTGACCCCGGAGGCCTCGTCGGCCCCGGAAGCGGGCCGTGCGGCGTCCTGGGCGCCGGGATGCGGGTCCTCGCGGTGTCCGGCCGGGGCGCCCTCGACGGTGTCCGCCCCGGGCTGCCACCGCGGCTCCTCGTGCCCCTCGCCGGGCAGCGGCTGCGGCACACCAACGGGCCGGGGGCCGTCCTGCGCGGGCTGCCCACCGTAACCCTCGGGGCCGTCGTCCGAACCGCCGTGCGGGTGCCGCGCGGGAGCGTGGCCGGACGCGCCGGAAGCCTCCGGCGCGACGCCGGTGCCGGACTGCCCGCCGTAGGTCTCCGGGCCCCCGTGGGGGTGGCGCGCGGAAGCGGGATCCGTGGCGGGCTGCCCGCCGTAGCCCTCGGGGCCGTCGGGGCCGTCGTCCGGGCCGCCGTGCGGGTGGCGCGTGGCGGGCCGGGCGGGGTAGCCCTCCGGGCCGAAGGCCGGGTCCTCGGGCCGGGCCGGCTCGGTGGGCGGCAGGGGTTCGGCGGCGGGCAGGGGACGGCCGCCGTAGGGGTCCCCGTCGGGGTGGGGCAGGGATCCGGGGCCGTCGGCGTAGATCGAGGGGCCGGGCTCCCGGTGGTCCGGCGCGGGTCCGTGCCCGCCGGGCCGCCGGTCGTCGCCGTCCTGCGGGACGCCGGGCACGCCGGGCCCCCACGGGCGGCCGATGTCCTGGTGGGCCCAGGGGGCGGGGGCGCCGCCCGGGAGGGTGGGCGGAGGTGTGCCGCCCCACTGCTCGACCAGGGAGGACGCGGTGAACTCGCCCGACTCGTCCGGCAGGTCGCCGTCGGCCACGGGGATCGACCACTGGCCGGTGACGTCGTGCCCCGGCGCGGGGTTCTCCGCGGCCCCGTCCTCGAAGGCCCACTGCCCGCTCGCCGCGGGGTCGTAGGTGAACCGGTCACCCGGCGCCGCGCCGGCCTGGGGGTCGTGCCACTGGGCGCCGTCGACGGGCGCGCCGGGCACTCCCCAGGAGCCGGTGGCCGCCGGGTCGGTGCCGCCGTCGCTCGTCGGGGAGACGGTGATCTGCGGCGGCACATAGCCGTGGCCGGGCGCGGCGAGCGGACTCTCCATCGCGTCCAGCAGGGCGTCGATGCCGCCCTCGGGGAGATTCACGAAGGCCGTGGCGCCGTCGTCGTAGTCGCCCTGGGGCAGCGGGTCCCAGCGGCTGCCGCCCGGGGGCGTGCCCTCTCCGTGCCGGTCGTCGGTCACGACAGCGCCCTCCCCAGTGCTCGTCGGGCCAGCGCGGCGACGGTGCGCCGCAGGTGCAGTACCGCGGGCGGAAGCGGTGGGACGGTGCCGTCCTCGCCGGGTGCGGCGTCGGGGATGCAGGCCGCGGCGACGTACTCCCCGAACGCGTTCAGTGCCTCGGGCACGATCGCGCGGTTGTTGTCCCAGTCGATGAGCTGCGCGACCCACTGCTCGGCGTCCAGCGGCCGCAGCGGCATCGGCGCGATGGCGCCCACCGCGCAGCGCACCCCGCGGCGGGCGGGGTCGAGCACGAGGGCGACGGAGGCGACGGCGCGGCCGGGTCCGGTGCGGCCGGTCGCCTTCAGGAAGACCTGGGGGGCGTGCAGCAGCGGCACGCTCACGAAGCCGATGAGTTCACCGGGGCGCAGCAGGTCCATGCCGGCCAGCAGGTGCGACACCGGGACCTCACGGCGGGCGCCGCCCGGTCCGGCGACGATCAGCGTCGCCTCCAGCGCGGCCAGCACCGGCAGCGCGTCCCCGGTGGGGGCGGCGGAGGCGATGTTGCCGCCCAGGGTGCCCGCGTTGCGGATGTGCGGCGGTCCGGCGGCCCGCGCGGAGGCGGCGAGCGCCGGGATGAGGGCGGCGAAGTCGGGGCGGCCCATGCGCGCGTGGGTGAGACCGGCGCCGAGCAGCGCCTGTCCGTCCAGGTACTGCCAGCCGCGGATCTCGCTGATCCTGCCGAGGCCGACCAGCGCGGCGGGCCTGAGCTGCCCGGAGTTGACGGCGGCCATCAGGTCGGTGCCGCCCGCGACGGGCACGGCGGCGGGCATGGCCGTGAGCGCCGCCACGGCCTCGTCGAGTGTCGTGGGCAGCGTCACGGCCTGCGCCGCCTGCGGTGCGTGCGTGCTCAAAACCGGCTGCCCCTTCCCGCTGCCCCACCTGGTCCCGCCCGTGCGCCGTACGGTACGTGCTGACAGGGCGGACGTGGCAACTCTGGCACATCTTGGCAGGCGCCGAAGACGGGGGTCCGCTAGGAGGCGTTCGCCCACCTCACCCCGGAGATGGCCGGTTTCCTCCCGGTGTCACCGATGAGTCGAGGATTGGCACTCTTCGGTGACCCTTGTTCCCGTTTCGCATGACCCGTTCGAGACACGGGCGAGGGGGCGGTGCGGGCTAGGCGCTGGGCGGCGGGCCGTCCAAGGGCCGCCCCAGGACGCCCGGACGGCGCTGCCAGGGCAGCGGCCCGGTGGGCGGCCGGTAGGCGACTCCGAGGGCGTCGAGGCGCCGGTAGTGGGCGGCCATCCGCCGTTCGAAACCGGCGTAGTCCCGGTCGGCGGGGGCGGGCAGATCGCTCCAGGCGACCTCGGCGAGCGCCGCCAGCCGGGGGAAGACCTGGTAGTCCACGCGCCCCTGGTCCTCCATCACCTCGGTCCACACGTTGGCCTGGGTGCCCAGCACCCGTGCGGACTCCTCGGGCGTCAGCTCCTGCGGCACGGGCTCGAACCGGTAGACGTCCTCCAGGGTGCGCACGTAGGCGATGGGCACCGGCTCGTCGGGGCCGGCGTCCTGACGGTAGTCCAGGTAGACCCACTGCTGGGGGCACATGACCACGTCGTGGCCCGCGCGGGCGGCGGCGACGCCGCCGGAGTAGCCGCGCCAGGAGGACACCGCGGCGCCGGGCGCCAGGCCGCCCTCCAGGATCTCGTCCCAGCCGATCAGCCGGCGCCCCCGCTCGGCGAGCCAGGAGTCGAAGTGCCGGATGAACCAGGACTGCAGCGCGTCCTCGTCGGCCAGTCCGAGCTCGCCGATCTGTTTCCGCGCGGCGTCCGACTCGCGCCACTGGTCCTTCGGGCATTCGTCGCCGCCGATGTGCACGAACGGCGAGAACGGCCCGGCGTCCGCGGGGAACAGTTCCAGGACTTCCTCGAGCACTCCTTCGTAGAAGCGCAGGGTGTCGTCGGTGGGGGCGAGTACGTTCGGATTGACGCCCCAGGTGTCCCAGACGTTCAGGGAGGCGGTGTCGACGACGTCGGAGTTGCCGAGTTCCGGATACGCGGCGATGGCTGCCTGCGAGTGCCCGGGCACGTCGATTTCGGGGACGACGCTGATATGCCGCTCGGCGGCGTAGGCGACGATCTCGCGGATGTCGTCCTGGGTGTAGTGACCGCCGTGCGGCCTGTCGTCCCACAGCGGTGAGGCGCGGTGGCCGATTTTCGTCCTGGCCCGCCAGGAGCCGGTCCCGGTGAGCTTCGGGTACTTCCGGATCTCGATGCGCCAGCCCTGGTCGTCCGTCAGATGGAAGTGGAGGACGTTGAGTTTGTGCGCGGCCATCAGATCGAGATAGCGCAGCACGCCTTCCTTGGGCATGAAGTGCCGGGCGACGTCGAGCATCAGTCCGCGCCAGCGGAAGCGGGGCGCGTCCTCGATCTCGGCTTCCGGCAGCTCCCAGCGGGTGCGTCCGAGGTGCGCCCGCCGGAAGGCGTCGGGGCCGAGCAGCTGCCGGAGCGTCTGCGCCCCGGCGAAGGCGCCGGCCGGGTCGCCGCCGGTGATCAGCGCCCGGTCGTCACGGACGGCGATGCGGTAGGCCCCGGGCGGGAGGCCGTCGTCGTGCCGCAGCTCCACGGCGTTGCGCGCGGCCCGGCCGGGCGCGCCCTCCCGCAGGGGCAGTCCGGTGGCCGCCTGGAGTGTCGTGCGCAGCCAGCGTTCGGCGCTGCCCACACCCGGCCCCGCCGTCAGCGTCGTGTCCTCGTCGAGCACGAAGACCCGCTCACCCCACGTGCTCACGCTGAGCGGCGCGGGAATCAGTTCTGTCAGTGAAGTCACGTCAGTCCTTGACCGCGCCGCCCAGTCCGGAGACCAGGCGCCGCTGCACGAGTACGAAGAAGACCAGTACCGGAATCGTCATCACCGTGGAAGCGGCCATGACGCCGCCCCAGTCGGGATCGTCGGGTTTGTAGAACACCAGCAGCGCCATCGGCAGGGTCGACTGCGAGATGTCGCTGATGATGAACGACTTGGCGAACAGGAAGTCGTTCCAGGTGGAGATGAAGGAAAACACGCTCGTGGCCACCAGGCCCGGCAGGACGAGCGGGAAAAGGATCTGCCGGAGAAAACGCGCGCGGCTCGCGCCGTCGATGTACGCGGCCTCCTCCAGCGCCTCCGGAACGCCCTTCACGAACCCCCGGAGCATCCAGATCGCGAACGGCAGGGAGAACGCGATGTGGGGCAGGATCAGCGACCACAGCGTGTTCAACTGGCCGAAGTCCCGCATCATGAAGAACAACGGGATGGTGAGCGCCTCCACGGGCACCATCTGGGCCACCAGAAACATGATCAGCAGGGTGGTCCGCAGCCGGAACCGGAATCGGGTCACGGCGGTCGCGGCGAGAAAGGCGATCAGCGCGGAGGCGATCACCACGGCGACCGCGACGACGACGCTGTTGAGGAAGTACCGGCCGAATTCCTGCTGCCCGAACACCCGCCGGAACGAGTCCAGCGTGGGCGCGGGCGTCCAGGGGCGCGGCTCGTCCGACTCGATCTCCCCGGCCGGCTTGAAGGCGCTCAGCACCATCCAGTACAGCGGGAAGGCCACCACGGCGGCGGTCAGCAGCGCCGTCGCCTCGGCCGCCGTGCGCCCCGGCCGCCGGGCGGACCGGCGCACAAGATTCACCAGGGGTTCCCCGCCCCGGCCCACAAGACTCACAGTTCCTCCCCCTGGCGGCGCAGCAGCCGCAGATACCCGAGCGTCACGGCGAGCAGGATCAGCAGCATCACCACGCCGATCGCCGCGCCGAGGCTGTACTGCGAGGACGCGAACGCCTGCTGGTAGGCGTAAACGTTCAGGACGAGGTTCTGGCCGGCGATGCCGCCGCCGCCCGTCATCACGTAGATCTGGGTGAACACCTTGAAGTCCCAGATGACCGACTGGATGGTGACCACCACCAGGATCGGTCGGAGCATCGGCGCGAGCACGGAACGCCAGACGCGCCACTGCGAGGCCCCGTCCAGGGAGGCGGCCTCCAGCACCTCGGCCGGCACGGCGCGGATGCCGGCGTAGACCGTCACCATCACGAACGGGAAGGAGCACCAGACCACTTCGAGCAGCACGAGGAAGAAGGCGCTGAACCTGCCGTACGTCCACGAGTGGTCCCCGAGGCCCAGCACCCGGTTGACGGGGCCGAAGTCGGCGTCGAAGAGGAACAGCCAGACCGTGGACCCGGTGATCGCCGGGGTCGCCCAGGCGCCGAGCGCGGCCAGCATCAGCGCCAGCCGGGGCACGGCCCGCACGCGGGTGAGCAGCACGGCGAGCGCGCATCCCACGGCCAGCGTGCAGACCACACAGGCCGCCGCGAACCCGACGGTGGCGAGCAGCACCTGCCAGAACTGCTCGTCACGGAAGAGGGCGGCGTAGTTGCCCAGCCCCTCGAACCTGGTCGGCTCACCCCCGCTGACCTGTGCCTGGGTGTAGTGGAACAGCGAGATCAGCCCGAGCTGGTAGATCGGATACCCGAGCAGCCCCCCGAGCACGACGAGTGCCGGCGCGAGATACAGCCAAGGGGTTCCGGAACGCCGCCGCCAGGGGCGCGGCGCCGTGCCCGGGTTCATGGGCACCGTCATCCGACGGCCCCGAACGCCTCGTCCATCTTCTCCGCCGCGTCCGCCGACGCGGCGGCCACGCTCTTCCTGCCGGACACGATCTCCTGGAACATCGTCGGCAGCACCAGCGACGAGTCGATCTGCGCCCACGCCGGCGACGCCGGCACGAACTTCGTGTCGGCCGCGAGCGTTTCGGCGAACGGCTTCACGAAGGGCTCCTTCGCGGCCGCCTGCTCCCGCACGTCGGAGAACGTCGGCAGGAAGCCCATGCCGTCGAAGAGGGCGCCCTGCGCCTTCTTCGACGCGAGCCGCTTCATCAGGTCGACGGCGAGGGTGCGGTGCGAGGTGGACCTGAGCACGCCGAGGTTGTTCCCGCCGGCGAACGCGGGGGCGATGGACCCGGCCTCGACCCCCGGCAGCGGCACGACGGCGTACTTGCCCCTGACCTCGCCGGCCTCCACGGCCGCGTGGCTGAAGTCGCCGCCGATCGCCATGGCGGCCTTGCCCGAGGCGAAGGCGGTCACGGTGTCGTTGCCGCCCATCCCGGCGCACTTGGCGGCCGGGCAGTTGTCGTCGCCGAAGAGCGAGGTGTAGGCCTCGATGCCCTTGCGGGCGTCGGCGCTCGCGAGGGCGGAGGCGTACGAACCGCCCTTGCCGGTGGCGAGTTCGCCGCCGTGCGCCCAGATGAAGGGCATCGCGCCGTAGGTGTAGGCGCCGCCGACCGCGATGCCGTACATCCCGGGTCTGGCGGCGTGGATCTCCTTGGCGGTGGAGATCAGTTCCGCCTGGGTCCTCGGGACGTCGAGGCCGAGTTCGCGGAAGACGTCGGTGCGGTAGTACAGGGCGCGGACGCCGACGAAGTAGGGGGCTCCGTAGACCTTGCCGTCGACGGTGACCGACTGGCGGGCGGTCGGGTCGGTGTCCTTGGCCTCGTCCCAGGCGGCGAACTCCTCGGTGACGTCGGCGAGTCCGCCGTCCCGCACGTAGCCGGCGGTGTCGGTGTTGCCGTACTCGACGAGGTCGGGGGCGGACTTCGGGTCGTTGAAGGCGGCCTTGATGCGCTGGGCGCGGGTCTCGACGGGGATGTACTCGACGGTGACGTCGGTGCCCTCGTGCTCCTTCTCGAAGGCGGCGAGGACGGAGTCGACGGCCTTCTCCTTGGGCTTGTTGCCGACCTCCTGGAACAGCCAGACGCGCAGGGTGCCGGCCTTCTCGTCCTTGTCCGAGGAGGAGTCGCCGGAGGTCTGGGGCGCGCAGGCGGCGGTGGCGAGGACGGCCGCGACGGCGACCACTCGGGCGGACAGCTTCATGGAGTCGCTCCTCCGAACGCGTTGCAACATACGCAATGGCGGTTTTGCTGTGCACAACACACCGGAGGCTAGGTACTGAGTGAGCCGTGCCACAAGAGGTCTGAACCACTTGGTGACCCGCCGACGCACCCCGTGCAACGCGCGGACAGCACAAAGGCCCCCGGGGCGCACAAAGCGCACCCCGGGGGCCTCGGGAAGTCCGGACCGACGGAAGGAGGGGGAAGGCTACTTGTCGCCCTTGCCCTTGCCCTTGTCGTCGCCGCCGGCGCCCATGGACTCGTAGATCTCCTTGCACATGGGACACACCGGGTACTTCTTCGGGTCGCGGCCGGGCACCCAGACCTTGCCGCACAGCGCCACGACGGGGGTGCCGTCGAGGGCGCTCGCCATGATCTTGTCCTTCTGGACGTAGTGGGCGTAGCGCTCGTGGTCACCGTCGCCGTGGGAGGTCTGCGGCGTCGGCTCGACGAGGGTCCCCGTACCAGTCCCGCGCTCGGGCTCAAGAGTGCTCATAACAGCCAAGGGTACTGAAGATCACACGCATCAGTTGAGCGAAGGGTCGTCCGGATACGTGGCCACCATCGCCAGTTCGCTGCGCTGGCGGCGCAGCACTTCGCGCCAGAGCCGTTCGGGTGACGGGGACGACACGTCGCCGGGCTCGGACTCCACCACGTACCAGGCGCCGTCCACCAGCTCGTCCTCCAGCTGGCCGGGGCCCCAGCCGGCGTATCCGGCGAAGATCCGCAGCGAGCCGAGCGCCGAGGCGAGCAGCTCGGGCGGTGCCTCCAGGTCGACGAGGCCGATCGCGCCGTGCACCGGGCGCCAGCCCGGCGGGGCGGCCTCCGCGGTCGTGCCGCCGGGGACGACGGCGACACCGAGGGCGGAGTCCAGCGACACCGGGCCGCCCTGGAAGACGACGCCGGGCTCGCCGGTGAGGTCCGCCCAGCCCTCGAGGATGTCGCCCACGTCCACCGGCGTCGGACGGTTGAGGACGACGCCGAGCGAGCCCTCCTCGTCGTGGTCGAGGAGGAGCACCACCGCGCGGTCGAAGTTCGGGTCCGCCAGAGCGGGAGTGGCCACGAGCAGCCGCCCTGTGAGCGAGGACACCTCGGTCATGCCAGACATGATCCCGCATCCCGCTCCCGAGTGGGGAGGCAATGCGGGTACGGGAGTGAATGCAGCTCAGGGCGGAGAGGAGCATGCCCGGCGCACGACGGCGGCGGTGACCCCGCGTGCCCGGTCCGGAACCGTTCGTGTTGTGACAGACCCATGACGGTCCCGGACCCCCCTCGGGCTTACGGAAGGGGGGTCGGGGGCGACTACGCTTTCCCTTCTGGCCCCTGCCCCCTTCCCCACGGAACGCGAGATTCATGACCGTCAACGGCGCTGATGACGTACTGCTTGTCCACGGCGGGACCCCGCTGGAGGGGGAGATCCGTGTCCGCGGTGCGAAGAACCTGGTACCGAAGGCCATGGTCGCCGCGCTGCTGGGCAGCGGTCCGAGCCGCCTGCGCAACGTCCCGGACATCCGTGACGTCCGCGTCGTACGGGGCCTGCTGCAACTGCACGGTGTGACGGTCCGTCCGGGCGAGGAGCCCGGCGAACTCGTGCTCGACCCCACGCACGTGGAGAGCGCCAACGTCGCTGACATCGATGCCCACGCCGGCTCCTCGCGCATCCCGATCCTGTTCTGCGGCCCGCTGCTGCACCGGCTCGGGCACGCGTTCATCCCGGGTCTGGGCGGCTGCGACATCGGCGGCCGGCCCATCGACTTCCACTTCGACGTGCTGCGGCAGTTCGGCGCGACCATCGAGAAGCGGGCGGACGGCCAGTACCTGGAGGCCCCGCAGCGGCTGCGCGGCACCAAGATCCGGCTGCCGTACCCGTCCGTCGGCGCGACCGAGCAGGTGCTGCTGACCGCGGTCCTCGCGGAGGGCGTCACCGTACTGTCCAACGCGGCGGTGGAGCCGGAGATCGAGGACCTGATCTGCGTCCTGCAGAAGATGGGCGCCATCATCGCGATGGACACCGACCGGACGATCCGCATCACCGGTGTGGACAAGCTCGGCGGTTACACCCACCGCGCCCTCTCCGACCGTCTGGAGGCCGCCTCCTGGGCGTCGGCCGCGCTGGCGACCGAGGGGAACGTCTACGTCCGCGGCGCGCAGCAGCGCTCGATGATGACGTTCCTGAACACCTTCCGGAAGGTGGGCGGCGCCTTCGAGATCGACGACGAGGGCATCCGCTTCTGGCACCCCGGCGGGCAGTTGAAATCCATCGCGCTGGAAACGGACGTGCACCCGGGCTTCCAGACGGACTGGCAGCAGCCGCTGGTGGTGGCCCTGACCCAGGCGACGGGCCTGTCCATCGTCCACGAGACGGTCTACGAGTCCCGGCTCGGATTCACCTCCGCGCTCAACCAGATGGGTGCGCACATCCAGCTGTACCGCGAGTGCCTGGGCGGCTCCGACTGCCGCTTCGGCCAGCGCAACTTCCTCCACTCGGCGGTCGTGTCGGGCCCGACGAAGCTCCAGGGCGCGGACCTCGTCATCCCCGACCTGCGCGGCGGCTTCTCCTACCTGATCGCGGCGCTCGCCGCCCAGGGCACCTCCCGCGTGCACGGCATCGGCCTGATCAACCGCGGCTACGAGAACTTCATGGAGAAGCTCCAGGAACTCGGCGCGAAGGTGGAACTCCCGGGCAAGGCACTCGGGTAACCGGAGGCCCCGCCCCGCGTACGCCGATGGGGCGGTCACCCGAATACCGGGTGACCGCCCCATCGGCGTTGTCGGAAGCGCCCGTCAAGAACGCGGGCCTGCGTCGGTCCGCGGCTCCGCCGCTTGGGCGGGGCCGGCCGCGACGCGCCCGCGGTCGCCCACGGCGCTCCTCCAGGTCTGGCTACTTGCCCTTGGCGGCTTCCTTGAGCTTCGAGCCCGCCGACACCTTCACGCTGTACCCCGCGGGGATCTGGATCGGCTCACCCGTCTGCGGGTTGCGCGCGGTGCGCGCGGCCCGGTGGGTGCGCTCGAAGGTCAGGAAGCCGGGGATGGTGACCTTCTCGTCGCCCTTGGAGACGATGTCGCCGACGACCTCGGCGAACGCGGCCAGCACGGCGTCGGCGTCCTTGCGAGTCACCTCGGCGCGGTCGGCCAGCGCGGCCACCAGCTCACTGCGGTTCATGTTGTTACTCCCGTGTTCTTCTTGCCGTTGAGGCGTGCATCGCGCCCAGGGACGCATCCTGCCTCTACCTGCGGCGGTAATGCCAATCCGGCACCCGCAGGAATCGTGGGAACACCCGAGGGAGTCACACGAAGAGCGCCACAGCCCGGCCGCCCACCTTAAGGGCCGCCGGGACCACCGAGTGCCCCGACGCGCCGGTTCAAACCCGCCGTGGCGATCCTCACAGCCCCGGCCCGCTCCTACAGGGCGGTCGCCCCCGCGGCCTTCGCCGCGTCCCGCACGGCGCCCGCGACGGCGCCGGCCACCTTGTCGTTGAAGACGCTGGGGATGATGTAGTTCGGGTTCAGCTCGTCCTCGGTGACCACGTCCGCGAGCGCCTGCGCGGCGGCCAGCATCATCTCGGTGTTGACGGTGCGGGACTGGGCGTCCAGCAGACCGCGGAACACGCCCGGGAACACCAGCACGTTGTTGATCTGGTTGGGGAAGTCGGAACGCCCCGTGGCCACCACGGCCGCCGTCTCACGGGCGATCGCCGGGTCCACCTCGGGGTCGGGGTTCGCGAGCGCGAACACGATCGCGCCGTCCGCCATCGCGGCCACGTCCTGGCCGTCCAGGACGTTCGGGGCGGAGACGCCGATGAAGACGTCCGCGCCGCGCACGGCCTCCTTCAGGGTGCCGGTGAGGTTCTCCGGGTTGGTGTTGTCGGCGATCCAGCGCAGCGCGGAGTCCGGGGCGGCCTCCCGCAGGTCCTCGCGCCCGGTGTGCACCACGCCGTGGATGTCGGCGACCACGGCGTTCTTCACCCCGGCGGCGAGCAGCAGCTTCAGGATGGCCGTGCCGGCCGCGCCGGCCCCGGACATGACCACGCGGATGTTCTCGATCGCCTTGCCGGTGACCCGCAGGGCGTTGGTGAGGGACGCCAGGACGACGATCGCGGTGCCGTGCTGGTCGTCGTGGAAGACCGGGATGTCCAGGGCCTCGCGCAGCCGGGCCTCGATCTCGAAGCAGCGGGGCGCGGAGATGTCTTCCAGGTTGATGCCGGCAAAGCCCGGCGCGATGGCCTTGACGATCTCGACGATCGCGTCGGTGTCCTGGGTGTCCAGGCAGATCGGCCAGGCGTCGATGCCGGCGAACCGCTTGAACAGGGCCGCCTTGCCCTCCATCACGGGCAGCGCGGCCTTCGGGCCGATGTTGCCCAGGCCCAGCACGGCCGAGCCGTCCGTCACGACCGCAACCGAGTTCCGCTTGATGGTCAGCCGGCGGGCGTCCTCGGGGTTCTCCGCGATCGCCATGCACACCCGCGCCACGCCCGGCGTGTACACCATGGACAGGTCGTCACGGTTGCGGATGGGGTGCTTCGACGCCATCTCGATCTTGCCGCCGAGGTGCATCAGGAACGTACGGTCCGAGACCTTGCCCAGGGTGACGCCCTCGATGCCCCGCAGCTCCTCGACGATCTCGTCGGCGTGGGCGGTGGAGGAGGCCGCGATGGTGACGTCGATGCGGAGCTTCTCGTGGCCGGACGCGGTCACGTCGAGGCCGGTCACCGAGCCTCCGGAGGACTCCACGGCCGTGGTGAGCTGCGATACGGCCGTTCCGCTCGCGGGCACCTCCAGCCGGATCGTCATCGAGTAGGAGACGCTGGGCGCCGTTGCCATGGCCGACTTCCTCTGCTTTACCGTGTCGCTGAAATGTGCCGTCCGATCGTCGCACCTACCCCTGAGTACGCGGTAGCCGCCTCGGATTGCGGACGTTTTGTTCACTGGCACACACCGTGTGCCGGAAGAGGTTTTCCACCCTACGAGAGCGGTGGGGGCAACAGAAGAGGCCCACGTCACATCCCGTGACGTGGGCCTCTTCGAACGGCTGAGTGACACCGACCCGCCATGCTCGCCTCGCGGCAAGTGGTCGCTCGCAGCGACTAAGGTTGGGCCCGGGGGCTTGGATCGGGCCGGTGCCACGTCAAGGCTAACAAACGGATGCCGTAAGGCCATTCCCGTCGGCGCAAGTGATTTTCCGAGCGCCCCCGGCGACCCTCGACCGCTCAGTCCCTCAGCAGATCCGGCACTCCGTCCGCGTCCGGCTCGTCGCGGTCCGTCGAGACCACCGTCAGCTGCTGCGTCGCCCGGGTCAGCGCGACGTACAGGACGCGCAGGCCGGCCGGGGACTCGTCGGCGATCTCCGCGGGCGAGACGACGATCGTCGCGTCGTACTCCAGGCCCTTGGCCTCCAGGCTGCCGAGCGCCACCACCCGGTCGCCGAGCCCGTCGAGCCAGCGCCGGGCCTCCTCACGGCGCTGCATGGCGACGACCACGCCGACGGTGCCGTCCACGCGGTCCAGCAGCCGGGCCGCCTCGGCGCGCACGGTCTCCGCCTGCGAGCCCTCCACGACGGCGAAGCGCGGCTCGACGCCGGTGGAGCGGACCGCCCTCGGGGACTCGGCGCCGGGCATGGCGAGGGCGAGCACCTTCGACGCCAGGTCGGCGATCTCCGCCGGGTTGCGGTAGTTCACGGTGAGTTCGAAGCGGCGGCGCGGGCGGGTGCCGAGGGCCTCGTCGCGGGCCTGGGCGGCCTCGTCGGGGTCGGACCAGGAGGACTGGGCCGGGTCGCCGACGATCGTCCAGGTGGCGTGCCGTCCGCGGCGGCCCACCATGCGCCACTGCATCGGGGTGAGGTCCTGGGCCTCGTCGACGATGACGTGCGCGTACTCGACGCGCTCCTGGGCGAGCCGCTCGGCCCGCTCGCGCTGGCTCTCCTCGCGCACCGGCATCAGCTCCTCCAGGCCGGTGAGCTGGTCCAGCGGGTCGAGCTCGCGCTTCCTCCGGGGGCGGGCGGGGGCGCCGAGGACGGCCCCCAGCTCGTCGAGGAGCGCGATGTCGTGCACGGAGCGCCCGTCCCGCTTCAGCGCGCGGGCGACCTTGCGGACCTCGCCCGGGTTGAGGATCCGCCGGGCCCAGCGGCCGAGGCGCCGCTCGTCGGCCATGGCGTCCAGGACGGCCGCCGGGGTCAGCTCGGGCCACCAGGCGTCGAGGAAGGCGAGGAAGTCGTCCTCGGAGGTGATGTCGTCGTCGAAGGAGGCGCGCAGTTCGGCGGCGAGCTCCGGGTCGGTGTGCCGGCCGCCGGCGCCGGAGCGCTCCCACAGGGCGTCCAGGAGCAGCTTGCGGGCGCGGGGGCGCAGCAGGTTGACCGGGGCGGTGCCGCCGAGGGCGGTGCGGCGGACCTCCGCCAGCTCCTCCGCCTCCAGTTCCAGGCGGCGCCCGAAGGCGACGACGCGCAGCCGCTGCGGTGCGCCGGCCCCCTCCAGCGCGCCCCGCGCGGCCTTCCGCAGGACTCTGAGCATGCGGTACGAGCCCTTGGCGCGGGCCACCGACGGGGAGTCGTACAGCGTGGCCTCGGCGCCGTCGACAAGCGAGCCGATGGCGCGGATGGCGACCTGCCCCTCCTCGCCGAGGGAGGGCAGCACGCCCTCGGTGTAGGCGACGAGGAGGGGGGTGGGCGAGACGATGAGGATGCCGCCCGCGTAGCGGCGCCGGTCCTGGTAGAGGAGGTAGGCGGCGCGGTGCAGGGCGACGGCGGTCTTGCCGGTGCCGGGGCCGCCCTCGACGTACGTCACGGAGGCGGCGGGGGCGCGGATCACCAGGTCCTGCTCGGCCTGGATGGACGCCACGATGTCCCGCATGGTGTGCGTACGGGCCTGGCCGAGCGCGGCCATCAGGGCGCCGTCGCCGATCACGGGCAGCTCGCGGCCGTCCAGGGACGCCGTGAGCTCGGGGCGCATCAGGTCGTCCTCGACGCTGCGGACCCGGCGGCCCTTGGAGCGGATGACGCGCCGCCGCACGACCCGGCCGGGGTCGACCGGGGTGGAGCGGTAGAAGGGCGCTGCCGCGGGGGCCCGCCAGTCGATGACCAGCGGGGCGTACTCCTCGTCCAGGACGCCCATCCGGCCGATGTGCAGGGTCTCGGCGATGTCGGCGGTGCTGTCGGGGCGGACGGCGCCCTCGGCGGGCTCGACCGCGGTGTACGCGCCGTCCGGGCCCTTCTTGCCGTCCTTGCCGAGCAGCAGGTCGATACGGCCGAAGAGGAAGTCCTCGTACTCGTTGTTCAGCCGGTTGAGGTGGACGCCGGCCCGGAAGACCTGGGCGTCCCGTTCGGCGAGGGCGCCGGGCGTGCCGACCTGGCCGCGCCGGGCGGCGTCGCGCATGAGGAACTCCGCCTCGTGGATCTTCTCCTCGAGGCGCCGGTACACCCGGTCGAGGTGTTCCTGTTCGACTCGGATCTCCCGGTCGCGAACGGAGTCGTGAACCGGATCGACCGCGGTTTCCTGTTGAGCCTGAGCGGCCACCGGGCCCCCTTCTGACGTGCTGGGCAGCCGTCAACCGTACGCGAAGGGGGCCCCTGTCGGCTACGCGTCGACCTCGACGAGCAGCTTGCCGTCGAAGGTCATGACCTGGAAATGGTCGATCTCGTTGGGCGCGAAGGCGGCGCCGCCCTGGACGTACAGCGGCTGCTTGGCCTTGTCCGTGGTGGCGTCCGGCAGTCCGTAGCCCTCGCCGGGCACCGACCAGGAGTTGACCGTCTCGCGTTCGCCGTTCTTGCCGACGGCGATCAGCGAGCACTTCTGCTCGCCCTTGACGTTCTTCAGCTCCGTGACGATCTCGGTGCCCCAGAGCTTCTTCTCCAGGGCCACGGTCGCGGTCACCTGGGTCTCGGGGTCGGTCGCCATGATCTTGTCGGAGGTCTTGTCGAACGCCTCCTTGGCGGGGTTGGCCGCGAGCGTCCGGCTGGTGCCGCTCCCGCCACCGCCCTCCTCGCCCCCGCCGCTCGCCGCGACGGCCACGAACGGGCCGCTGACGATCAGCGCGCCGGCGGCGGCCACCATGTAGAAGTTGCGGCGGCGCTTCCTGGCGCGGCGCTCGGCGACCTCGTCGACGAGCTTCTCCACCACGCGCGGTGAGGGCTTGGCGGACAGCGACTCGCCGAGGGCGGGTGTCCCGGTGCCGGGCAGGTCCGCGAGCGCGGCCAGCATCGGTTCCATGCCGGCGAGTTCGTCGAGCTGCTGGGCGCACCACTCGCAGCTCGCGAGGTGCGCCTCGAAAGCGGTTGCTTCGGCGTCGTCGAGAATGCCGAGGGCGTAGGCGCCGACGGTCTCGTGTTCGTTCGGCACCGGTGATCCCTGCATGGGACCAGTCATACCCGTACCGCCCTCTCCGTATCCCCCGTAGACACTCGTCACGCCGTCACCCCCCGCTCCTCCAGAGCCAGCTTCATCGACCGGAGGGCGTAGAAGACCCGGGAGCGGACGGTGCCGCTGGGTATGCCGAGTGTCTGCGCCGCCTCGTTGACGGTACGCCCCTTGAAGTACGTCTCGACGAGGACCTCCCGGTGGGCCGGGGTCAGGTCGTCGAGCGCGTCCGAAAGCGTCATCAGCCACAGCGCCTTGTCGATCTCGTCCTCCGCGGGGATGACCTCCAGCGGCGACGGATCGACCTCCTGCGGCCGGGCCTGCCGGCTGCGGTGGCCGTCGATGACGATGCGCCGGGCGACCGTCACCAGCCAGGGGCGTACCGAACCGGTCGCCCGATTGAGCTGACCGGCGTTCTTCCAGGCACGGATGAGCGTTTCCTGGACGACGTCCTCGGCGCGCTGCCGGTCTCCGGCGACCAGCCGCAGGACGTAGGCCAGCAGAGGTCCGGCGTGCTCGCGGTACAGGGCACGCATCAGCTCCTCGTCGGGTTCCGAGGGCTGTGAGGACATGCGATGTCGGGCCCTCGCTCCACGTTCATTGGCCACGGCCGCATCCTTGCGCACGCCCACCTCCGGTGTCCGGGGGAATCCCCCGTCGGTCGCTCGACAACCGGTACGGACAGGGGAGGTTGGGTGTTCAAAGCGAGGTGACGGTTTTCTGCGGGGTGACACGACGACCGGGACATGAACCCACAATCCCCCCGCCACTTCTTTACATTTCCGACACAACGACGGGCATGTGACGGTCGTCACAGTGCAGGGACGGTCAACGGCGTTGTGTCGGAAGTCACTTCACTGGTCAGGCCCGTGCGAGTGCCGCGCGCCGGCGGTGGCGGGCCACCCGCTCCCGGTTGCCGCAGATCTCGCTTGAGCACCAGCGCCGCCTGCGCCCGCGGGAGGTGTCCAGGTACACGATCGGGCAGTTGTCGCCCTCGCACTGCCGCAGGCTCGCCCGTGCGGCGGGGTCGGTGAGCAGGTCCACGGCGTCCCGCGCCACCGCCGCGAGCAGCGCGGCGCGGCCGGGCGGCCCGTCCAGCCGGCGCACCAGCGCGCCGTCCGCGCCGGGCACCGCGCGGGGCGCCGGGGGCGCGGCGCGGGCGAGCTCGTTGACCCGGGCGAGCGCGAGGTCGTACGAGGGGACGCCGGGCGCCGGCCGACCGCGCACCAACGGGGCGAGCAGTGCGCGCAGTTCGCGGAAGTCCGGCAGCCAGGAGGCCTCGGCGTGGGCGAGCGCCGTACCCGGGGGCACGAGTCCGGAACCGGTGATCCAGACGCGCAGCACCTCCACCGAGCCGAGCCGTTCCTCGGGATGGGTGGTCGCGAGCAGATCCAGGCAGACCCGCCCGGTGTCGAACCGCAGCTCGTGGGGCGCCGTGACCGTACCCAGTGCCATGTTCCTGCCACCGCCTAGGTTGGCCCCCGCGCGTGGGGGCCGGTGCGCGATCCGGGAAACCGTTCGCCTCCCACAGTGCCTGCCCGCACCGGGCCCCGGAACCCCTCGGTCCTGTCGCGCCGCGCTCAGGTGCCGGCGTACTTCGACTCCGCCGCAGGGTCCACGGCGAGGCGGTAGCCGCGTTTGACGACCGTCTGGATCAGCTTGGGGGCGCCTAGGGCTGAGCGGAGGCGGGCCATGGCGGTCTCCACCGCGTGCTCGTCGCGGCCCGCCCCCGGAAGGGCGCGCAGCAGCTCCGCACGCGGGACCACCCAGCCGGGCCGCCGCGACAGCGCCCGCAGCAGGGACATCCCGGCCGGCGGTACGGGCCGCAGCGCGCCGTCCACCACCACCGCGTGCCCCCGGATCTCCAGCCGGTGCCCGGCGACGGGCAACGAGCGTGCGCGGGAGGGCAGTTCCCGGCAGAGCAGCTGGACCAGCGGGCCCAGCCGGAAGCGTTCGGGCTGGACGGTGTCGATGCCGCGGGCCTGCAACGGCAGCGCGGTCACCGGGCCGACGCAGGCGGGCAGCACGTCGTGGCCGAGGGCGGCGACCAGCTCGTCGAGCAGTCCCCGCTCCCCGGCGCGGGAGAGGAGGGACGCGGCGGCGGGCGCGCTGGTGAAGGTGACGGTGTCCAGGGCGCGGGCGACGGTCGCGTCGATCAGCCGGTCCACCGGGCCGAGGTCCTCCGGCGGCAGCCACCGGTACACCGGCACCCCCACCACCTCCGCTCCCCCGGCCCGCAGCGACTCCACGAACCCGGGCAGCGGCTCCCCGTGCAACTGCACGGCGATGCGCAGTCCGTCGACGCCCTCCTCCAGGAGCCGGTCGAGCACCTCGGCCATGGACTCCGACGCCGGCGACCACTCCTCGGTCAGCCCGGCGGCCCGGATCGCGCCCTTCACCTTGGGCCCGCGGGCCAGGATCCGCACCCCGCGCAGCCGCGCCAGCAGGTCCTCGCCCAGGCCCCAGCCGTCGGCGGCCTCCACCCAGCCCCGGAACCCGATGGCGGTGGTGGCGACCGCGATGTCCGGGACCTGCCCGATGATGTCCTTGGTGGCGGCCAGCAGTTCGCTGTCGTCGGCCAGCGGCACGATCCGCAGCGCCGGGGCGTGCAGCACGACGGCCCCGCGCCGCTCCAGCAGCGCGCCCAGCTCGTCGGCCCGGCGTGCCGCGGTCACGCCCACGGTGAACCCGGCGAGGGGCCCGTGCTCCGGTGGCTGCTCTTGTTCGTCGTACATGGCTCTCGTCCCGGCTCGAGTCGGCGTCCCTGCGCGAAGGTGCGGCTCCACCTCCGTGCCGAGCGAGCCTGTCAACGGTCCATGACAGGCTCGGTTCGGCTTCATGTCACCAGTGTTACGTCATCCCGCGTCACACTTCGGCGTAGCTGAGCTGCGGCTTCTCCTCCGCGGCCGGGTTCGGGGCGTCCGCGCCGGCCGCCGGGCGGCGAAGGTATACCGCCCAGGTGACGGCGAAGCAGACCGCGTAGCAGGCGAGGAAGGCGACGAACGCGCCGGTGCCGGAGCCGTAGGAGAGGAAGGACTGGCGGAACGCCAGGTTGATGCCGACCCCGCCGAGCGCGCCCACCGCGCCGATCAGCCCCATCGACGCCCCCGAGAGCCGCCGCCCGTACGCGGCGGCCGCCTCGCCCGTGAGCCCCCTGGCCCGCGCCTTCGCCTGGAAGATGCCGGGGATCATCTTGTACGTGGACCCGTTGCCGAGGCCGGTCAGCACGAACAGCACCACGAAGGCGCCGGTGAACAGCGCCAGCGACTTCTGCATCGAGGCGACGATCAGCACCGCGGTCGCCGCGCCCATGGCGACGAAGTTCCACAGCGTGATCCGCGCGCCGCCGTACCGGTCGGCGAGCGAGCCGCCCACCGGGCGGATCAGCGAGCCGAGCAGCGGGCCGATGAAGGTGACGTAGGCGGCCTCCAGCGGCGTGCGGTCGAACTGGTTCTGCAGCACCTGCCCGAAGGCGAAGCTGTACCCGATGAACGAGCCGAAGGTGCCGATGTAGAGGAACGACATGATCCAGGTGTGCGGGTCCCGCGCGGCGTCCTTGGCGGCGCCGGTGTCGTTCTTCACCGAAGCCAGGTTGTCCATGTACAGCGCGGCGAGCACGGCGGCGACGACGATCAGCGGGATGTAGATGCCGAGCAGCACCCGCGGCCCGCCGCTCGCGCCGATGATCGCGAGGGCGGCGAGCTGGATCACCGGGACGCCGATGTTTCCGCCGCCGGCGTTGAGCCCGAGCGCCCAGCCCTTCTTCCGGAGCGGGAAGAAGGCGTTGATGTTGGTCATGGAGGAGGCGAAGTTGCCGCCGCCGATCCCCGCCAGCAGGCCGACGAGGAGGAAGGTGGAGAAGGACGTCCCCGGCTCCATCACGGTGAACGCGGCGACGGTGGGCACGAGCAGCAGCCCGGCGGAGACGATCGTCCAGTTCCGCCCGCCGAAGACGGCGACGGCGAAGGTGTACGGCACCCGGACCACGGCGCCGACCAGTGTGACCAGGGACGTCAGCAGGAACTTGTCGGCCGGGGTGAGCCCGTACTCGGGGCCCATGAAGAGCACCAGTACGGACCACATGGTCCAGACGGAGAACCCGATGTGCTCGGACAGCACGGAGAAGAGGAGATTGCGGCGTGCGGTCCTCTCTCCGGTGCGCTTCCAGAAGGTCTCGTCCTCCGGGTCCCACTGCTGGATCCAGCGGCCGCTGCGGGCTGTCATGGGGCCTCCACTGCTCTCCGGGGCGCGGACGGTGCCGCGAGGGGCTGGTCCCGAAGGTAGGGAGGGAGAGTTTCCGGTCTGTGGCACGCGATGACCGGCAGGGAACGTTGCTCTCACCTCGGGCCGGCCCGGGGTGAGAGGTCCGGCGGCCGCGCGGCCTCAGCGCTGCGGGGGCTGCCAGTGGGGGTTCTGCTGGGCGGGGTGGCCGTAGGGGCCTGGGGCTGCTGGGGCTGCGGCGGGGCGTAGGGACCCTGGGCCGCGGTGCCGTACGGGGCGGGCTGCCCGTACGGGGGCTGCTGCGGCTGCGGCTGGGCGTACGGCATCGGGGGCTGCTGGCCGTACCCGGGCGCCGGGGCGGCCGGCATCGCCGGGCCCTGGGCTCCGTACGGGCCGCCGCCGAAGGGGTTGCCGTGCCCCGGCATCTGCCCGCCCGGCGGCAGATAGCGCACCCGCCCGGTCTCGTCCGTCACCGGCATGAACCCGGCCGCCTGCAGCCGGGCCGCGAACTTGGCGTTGCGCTTGCGCGTGACGACGAAGCCGATGCCGAAGACGGCCATGAGGACCAGCCAGATCACGGCCGCGATCACGAAGTCGTCCGAGGTCCCCCCGAGCCGGTAGGCGATGAACACACAGCCGATGGAGACGCCGAGGGCGCCGTACCCCATCCGCTTCTCGGCGCTCTTTCCGGTGAGGTCGAAGTTGATGCGGGCCTTGAGCAGTTCGAAGGCGTCCGGCACCAGCGGCGGCAGCGACACCCCGTCGCCGGCGTTCGGGTACTGCGCCCAGTTCTGCGCGGCGCGGGAGCGGGCGTGCGGGCTGGGGTCGGGCACGATCAGCATCCTGAGCTGGCTGTTGTTCCCGCCGCCCTGCCGCACGTCGGCGTACTCGTACCCGAACTGCTGGGCGACGAAGGCGAGTTTGGCGAGCTTCTTCACGGAGGCCATCGGGCTGGTGAGCTCGACCGGCTCCCCGCTCGCCATCAACCGCAGCATCTTCTGGATCTGCCGCTTGCTCATCCCGCTCGCCCCCTGGCCACACCGTTCACTTCCGCAACAGAGGCAGTTTCGCACGCCCGCCCACCTCGAACCAGAGCAGCTTCCCGGCCCCCCGACCCAGGGCCGCGTCCCCGAGAGCCCAACCACCCCAGGAGTCGGCGTGCTCCTGCACCAGCCGCAGCCCACGCCCGCATTCGGCCTCCTCCGGGGCGAGCGGCGCGAGGCCCTCCCCGGCTCCGCCGAAGGGAGCCGGGACGTACGGGTGGCTGTCCCACACCCCCACCCGCAGCCGACCGTCGCTCAGCCCGGTGAGCCGCAGGGAGGCGGGCCCCTTGGTGTGCCGGTAGGCGTTGGTGACCAGCTCCGACGTCAGCAACTCCACGGAGTCGACGATGTCCCGCATGCCGTGCCCGTCGAGCGCGGCCCGCACAGTCATGCGTGCGACGCGTACGGCGCGGGGGTCATGGGGCATGCGAAGGGCGTACGCCCAGGGGTGGGGCGGGGCTACGGTGACCATGGTCGTCTCCGGGGAGTTGTAAGGGGACTTCGGTCTCGCGCTCAAGGCCGCGCGGGCGGTGGCAGTGCCTCGATTGGTGCGCTTTCGGCTGAAGAGCGCGGCGGATGAGCGATACGGCTACGGTAGAGCCCAGATGGAAGATAAATCTCCCAACTATGGGAGGTGCATCTCTGATTAGCTCGTGTGAGGGACATGCGCGCCATCTCGCGGACAGGAAGGACACACGTTGCCGCCCACGAACGATCCGACGCTGCGGCAACGGAGACTGGGTGCCGAGCTGCGCAAACTCCGTGAGAAAGCGGGGTTCACGGTCACCCGGGCCGCCGAGCACCTCGGCGTCAACCAAGGGCGCGTGAGCATGATCGAGACCGGTCGCAGCCCGGTGAGCGCCGACCTCGTACGCGGGATGGCGTCCGCCTACGACTGCTCCGACAAGTCTCTGGTCGACGCGCTGGCCGCCATGACCGGGCGCCGACGCCGGGGCTGGTGGGACGAGTACCGCGAACACCTGCCCGCCGCACTGGTCGATTTGGCGGAGCTGGAACACCACACGGCCGCGCTACGCGTGGCCCTGGTGATCCACATCCCGGCGCTGTTGCAGACCACCGATCACGCTCGCGCCCTCTTCCGGGCCGTGGTGCCGCCCATGCGTCAGTACGAGATCGAGCACCGTCTCACCTACCGCATCAAACGGCAGGGCGTCCTGCACCGGGAGGATCCGCCCTCCTACTCGGCGATCATTCACGAGTCGGCCCTCCGCATGGGGTTCGGCGGCCCTTCCGTGACTCGTGGCCAGCTCACGCACCTGCTCGACATGGGTGAGCTGCCCCATGTCACCATCCGAGTGATCCCGTTCGGCACGGCCTACTTCCCGAGCACCGGCCAGTCCTTCGACTACCTCACGGGCGCCGTACCGCAGCTCGACACGGTCCAACTGGACACACACCACGGGGGCTGCGGATTCCTGGACGCCGAGGCACAGTTGACCAAGTACCGAGCCGTGCTCAACCACATGACGTCCTGCGCACTCGATCCCATCGAGTCCCGCGACTTCATCCACAACCTCGCCCGAGAAGCCTGAGAAGGAACCCGTGCAGACCATCCGCTGGCGCAGGTCGTCCCACAGCGGCGACAGCTCGAACTGCGTGGAGATAGCCACCACCCCCGCCACCGTCCGCATACGCGACTCGAAGGACCCCTCAGGCCCCCGGCTGGGCTTCTCCCCCACCACGTGGGTCTCCTTCCTCACGCACATCACGAAGTGACCGTCGGTGTCCTTCACTTCCTTGCCAGTGTCTGCTTTCACGACCCGAAGGGTGCTGAGTTCCACTCGGTGCATGCGCGGTTCGAGATCGCTTTCCATACGGACTCCGCAAGGTGAACACCACGCTCCTGAGCAGGGCCGGCCTCCGCCCGTATCCGTTTCCACGACCTCAGGCACTCGACGGCCGCCCTACTCCTGGAAGGGCGTCGAACTCGTCGTCATCAAGAAACTCCTCGGCCACGCCCACATCGGCGTCACCGCCACCCTGGCCCGCCCTCGTCCGCTGACGTTGCCGTCAACTACTGCCGCCGCCCCACGCAGAAGCCCCGCCAGGGCACACCTGGCGGGGCTTCATTTTTGCTGACGCCAACAGATCTTCCGTTTACTCGTTTACCTCATCGCCTGTCACTCTATAAATACAGGACTAAGCCAGAGAGAAACCAGACCGCCGTTGTTGATCCCCAAGACAGTTCCGCTGGCGATTTGGACGAACGCAGCATCGGTGGCATCGTTCAGGCGAATGAAGACCCACCCGGAGGATGGATCATATGAAACGCGCCACCCATCTCCAGGGACCTCGAAAGAAACCCCCGGCTCGAAGGAATGGTCTGACGAGATGAACACCCGCCCAGGGGTAAACTGTGGAGCACTCAACTCGGCAACAAAACCCCGAACGTTCGGGAAGTACCCCCAGGCGAACAAGACTTCCCGGGACTCAATGTCGACCTCAAGTTGGAGTGTGCCGACCAGCACGCTCGCAACCCCCTCCGAGCCGAGTCTCTCACTCAGCGAGTCCCCACTCTGGGCACTGAATGAGAATCCATACTCGGACTCGTCATAGGCAAGGACACCCTCAAGGGGAGGTCCGCCTTGGATGGAGAATTTCATTTCGACGCTAGCCCTTTGTGCTCTTGAAGAGGAAGTGGACGATTCTGTTGGAATTTGCGTCGATGTTGAGCTCCCAGATCCCGTTACTTCCATTCATCGTTCCGGGCGTCCTACACTCGACAACTCCAGGAGCACCAAGGGAATCCATCCTGGGCGTGGATCCCCCCATAATTTCCCGGAGGAACAGCCCATTGTTGCCGTTCATATAAGGGCGTGCGGCCTTACCGAAGTTAGGGGCATCAACATCCCTAGTACCGGCAATGTCCCACGTGTGATTTTCGACGGTCTTGGTCATCGAAAGGTTCTCAACATCGATCTTCGACGCCAGATCCGAGACATCACAGTTCCTATTGTGAACAAGGACCGGTGTGGCCCCGCCAGCACATAGTACGTGTGCAGATCATCAACCGTGAAGCTATAGGACGGGCATGCTTAGCGAAAGCGCGGTTTCCGGTGACGATGACCGTGTCGCCGGTGTCCGTGCGCAGGGTCATGCCGGCGGCGAGTTCGCCCGCTTCGACCCAGTCCTGTTCAGACGGGGACCAGAACGGGTGCTCGTGAGTTGCGGTGAGCTTCTCGATTCCGTTGGTCGTGGCGATCGTCAGCTCGTTGAAGTGTTTGTCGTGCTCAGTGACGATAAGGCGGGTGACCTTGCGGGGTCCTGTCTCCCCGGTTTCGGGGTCTTGGCAACGGCTCCACGAGATCCTGTTGGCCGAGCTGAACGCGGCCTCACGGCTGGACTGGTCCCGCTGCGTGGTCGACTCCTCCCACGTCAGAGCGCTAAAAGGGGGCAGCACACCGTCCCGTCGCCGGTCGACCGAAGACGGGCACGGCACGTCGCTCGCGGTCCTGTTGACCGGCGGCAACCGCAACGACGTCACCCATTTTTGCGTGGCCGCACGGCTTCCGCCGTCTGCGCATCCGATGGGAAACGGCGAGCCGATATCCACGAAGCGTTCCTCGAACTCGCTTGCTGCCTCATCACCCACCGACAACTCAACTCGCTGTGTTGACCGTTGCAAGTGCCGTTGCCCTGGCAAGAATGCGACATCAATCGCGGAGCGCGAGGGTGCTGTCGTAGTTCTGCCAGCCGACCGGGGACACCGCCTGCTGAACTGTTCGCCAATGCACTGCCCATCACAGGACGGAGCTCATGTCCCCCACCACTACCAACCCAGTCGACGCCGCAGCTCTGCCGACCCCATCGCCGCTGATCGGCTGGCTGGCCGTGGTCTCGGTGATGCTGGGAATCTTCGCCATTGTCACCACTGAGATCCTGCCTATCGGTCTGCTGACCTCGATCGGCTCCAGTTTCACCATCTCAGATGGGGTGGCCGGGCTGATGATGACCATGCCCGGTTTTCTCGCGGCGGTCTCTGCTCCTCTGGTCACTGTGGCCACGGCACGCATCGACCGTCGCCTGATGCTGTGCGCCTTCATGCTCCTGCTGGCCCTGGCGAATTTCCTTGCTGCTGCAGCACCCGACTACTGGCTCGTGCTGGTCTCCAGGGTCATGGTGGGGATCACGATCGGTGGGTTCTGGTCGATAGGCGCTGGGCTGGCAGAACGGTTGGTGCCGCCGACCTCGGTCAGCAGGGCAACCGCCGTGATCTTCTCCGCTGTTCCGTTGGGATCCGTCCTCGGGGTACCGACCGGCACCCTCCTCGGGGATCTCGCTGGGTGGCGTACGGCATTCGCGGTCATGGGTGCGCTGACGGTGGGGGTACTGATCATGCTGCTCCTGGTCGTGCCCCCGTTACCTTCCGTCCAGGCCACCCGGCTGAGCGATCTCAGGGGCATGTTCCGCAGTAGCAATACCCGCTTCGCGCTCCTGCTGACGTTCCTGATCGTGCTCGCCCACTTCGGGACCTACACCTATGTGACGCCGTTCCTAAAACGGGTCACCCATGCCGGCGACGGCCTGATCACCATGTTCTTGTTGATCTATGGCGCTGCCGGTATCCTCGGCAACTTTCTCGGGGGTGCTCGGGTGGCACAGTATCCGCGGACTGTCTTCGGACTTGCGGCCGGACTCATCGCAGCGGCGACCCTTCTGCTGCCCATGGTGGGCCACTGGGAGGCTGGTGCCATTGCCCTGCTGATCGTGTGGGGCATCGGCTATGGCGCTGTGCCGGTCGCCTCGCAGACCTGGTTTTCCAAGGCGGCACCGTCTGTCCCCGAAGCGGCATCGGTTCTGTTCACGGCTTCCTTCCAAGCCACGATCTCCATCGGCGCGCTACTGGGGGGAATGGTCCTGGACCGCACCTCTCCATCCGCGGTCATGGTGCTCGGCGGCTGCACTGCGGTAATCATGGCCCTGACAGCGGGAGCCCACTTCACCAGGCGTCTCACCTGGCCAGGAAGCGCAGACGCACACGAGTAGCTCGGCGAGCACGGTCTGTCCGATCCCGCATGGCGCAAGTCCTCCTACAGCCCCGACCGGGCGGTGGGCGGAACTCCGACGGCACGGTGCGGGGTACGCCGCACGGTGGCGTGGTTGTGTCGGCTGAACGCCTCCAACTGCGTCGAACTCGCCACCACCCCGGCCACCGTCCTCATACGCGACTCGAAGGACACGTCCGGCCCCCGGCTGGGCTTCTCCCCCACCACGTGGGTCACCTTCCTCACGCACATCACGAAGTGACCGTCGGGGGCGCCTCCGGTCGTGTGGCGGTTCAGCCCCGGTGGGACCCGGTGCTCGTCCGCGGGCGGTCGGTCTTGGCGCCGTTGGGCCACAGTCTCGGCTTGCGCTTCGCCGCGATGTCCTCGACCCAGCCGACGGCCAGGACCATCAGGCCGATCAGGGGCCAGACCAGGGCGAACATCCAGATGGTGTACGCGCCGTCGAGGGCGGCGACCGCGCGTTCGCTCTGCATGAACGGGAGTTCGTAGGCCAGGTCGATGATCGGGACCGTCGCCATGATCAGCAGGTTGTGCCACAGGTAGATGGTGACCGCGCGGTTGTTGGAGAGGGTCACCAGCTTGTCCCACTTCGCCAGGCGGCCGGGGAGTTCCTGCCAGGACGGGGAGTACTGGAGCAGGATCACCACGAAGCCGAACGACCAGGTGGCCTGGGCCAGCGGGATGTCGTTGAGGTCCCAGCCGTCGGGGCCCAGGTGGTTCGAGGCCCACCACAGGCCGAAGGCCATGATCAGGGAGGCGCAGGAGACGGAGACGTATCTCGGGATCTGCTTCAGCAGGCCGTCGTGGTGGGCGAAGCCCAGCACCCAGCAGCCGCCGTAGACCGCGAAGTCGGAGACCGCGTTGCCCGTCTCGCCGGGGATGGTCACCAGGCCCGTGCCGACGATCGCCGTCAGGCCGAGCGGTGCGAGCAGTGTCGGCCAGGGTGCCTTGCGGAACAGCCAGAGCAGCAGGGGCGACGCGATGACGAACCACAGATAGGCGCGGAGGTACCACAGGACGCCCGCGGCCTGCACCGCCCAGGTGTCCTCCAGCAGTCCGGACTTCGAGCCGATCTGCCACGGGTAGGGCGGTGCGCCGATCGGGACGATGTAGTTGAACAGCTCGATCAGGCCCCAGGTGCCCCCGTGGTCCGGGTCCTCGGACGGGTTCCAGCCGTTGGCGAACATCATCGCCAGCACGACCGCGGAGAACACCCACAGGGGCGGTAGGAGCCGACGGACACGGCTGCGGATCACGCCCGCCGCCGGACGCTTCAGCGAACGCGCCATCAGCGAGCCCGCCAGCGCGAACATCACGCCCATCGACGGGAACAGCACCGTCAGCCAGGCCCAGCCGAAGAGGTGGTACACCACGACGCGGACCAGGGCGATGGACCGCAGCAGGTCCAGGTACCGGTCGCGGCCCGGCTTCTTGGGCGCCGGGGCGGGAGCCGGCTCGGGTGCGGGCTCGGTCGTACGCTGCTGGGGGACCGTGTACGGCGTTCCGTACGTGCCCGCCGGTTCCGGGTTCATGCCCGTGCCGGTCGTGTATCCGTGGGTCATGCCACGGGCCTCCGATCATCGCTGCGCTGCGCACGCTGGCGCGGCACCGCTCCGCCGACCGGCGCCTCGACGACGCCGGTGCGCCGCAGCTTCTGCCAGCGCAGGCGGCCGCCGGTGAGTGCGGTGATCCAGGACTGGAGCAGCACGACGTACATGAGTTGGCGGTAGAGGATCTGCTGCAGCGGCAGCGAGATCAGATGGGTCATGCGTTCGCGGTCGAGGCGGAAGGCGTACGCCGCGCAGACCGCCTGGATGGCCAGGACGCCCAGCCAGGCCACGATCGTCTTCTGGGTCGGGCCGAAGACGATGCCGTAGAGCAGGAAGACGTCGATCAGCGGGGCCAGCAGCGGGGCCACGACCATGAACAGGGAGACGAAGGGCAGGCCGACGCGGCCGAAGCGGCCCGAGGGGCCCTTCTCGATCACCGCGCGGCGGTGCTTCCAGATGGCCTGCATGGTGCCGTACGACCAGCGGTAGCGCTGGGACCACAGCTGCTGGACCGTCTCCGGGGCCTCGGTCCAGGCGCGGGCGTTCTCGGCGTAGACCACGCGCCAGCCGGCCCGGTGCAGCGCCATGGTGACGTCGGTGTCCTCGGCGAGGGTGTCGTCGCTCATGCCGCCGAAGGGCTCCAGGGCGGAGCGGCGGAAGGCGCCGACCGCGCCGGGGATGGTCGGCATGCAGCCGAGGATGTCGTACATGCGGCGGTCGAGGTTGAAGCCCATCACGTACTCGATGTGCTGCCAGGCGCCGATGAGGCTGTCCTTGTTGCCGACCTTCGCGTTGCCCGCGACGGCGCCGACCCGGGGGTCGCCGAAGGGCTGGACGAGTTCGCGGACGGTGGACGTCTCGAAGACCGTGTCGCCGTCCATCATCACGACGATGTCGTAACGGGCGTTCGCCAGGCCCCGGTTGAGCGCGGCCGGCTTGCCGGCGTTGAGCTGGCGGATGACCCGCACATTGGGCAGGCCCATCGCCTCGACGATGCGGGCGGTGCCGTCGGTGGAACCGTCGTCGATGACGAGCACCTCGATCGGGTGGTCGCTCGCCATCAGGGAACGGACGGTGTTCTCAATGCACTTGGCCTCGTTGTACGCCGGGACCAGCACCGTCACCGGTTCGCCGACCGGCGGGCCCCAGCGGAAGCTCTTGCGGCGGACCCGGCGGGCGTGGGCGCCAGAGAGGAGGAGCATCAGCACGAAGCGGCCGATGACCAGGGTGCCGATGATCGCGAGGCCGACCACCAGCACGTCGGTGATCTTCTCCGAGGCCTGGACCAGGAAGATCCACGCCTTGCCCTTCCAGAGTTCGGCGCCGGTGACCGGGCTGTGCGCGCTGGGCGCGTCCAGGGCCTCGGTGAGGTTGTCGAACTCGTAGCCCTTGGCCTTCAGGTCGGGCAGAAAGGTGTCGAGCGCGGCGACGGTCTGGCTGCGGTCGCCGCCGGAGTCGTGCATCAGGACGATGGCGCCCTTGCCGCCGTGCGGGGTGGCGCGGCGGATGATCTCGGCGACGCCGGGGCGCTTCCAGTCCTCGCTGTCGGTGTTGTTGACGACGGTGAGGTAGCCGCGGCTGCCGATGTACTGGGTGACCGGCCAGGACTCGTTGTCCATGGCGGCGGAGAAGGAGGAGTACGGCGGCCGGAAGAGGGAGGTGCGGATGCCGGCCGCGCCGGTGATGGCCAGCTGGTTCTGCGACAGCTCCCAGTCGATGCGCTTGGTGGACTGGAGGGCGAGGTCGGGGTGGTTGAAGGTGTGCAGGCCGATCTCGTGGCCCTCGTCGACCATGCGCTTCACGAGGTCCGGGTAGCGGGAGGCCATGGTGCCGGTGACGAAGAAGACGGCGTGCGCGTCGTGCTTCTTCAGCACGTCGAGGACCTTCGGCGTCCACTCCGGGTCCGGGCCGTCGTCGAAGGTGAGCACGAGGCGGTGGTCGGGCACGCTGAGGCTCTGCGTCGCGCCGGCGCGGGCGTCGATGACCGGGCCGCCCTCGAGGATCTTCTTCGGCACCTCGGTGGTGGGCGCGGGCTTCTGTATGCGGTGGTCGGCGAGGATCTCGCTGTGCACGTAGCCGCGCAGCATGAGCATCGCCGCCAGGGCGACGAGGACGAGCAGCGGGAGCAGCAGGCGCAGGGGCACGCGGCGGCGCGGGGCTCCGTCACGGGCCTGGCGGGCGGCCCGGTGACGGTGGGAACGGGATGCCATCAGACGACGTTCTCCGAGGACGGTGCGGTGGGGGTGGTGGACGAGTCCGGCTGCGCGGCGGAGCCGTCGGCGGCGACGACGGGCCGTTCGGCGGGGGCACCGGCGACGTCGTCGGTACCGGCGGGTTCACCGCCGCCGCCCGTCGCGGGGGCGCTGCTCACGGGGTCGGGGTCGGCGGGTACCGACGGGTCGGTGCTCGGCGTGACCGGGGTCTCGGCCGAGGGCTCGGTGGTGGCGGAGCCGCCGCCGGTGGCCGGCTGGGAGGGGTTCTGTCCGGGTGACGTCGGTGTCGGGTCGGTGTCCGGCTGCCCCCCGGCGCCGGTGCCGCCGCCGGTCGCGGGGGCGGTGGCGTCGGGCCCGGGCTCGGTGGGAGCGCCGGTGCTCGGCGTGGCGTCGGGGTCGAGGCTGCTGCCGGAGCCGGGCGTGGTGTCCGTGTCGTCGGCCGGCTGCGGGGTGGTCTCCACCTTCCCGGCGGGCTTGTTCTCCTGGCCGGGGACGGGCATCCAGGGGGCGTCGGAGTTGCCGGACAGCAGGGTGGCGACCATCACGACGGCATAGCCGGCGCAGGCGAGGCCGACGGCCATGCCGATACGGCGGTAGAGCCGGCTGCGCCGCCCGGACTCGTCGACGAATACCGGCCCGGCGGCGTCCTGTCCCGTGCTCGGCCCGCCCTGCGAGCGGCGCAGCTCCAGGCCTTCGCCTATCTGTACGGAGTCGAGCTGGACCGTCACCTCGTGCGGGTCGTGGGTGGCCTCGCCGGAGTCGCCCGCCTCCTCCTGCCAGGGGTCACGGGCGGGAGTGCGGGCGGCCGTCGGGAAGCCGGGGCCGGAAGGGCCCTGGGGCGCCGTCGCCGGGGCGGGCGACGGCCGCCGGGCCTCGGAGGGGCGGGGGATGCGCAGGGCGGTGGTGCGCTCGGTGTCCCAGACACCGTCCGGACCATCCTGTGCCGCTGGGTCCCGGCCGTCACCAGCCGCCCCGGCCCGCGCAGCGGGATCCGGACGGCGGGCAGCTTCGGGCAGCACCTCGGTCCGGTCAGCGTCCCAGGAAGCGGTGCCCCGACCCCCGAACGAACCCGGGCGGTCCGCACCCGACCCATGACGCGCCTCACCAGCCGCCCCGGCCCGCCCGGCAGCTTCGGGCAGGACTTCGGTCCGGTCGGCGTCCCAGGACGTGTGGGCCCGACCGGCGAACGAGCCCGGGCGATCCCCGCCCGACGCGTGGCGGGCGTCACCCGCCGCCCCGGCCCGTGCGGCGGGATCCGGGCGGCGGGGAGTCTCGGGCAGGACCTCGGTCCGGTCGTTTCCGCCGGGGAAGACTCCGAGGCGGGCCCAGCGGTCGTCGAGGGAGCCGGGGCCGGAATCGGCCACGCGGGTGTCCGCGCCGGCTGTCGCGCCGGGCTTGTCGCTCAGGGGGAGGACCCGCGTCTCCCGCAGGTTCTCGTCCTCGGCGTTCCGCCCGAACCTCCCGGCGGAGTCCGGCCGTTCCGGTTGGGCGTCTTCTCGCCAGTTTTCCACGCGCACGCACTTCCCCCCACAGGACAGTTCCGGCGCGCGTACGACTTGAGCACCCGCCGGCGGACCGGGCCCCCACCCGCTCCGAGCGCCCCGCTTATCACACTGTGCTCGGGCAATGAATGTAGCGCACGCGGAGGTTTTGTGTTTGCCGCGCTGCCATTCGTATCAGGAGTGAGACATCATGGCACCGCCATCACCGCGGTGTCCCGATCGGGAAGCCAGCACTCCGGGGACTGCCGCAGCCAGCCCTCCTCCTCCGCGACCAGGGCCGCGGCCCGCCGCAGTGCGTCCAGGCCGGGATGAACCAGCCCTTTTCGCCACACCAGGGACACCGGCGACAGCGGGACCGGGTCCACGAGAGGGCGTAGCACCGTCGAGGGCAGTGGCGGAAAATCGACCACGGCGAGGATCGGATGACGCGTTCTCGCCATGATCCGCTGGAACTCCTCGTCCCCGACGGCCAGTGGCGCGGGCGGCGCGAGGGCGATGTCCCGGCCCTCGAACAGTGACCGGGCGAGGTCCGTCCACTCAGGTGTGCGAGGGTTTCCGGCCCCCGCGTACACCGTCTCGCCGGCAAGCGCGGCCAGCGGCACCTCGGCCCGCGCGGCCAGGAGGTGGTCCTCGGGCAGTACGAGCGCCATCGGCTCGTAGCGCACGGGCTGGTGGCCGAGTCCGGACCGCAGGGCGGGGGCGAGCCCCGCGAACCGTCCGAAGGACGCGTCGAGGCGCCCGGCGAGGAGTTGCTCCGCCGCGCCGGTCAGGCCGCTCTCGTAGCGGGCCATCAGTTCGTGGCCGGGGGCGAGTTCGCGGGCGCGGTGCAGCACCCGGCGCGGGGTCGGCAGGCCCGGGGAGTTGAGGTCGACCAGCAGGGGCCGGGTCTGTCCGGCGGCGGCGAGGAGGTCGTCCTGCGCCTGGAGCACGGCGTGGGCGTACGGCAGCAGGCGCTCACCGTCGGCGGTGAGCGTCACCTGGCGGGTGGTCCGGACGAACAGTTCGCTGCCCAGTTCGCGTTCCAGTCGCCGTACGTCCCTGCTGAGGGCCTGCTGGGCGACGTAGAGGCGGGCGGCGGCCCGGGTGAAGTGCAGCTCCGCGGCGACGGTCACGAAGGCGCGGAGCAGACGGGGGTCGAGGTGGGCGGGCACCGGGCGAACTTACAACACGGGTGCGTCAATCGGCACCGGGAAGGTGTTGGACCGGCGGCACGGCCACGGGTGACGGTGGGGCCATGCCTCAGCCGACCTCCCCGGACACTCCCCTGCTCACCGTGACCGCCGACACCCTGGTCGTCGCCGACTTCCGTCCGCGCGGGCCCTCCGCGCCCCGCCCGAAGGGTCCGTACCGCCGTCTCTTCGATCTGCCCGGCGCCCGCGCGTTCACGGCCGGCAACCTCATCGCGCGGCTGCCGATGGGCATGCTCAGCGTGAGCGCCGTCGTGATGATCGCCGGGACGCGGGGGTCGTACGCGCTGGCCGGCGCCGTCACCGCGACGGGCCTGGCGGCCACCGCGGTGGTCGCCCCGTGGACCGCGCGCCTGGTCGACAGGTACGGGCAGGCCCGGATCGCCCTGCCGGCCACCGTGTTCGCCGTGCTCGGCTCGCTGGCGCTACTGCTCTGCGTGCGTCACGGCGCCCCCGACTGGACCCTGTTCGCCTGCTACGCCGCGACCGCCACCACCCCCAACACCGGCGGGATGTCCCGGGCCCGCTGGGCCCATCTGCTGAAGGGCGACGCCGAGGCCCTGCACACCGCGAACTCGTTCGAGCAGGCCGCCGACGAACTGTGCTTCATGCTCGGCCCGGTGCTCGCGGCCTTCCTGTGCGCGACGTTCTTCCCCGAGGCGGGCACGCTGGTGGGCGCCGTGCTGCTGCTGACGGGCGTGGCGCTGTTCACCGCGCAGCGCTCGACCGAGCCGCCGGCCGGGCGGCGTTCCACCGCGCGGGCGCCCTTCCGCGCGCCGGGGATGCGTCCGCTGCTGCTGGTCTGCCTCGCGACGGGAGCGGTGTTCGGCTCGATGGAGGTCGTCACCATCGCCTTCGCGGACGCGTCGGGGCACCACGCGGCGTCCGGCGCGGTGCTCGCGCTGCAGGCGGCCGGTTCCTGTGCGGCGGGACTGCTGTACGGGGCGGTGCGCCCGGCGGGGTCCGCGCGGGCACGGCTGCCGTGGTGCCTGGCGGCGATGGCCGCGCTGATGACGCTGCCGCTGCTGGCGGCCGGTCTGACCGGCTCGCTCCTGGTGCTGGCGGGGGCGCTGCTGGTCGCCGGGATGGCGACCGCCCCGACGATGGTGACGACGATGACCCTGGTCCAGCGGTACACGCCCGAGGGCCGGCTGAACGAGGGGATGACGCTCGCGGTGACCGGGCTGCTCGGCGGGATCGCCTGCGGCAGCGCGGCCGGCGGCTGGACGGTGGAGCACGTCTCGGCGGCGGCCGGATACGGCGTGCCGGTGACGGCGGCGGCGACCGCCCTGCTCGTCTGTCTGGCGGCCTTCCGGTTCGGGCCGTCGAACCGCTCCACCGATTTCCGCCCGGCCCATTGACGCGCACAGGTCCCGCACATACCTTCACCCGTCGAAGCGCTTCGAAACCGCTTTCTATCCCCCCACGGACAGTGCCAGTGAGGACCCCCGATGGTGAAGATCACGGATGTGGCCCGGCGCGCCGGGGTCTCCCCGAGCACCGTCTCCTACGCGCTGAGCGGCAAGCGTCCGATCTCCGACGCCACCCGGCTGCGCGTCCAGGCGGCCGTCCGTGAGCTGGGCTACCGCGCCGACGGCGGCGGCCGCTCCCCGGCCGGCCGCCGGACGAAGGTGCTGGCCCTGGCGGTCCCGATGCGCTCCGGCGTCCATGTGCCGGTGGTGACGCAGTTCGCGGTGTCGGTGGTGACGGCCGCCCGCGCCCATGACCACGACGTCCTGCTGCTCACCGAGGGGGAGGGCGAGGAGGCGCTCCGGCGCGCCGCGGACACGGGGCTCGCGGACGCGGTGATCGTGATGGACGTACAGCTCCAGGACCCGCGGCTGCCGTTGCTGCGGTCGCGCGGCTTACCGTCCGTGCTGATCGGCGTGCCGGCCGAGCCGGACGGACTCACCTGCGTCGATCTGGATTTCCGGGCGGCCGGCGAGCTGTGCGTGGGCCATCTGGCGCGGCTGGGGCACCGGGTGGTGGCGCTGGTCGGTTCGCCCCCGGAGGTGTACGTGCGGCGGACCGCGTTCGCGCGGCGCCTCGTGGAGGGGTTCACCTCCGCGGCCCACCGGCACGGGCTCACCTGCGCCGTACACCCGTGCGGGACCGGCCGGGACGCCGCCCGCGCGATCGCCGAGCGGCTGGTGCGCGAGCTGCCCGCGCTGACCGGGGTGGTCGTGCACAACGAACCGCTGCTCGACCCGCTGATCGACGCCTTCGAGCGGCTGGGGCTGAGCATCCCCGGCGATCTGTCCCTGACCGCCGTCTGCCCGTCCCCGCTCGCCGCGTCGGCCCGCGTCCCGGTCACCTCGGTCGCCGTGCCGTCGGCGGAGCTGAGCACCCGCGCGGTGCACCTGCTGGTACGGAAGCTGTCCGGCGCCCCCGTACCCGGGGCGACCCTGCTGCCGCCCCGGCTGACGGAACGGGCGAGCACGGCACCGCGCGGGGCGTGACGCACCGGTTCAGCCCAGCTGCCAGGCCTTCCCGAGCCGGTGGGCGGCGCACAGGCCGACGTCCAGGAAGTACGCCCCGGCCGTCCCGCACTGCTCGGTCCCGCTGCCCGGGTCGACGGGCTGGCCGTGCCCCATGCCGTCGATGCTGTACGTCTCGACGACCGCCTTCCCGTCCGGGCCGCGGAAGATCTGGTGCGGGTGTCCGGCGACGGTGTCGCTGACGTCGGCGGTCCGGTCGGCGCCCTGCACATCGGTCCACTGCTCGACCAGGTCGGTCATGTTGACCGGCTTCACCGTGTAGTCGGCCGTGCCGTGCAGGACGGTGAGGGCGGGCCAGGGGCCGGTGTACCCGGGCCGCGCGGCGCGCACCCGGTCGCCCCACTGGGCCGGGGTCTGGGTGGCGCCGACGTACATGCACACGAACGGTGATCCGGCGGCCTGCGCGCACCCGTAGGGCAGCCCGGCGACGACGCCGCCCGCGGCGAACTTCTCCGGGTAGGCGGCCATCATCACGGCGGTCATCCCGCCGCCGGCGGACAGGCCGGTGACGTACACGCGCGAGGCGTTCCCGGAGACGTCGGCGAGCTGCCGGTCGACCATCTGGGCGACGGAGGCGGCCTCTCCCTGCCCGCGCCGGATGTCGGCGTCCTGGAACCAGTTGAAGCACTGGCTGGAGTTGTTGCCGCTCTGCTGCTGGGGCAGCACGACGGAGAAGCCCCAGCGGTCGGCGAGCGTCGTCCAGCCGGTGCCGGTGGCGTAGCCGGCGGCGTTCTGGGTGCAGCCGTGCAGGGCGACCACCACGGGCCGGCCCGCGGGCAGCCCGTCGGGGACGTACCGGTACATCTTCAGGGCGCCCGGGTTGCTGCCGAAGCCGGTGACCTCCTGGAGGGAGGCGGCCGAGGCGGGGGTGGGGGTCAGCAGGACGGAGAGGAGGGCGGCCAGGAGGGCCGTCAGCACGGTGGGGCGTAGTGCGGCTCTGGTCTGTGTCATGGAGAGCGAAGGTAGAACCGTGAACCACCGGTCGATATGGGTGTGGTCCCCACATCGCCAAGCTCGATCATGTGGCCGCATGACAGAGGCCCCGCCGCTACCAGCGACGGGGCCTCTGCCCACATGGGATGAGTGGAGATGGCGGGAATCGAACCCGCGTCCAACGGTGCGGAACCAGGGCTTCTCCGTGTGCAGTCGGCTGTGCTTTTCTCGGCCCCGGAGATCACGCCGACAAGTCTCCGACGGGCCCAGTCACTGTGTGGTTTCCCTCTTCACCCCGTGACCAGGATCAAGGTTTAGTCCCCTAGATGATGCCAGGATCCGGGTCGGGAACATCCCCGGGCTGACACTCCCTTAAGTAGGGGAGCCGCTGCTCGCTACCTGAAGATCAGGCAGCGAGGGCGAGCTCGCCCTGGGAGATGGATCGCTTGGAATTGGCGATTATTTTTTTCGGCCTGTGGTTTACGAGATCATGGCCGCTTCCTCGACACGCTTCCCCTGCTTCGACAGCCGCTGTCGAAACCGATCATCCCCATGTTGATTTTTCAAAACCCTCCGGAGAGGGGGCTCGCACCCGCTGTGAGGTGCTGTCGCCATCGTACGTGACCAACGCGGGTCGGTGCCAGCGTATTCCCGCGCCCTCGGCGGTGCCTAGGCGCGCTGCTTCCTGCGGACCGCGGAGATCGCCTTCTCGGTCTCGCGCCGGTCCTGCTTCTCGCGGAGCGTCTGCCGCTTGTCGTACTCCTTCTTGCCCTTGGCCAGCGCGATCTCGACCTTCGCACGGCCGTCCTTGAAGTACAGGGCGAGCGGCACGATGGTGTGCCCCGTCTCCTGCGACTTGGACTCGAGCTTGTCGATCTCCTCGCGGTGCAGCAGCAGCTTGCGCTTGCGCCGCGCGCTGTGGTTGGTCCAGGTGCCCTGGCTGTACTCCGGCACGTGCACGTTGTGCAGCCACGCCTCGTGGTCGTCCAGCTGGACGAAGCCGTCCACCAGCGACGCCCGTCCCTGGCGCAGGGACTTCACCTCGGTGCCGGTGAGGACCAGGCCGGCCTCGTAGGTGTCGATGATGAGGTAGTCGTGCCGCGCCTTCTTGTTCTGCGCGATCAGCTTGCGCCCTTTTTCCTTAGCCATAGTGCCGCCCATTTTCGCACTACGGAGGGGGTCGGCGGGAAGCCGATTATCGCCGGTGGCCTACCGGCCGAGTCCGCCGAGGACCGTCTCGGCCCGCCGGAGCGCCTCTTCCTCCCCGGCCTCCAGGTCGGGGGTGAGGCCGTGGCCGTCGACGCCCCGGCCGGAGGGGGTGCGGTAGTGGCCGACGGTCAGCTCGGCGACGGAGCCGTCGGGCAGCGTGGTCGGCATCTGCACGGAGCCCTTGCCGAAGGTGCGGGAGCCCACGACGACCGCCCGTCCGCGGTCCTGCAGGGCGCCGGTGAGCAGCTCGGCCGCGCTCATGGTCCCGCCGTCGACGAGCGCGACCAGGGGCCTGGTGGTGTCGCCGTCCGGCTCGGCGTGCAGGGCGCGCTGCTCGCCGTCGACGTCGTAGGTGGCGACCAGGCCGCCGTCGAGGAAGGCGGAGGCCGCGGTGACCGCCTCGGCGACCAGTCCGCCGGAGTTGCCCCGCAGGTCCAGGACGAGGCCGGCGCCGGCCGGGGCCTGCCGCACGGCGGTGCGGACCTCGTCGCCCGAGCCCTTGGTGAAGGCGCCGACCTTGATGACGGTGACGCCGGAGGCCAGCCGGCGGACGCCGACGGTGTCCCGGGAGAGCCGGGCCCGGCGCACGGTCTCGTGCCACGAGCGGCTGCCGCGTTCCAGACCGAGGCGGACGGTGGTGCCGGCCCGCTCGCCGGTGGTCTCGCCGCGCAGTATCGAGACGACCTCGGTGACGGGCCGCCCGTCGACCTTCTCCCCGTCGACGCTGCGCAGCCGGTCGCCCACGCGGATTCCGGCGTCGGCGGCGGGCGTGTCGTCGCCGACCTTCGTCACCTCGATACGGCCGTCCCGCTCCCGGGCCCAGAGGCCGACGCCGGTGTAGCGGCCGTCCAGGGCCTCCTCGAACTCCTCGTACTCGGACTCGGAGTAGACGGCCGCCCAGCGGTCCCCGCTGCGGCTGACGGCGCGCCGGGCGGCCTCCATGGGGGAGGTGCCGTCGGCGGCGGCCTCCTCGGCCGCCTCGGCGATGTCGGCGTGGTGGCGGGAGGGAGCGGCGGGGGCCCCGTCCGCCGGGGTCCCGCCCTCGGTCCCGGGGAGGTTGCCGGTGGCGGCGCCGGCGACGAGCACGCTCGCGAACACCAAGGTCAGGGCGGCCCCGCGGCGGATGCGGCGGGGCTGACAGAACAGGGCACGACCTGACATGCCGGTGAGTCTAGGACAACGCGAAGGGGCGCACGGTCCGTTGACCGCACGCCCCTCTTGGCAAGAGTCACACCTTCAGATACTTGCGCAACGCGAAGAACGCGGCCAGCGCGGGCATCAGGAGACTCGTCGCGAGGATCAGCGGAAGCTTCGTCAGGACGGCGTCCCAGCCGATGAAGCTGATCAGGGTCAGCTTCTCGGACAGGGCCAGTCCGTGGTCGATGAGGAAGTACCGCCCGACCAGAAGGAATCCGCACGCGAGCATGCCGCCGATGAGTCCGGCGACGGCCGCCTCCATGATGAAGGGCGCCTGGATGTAGAAGCCGGAGGCGCCTACCAGCCGCATGATGCCGGTCTCGCGGCGGCGGCTGAACGCGGAGACGCGCACCGTGTTGACGATCAGCATCAGGGCGACGATCAGCATCAGCGCCATCACCGCGAGAGCGGCGACGTTCATGCCTTCCAGCAGCTCGAAGAGGTTGTCCAGGAGCCCCTTCTGGTCCTGCACCGACTGCACGCCGTCACGCCCGTTGAAGGCGGTCGCGATGACCTGGTACTTCTCCGGGTCCTTCAGCTTGATGCGGTAGGACTCCTGCATCTGGTCCGGCGTCAGGGAGCTGGCCAGCGGGGAGTCGCCGAACTGCTCCTTGTAGTGCTTGTACGCCTCGTCCTGCGACTCGTACGTCACCGAGTCGATGACCGTCATCTTCTCCAGGTCGGACTTGATCTGACCCTTCTGGTCGTCGGTCACCGCGCCCTTGGCGCAGTTGGGGTCGGACTCGGCGTCGCTCTTGTTGCACAGGAAGATGGAGACGTTGACCTTGTCGTACCAGTAGCCCTTCATCGTGTTCACCTGGTCGCTCATCAGGAGCGACCCGCCGAACAGGGCGAGCGACAGGGCGACGGAGACGACGACGGCGAAGGTCATCGTCAGGTTGCGGCGGAGACCTACGCCGATCTCCGACAGGACGAACTGGGCGCGCATGGCGTCTGATCAAGCCTTTCCGTGGAGCGTCAGTGCTGGTAGCCGTAGACGCCGCGTGCCTGGTCGCGGACGAGACGGCCCTGCTCCAGCTCGATGACGCGCTTGCGCATCTGGTCCACGATGTTCTGGTCGTGCGTCGCCATCACCACGGTGGTGCCCGTCCGGTTGATCCGGTCGAGCAGCTTCATGATGCCGACGGAGGTCTGCGGGTCGAGGTTGCCGGTGGGCTCGTCGCAGATGAGCAGCTTGGGCCGGTTGACGAAGGCCCGGGCGATGGCGACGCGCTGCTGCTCACCGCCGGAGAGCTCGCCGGGCATCCGGTCCTCCTTGCCGCCGAGCCCGACGAGGTCGAGCACCTGCGGCACGGACTTGCGGATCTCGCCGCGGGACTTGCCGATGACCTCCTGCGCGAAGGCGACGTTCTCGGCGACCGTCTTGTTCGGCAGCAGGCGGAAGTCCTGGAACACGGTCCCCAGCTGGCGCCGGATCTGCGGCACCTTCCAGTTGGAGACGCGCGCGAGATCCTTGCCCAGGACGTGCACCTGCCCCTGGCTGGCCCGCTCCTCGCGGAGGACCAGCCGCAGGAAGGTGGACTTTCCGGAGCCGGAGGACCCCACGAGGAAGACGAACTCGCCGCGCTCCACTTCCAGGGAGACATCCCTGAGCGCAGGACGGTTCTGCTTGGGGTAGGCCTTGGACACGTTGTCGAATCGGATCACGGATGCACCACGGGTAGCCGGGGGTAGATGAGCGTGACCATACGCGACCCGGGGAGGCGAGCGCAGGCACCGGAGGCGTTGTGCAGCGGTTCGCCCTTTTGTTCCGGCCCCGGGCGGCAGCCGCGGGAACCTGGCACAGTGGAAGGGGAACGTTCGCGAGGAAGTGGGCGTTGTTCATCTGGAACAGGTGCGAGGAGGGCGAGCGCATGACGTACGACAGGCTGGTGTGCGCGAACTGCGCCGCGCCCGTGAGCGAGGGCCGGTGCCCGGTGTGCCGCGCGAACCGTGAGCGGCTGCAGCAGGAGAACTTCTTCGCCGGGCTGAACCCCATGATGCTGATCGCCCTGCTCGCGGTGCTGATCGCGGCGGTGGCGCTGCTGGCCCACCAGACCGTCTGACACGCCCCGAAACGTAAGCGAGGGCCCGGAGCGCGGTTGCGCTCCGGGCCCTTCGCCTCAGCTCACGCGTACGGTGCGTGCGCGGGCGGCCACCGTCAGGCGGCGGCGCCCCCGCGGCCGTCCATCAGGCGCGGCAGGATCCGGAAGCCGATGCCGCCGGCGATCATCGTGGCGGCGCCGATCAGCAGGAAGGTGGTCTCGGCGGCACCGGTCTCGGCGAGCTCCTTGCCGTTGCCCTGGGCCGAGGTGGCCGGGGCCTCGTCGCCGGTGTCGGTGAGGGCGGAGGAGCCCTCGTCCTGCGGGGAGGCGCCGCCGTCGGGGTCGGCGGCGTTGCCGCCACCGTTGCCGCCGCCGTTGCCGTTGCCGTTGCCCGGGTTCTCGGAGGGCTCCTCGGTGGGCTCGGTGGGCTCCCCGGTGGGCTCCTCCGGGTCCGTGGGGTCGGTCGGGTCGGTGGGGTCAGTCGGATCGGTCGGGTCCGTCGGGTCCGTGGGGTCAGTCGGATCGGTCGGGTCCGTGGGGTCCGTCGGGTCCGTGGGGTCCGGGTCCCCCGGGATCGAGGTCGGCGGGTCCGTGGGCTCCTCCTCGCCCGGGTCGTCCTCATTGCCGGCGTTGGCGCTGACACCGAGGCCGAGGCCCTCGTCGCTCGCCGAGGCGCTGACGCCGATGTCGAGTGCGGAGGCCGCGCCGGCCGCCGTCAGCGAGGCACCGGCCGCGATCACGGCGCCCGCCGCGATCCGTGCGACACGGATCCGCGTCTTCTTGGTCATGTGGTTGCTACCCCCAGTAGCTCATCGTCAATGAGGCGGCGCTCGGGGCCGTGATCAACGGGGGTGCTGCTGCGGTGGAACGCCCCCCGGTTCACATGCGCCCCAGAGATACGCATGCCACACTCCACCCTTCCGATTTTCCAAAAGAACGTCAAGGCCGTTGCGTACGCGATGTCCAACTAAGCGCGCTTTGCGGAACATTGAAGCTGTGAGTGTGATGTAAATCCCGGACATCCCCGGCACGCAAAAGGCAACTGCCGCCTCAGGGGCGGCAGTTGCCTTGTCGACAAAGCGGCGTTCGCGCCGGCAGTTACTTCTCCTGCTGCTTGCGCCAGCGAATTCCGGCCTCGAGGAAACCGTCGATCTCACCGTTGAATACGGACTCGGGGTTACCGACTTCGTGCTCCGTGCGCAGGTCCTTGACCATCTGGTAGGGGTGCAGCACGTACGAACGCATCTGGTTGCCCCAGGAGTTGCCGCCGTCGCCCTTGAGGGCGTCCATCTTGGCCTGCTCCTCCTGGCGGCGCCGCTCGAGGAGCTTGGCCTGGAGCACGTTCATCGCGGTCGCCTTGTTCTGGATCTGCGAGCGCTCGTTCTGGCAGGAGACCACGATGCCGGTGGGGAGGTGGGTGAGCCGCACCGCGGAGTCGGTGGTGTTCACGCCCTGGCCGCCGGGGCCGGAGGAGCGGTAGACGTCCACGCGCAGCTCGGACTCGTCGATCTCGATGTGGTCGGTCTGCTCGACCACGGGGAGGATCTCCACGCCCGCGAAGGAGGTCTGGCGGCGGCCCTGGTTGTCGAAGGGCGAGATGCGCACCAGGCGGTGGGTGCCCTGCTCGACGGAGAGGGTGCCGTAGGCGTAGGGCGCCTGGACGGAGAAGGTGGTCGACTTGATGCCGGCCTCCTCCGCGTACGAGGTCTCGATCAGCTCGGTCTTGTAGCCGTGCTGCTCGGCCCAGCGCAGGTACATCCGCTGGAGCTTCTCGGCGAAGTCGGCGGCGTCGACGCCACCGGCCTCCGCGCGGATGTTGACGAGCGCCTCACGGGAGTCGTACTCGCCGCTGAGCAGCGTCCGGACCTCCATCTCGTCCAGCGCCTTCTTGACGAGGGTGAGCTCGGACTCGGCCTCCGCGCGGGTGTCCGGGTCGTCCTCCTCCTCGGCCATCTCGAAGAGCACGGCGAGATCGTCGATCCGGCCGCGCAGCCCTTCGGCCTTCCGCACCTCGGCCTGGAGGTGGGAGAGCTTGCTGGTGATCTTCTGCGCCTCGTCCGGGTTGTCCCACAGGGACGGCGCGGCCGCCTGCTCCTCGAGCACGGCGATGTCTGCCCTCAGCTTGTCGAGGTCCAGGACGGCCTCGATCGACTCCATGGTCGAGGAGAGGGACTTGAGCTCTTCGGATACATCGACGACTGCCACGCCCTCCAGCGTAACGGCTCCGCCGGGCGGCCCACGCAGTGCGCCGTGGCGGCTGCCGCCCGGGGCGCCGCCCCCGGCCCCCTGCTCACCCCGCCCGCCACGGCGGAGCCGCCCGCCGACAGGGGCTGACCGGGGACACCCCGGGGGACTGAGGTCCACGCCTGCCCCCTACCGCCCCGGCGGCAGAGCCGCATGTCGGCACGAGCTCACGGCGCTGGGGAAGGCGGGTGGGAGGGGGCCTCGCTCCGGGGCCCTTGCGTCCCCGTGGCGGGGGCGGAGACCGGCACGGCGTCGTGCCCCTGGGGTCACGGGTTGGCCGGGGCCGAGTTGCGGGTGTCGTCGGGGGTGGGGGGCTCGTCGTCCGTGGTGGCGAGCCAGGTGCCGATGCCGGCCGCGGCGAGGAGCACCGCCGCCACCGCCAGGGTCAGGCGTCGCCGGCGGGTCACGGCGCGGTTGCGGGCGGAGCCCGGTCTGCGGGCGCCCGTCGCGCGGGGCGCGCGGGCCGTGCCGCGGGCGCCGCCGGCCAGCTCGTCGGGGGCCGGGACCCTCATCGACGTATGCGTGTCGCGGTTGGAGTCGGCCGGCTTCGCCCCCGGCACCAGCGGGACGGCGCCGCGGCGGCGTACCGGTTGCCCGGAGGCCGGGACGGAACCGGAGGGCGGCAGGTCCTCTCCCTCCTCGTCCGGCTGCTCGGTGTCCGGCTCGTCCACGTCCAGCGGCGGCATGCCCTCCAGCATCGGCAGCAGCTCGCGCAGCCGGGCGCCCAGCTCCGAGGCGCGCAGCCGGGACGCCGGGGCCTTCGCCAGGCACTGCACCAGCAGCTGCCACAGCTCGTCCGGGATGCCGGGGAGGGGGACCACCGTCTCGGTGACGTGGCGGCGCAGGACCGCCCCCGGGTGCCCGCCGCCGAACGGCGTGAAGCCCGCGAGCAGCTCGTACAGGACCGTGGCCAGCGCGTAGATGTCGACCGACGCGCGCGGCGGCAGGCCCTCCACGATCTCCGGCGCCAGATAGTCCGGAGTGCCGATGATCTTCGTGGCGCGGGTGCGGCGCGGCGTGTCGATGAGTTTCGCCACGCCGAAGTCCGTGAGCAGGGCGCGGTGCGAGCCGCCGGGGCCGAGCGGGCCCTGCATGTCGAGCAGCACGTTCTCCGGCTTGACGTCGCGGTGCACGACCCCGGCCGCGTGCGCCGCGGCCAGCCCGTCGGCGACGTCGGCGACGATCGCCACGGCGGCCTCCGGCGCCAGCCTGCGCTCCCGGTCGAGGCGGGTGCGCAGGTCCGTGCCGCGGACCAGGTCCATCACCAGCGCGAGATCGTTGCCGTCGACCACCAGGTCGCGCACCGAGACGACGTGCGGGTGCTCCAGACCGAGCAGCGCGGTCCGCTCCTGCACGAAGCGGCCGACGAGCTCCTGGTCCGAGGAGAGATCCTCACGCAGCAGCTTGATGGCGACGGGCCCGTCGGGGCCGTCGCCCAGCCACACCGTGCCGGCGCTGCCCCGCCCGAGGATCTGATGGGCGGTGTACCGGCTGCCGATTCTCCGTGCCAAGACTGCTCCTACCGACGCGTGTTGTCGCCAAAGCTACGCGTCCGGAGCACCGGCCTTCACGCGGGATCCGGAAATCAGCCCTCAGATGTCGACAAATCAGCAAACAGGCTCAGTTGGAGCCGGAGGGCACCGAGGGCTCGTCGGGGCCGCCCAGGTCCTCGATCCAGCCCGTCACCGAGCCGAACCAGTCGCTGAGCTGCTCCCAGTAGCCCTTGCCGGTGCCGATCCAGTCCTGGAGCGGGCTCAGCTCCCAGATCAGCCAGCCGGCCACGAACAGGATGACGAGGGTGAACAGACAGCCCTTGAGGCAGCCCAGACCGGGGATGCGCATCGGGTTCGCGCTGCGCTGCCGGGGCGGCCGGGGCTCCCGGGCCGGGCGCTGCGGCTCCGGCGCGTACCGCTGGGGCTGCGGCTGCTGGGGCCGCTGCGGCGGCGGGGCGTACTGCTGCGGCTGGTGCTGCTGCGGGTACCCGTAGCCGGGGCCGGGCTGCTGCGGCTGCCGGCGCTGCGGCGGCTGCTGCGGCGGCTGCTGCGGGGGCCGGGCGACCTGCCGCTGGGGGCGGCGGCGCAGCGGGTCCTGGTTCGGGTCGAGGTACTGGACCTGGGTCTGCTCGTTGCGGTCGCGGGCCGCGCGGAGCTGGTTCTGCCAGGGGTGCGGGTCCTCGGGGCCGGCTCCGGGCTGCCCGGGCGGCACGGGGGGCATGACGGCCGTCGGGTCGGCCGCGCCGCCCGGTCCGCCGGTCTGCGGCAGGACGCTGGTCGCGCCGTTGGGGTCGTAGGTGCCCGCGCCGTGCGGCAGCACCTGCGTCGGGTCGGCGGCGCCGGGTTCACCGGGGACGGGGGCGGGCGCCGGGTCGGGCAGGAGGAGCGCGCCGACGTTCTCGGCGGCGGCGATCTGCCCGGAGTTCGCGTGCACGCCGATGCCGTCGGCGACGACCCGCAGGCCGCGCGCCAGGTTCTCGGCGCTGGGCCGCTGTTCCGGGTTCTTGCGCAGGCAGCGCTCGATGACCGTCCACAGCGGGTCGGGGACGGTGGAGGGGCGGCGCGGTTCGGCGCTCAGGTGCTGGTGCAGCACCTCCAGGGCGGAGCCGCCGGAGAACGGCGGGCGCCCGGTGACCAGCTCGTACAGCAGGATGCCGGCGCCGTAGATGTCGACGGCGGAGGTCTGCGGGCGGCCCTCGGCGGACTCGGGCGCGATGTAGGCGGGCGTGCCGACGAACTCGTGGGTGCGGGTCAGGCCCGGGGAGTCGGCGAGGCGGGCGATGCCGAAGTCGGTCAGCATCGGGTGCATCTCGCCGCCCTGCTGCTTGAGCAGGACGTTGGCGGGCTTCAGGTCGCGGTGCACCACCCCGTCGGCGTGGCTGGCGCCGAGCGCGTCGGCGATCTGCGCGGTCAGCAGGGCCGCGGCGACCGGGGTGAACGGGCCGTTCTCGCGGAGGTGGCGGTGCAGGTCGGGGCCCTCGACGAGGTCCATGACCAGGGCGAGCAGATCGCCCTCGACCACCAGGTCGCGGACCCGGACGATGTTGGGGTGGGTGAGCCGCAGCAGCACGGAGCGCTCGCGGAGGAAGCGCATCACGACGTCGGCGTCGTTGGCGAGCTCCTCCTTGAGGACCTTGATCGCGACGGTCTCGCCGGGCTGTCCGGCCACGGCCGCCTCGGCGCCCGCGGTCTCCCGCTGGCGGGCTCGCCACACGGTGCCCGTGGCGCCGCGTCCGAGCGGCTCCTCGAGCAGGTACTTGCTCCCTACCGGCCGCACGTCATGGGCTCCCTGCTGCTTGCTTGGCGTACACCGCGGTCCACTCCGTGCTCACGGAATGTTCCGACCCACTGTAGTGCCGCCGCGCGTGATACCGGATGGTCGTCTTCGACGCGGTCCCACTACAGGTCGTACGTATACGGGTCCTACGCAACGGCCCCCGTTCCTGTTCGACGGTTCGACGTTCGAAGGTTTGGAGGAAAGACGCTCCACTCGGTCCGTTGGTTGCCGCGTGCCGGACATGACCGATCTCAAGTGGAACCGAATCGATCATTCACCCGTCACCGGTCAGGCACTTTTGCGGGCAGAGCCGACCAATCAAGATCATTTGATGCCCGGGGGCGGGCGCGTTGTCGGTGGCAGGTGCGAGGATGCCTGCAGTACTGGCCGTACGTGCGCGTGTGGCGGTGGGGGAAGGCCGTGGTCGGGGGGAGACCGCGGTGGGGCTGGGTCCCCCCGCGTCGCGGGCGCCCGCGCAGAAGGGACAGCTGACGGCGATGCAGATCCGGCTGACCGTCGTGGACCCGCTGGGCCCCTCCTCCCCCACGCGGGAGCGGGCCGCGAGCTGCGACGTGCTGGTCACGGCGCCCGCGGGCACGGCCCTGGCCGCGGTCGCCACCGCGCTGGCCTCCGTGGTCTCCGGCGGCGACGGCGCGCCCGGCTCCTCGGGCACACCCGTGCTGTACGCCGGTGACCAGCGCCTGGACGCCCAGCGCTGCACGCTGGGCGAGCCGCCGCTGATCGACGGCGCGGTGCTGGCCGTGGGCGCCCCGGGTGAGCCCGAGCCGCATCCCGAGCTGGACGAGGCCCCGACCCGGCTGCATGTCGTCGCCGGTCCCGACGCGGGCGGCGTGCACCTGCTGCACGGCGGCGAGATCCGCATAGGCCGGTCCGCCGACGCCGACGTGCCGCTCGACGACCCGGACGTCTCCCGGCTGCACTGCGCGGTGACGGTCGGCTCCGACGGCCGCGTCTCCGTCGCCGACCTCGGCTCCACCAACGGCACGACCCTGGACGGCCGGCGCGTGGGCCCCCGCCCGGTCCGCCTCGCTCCGGGCTCGCTGCTCCGCATCGGCGAGTCGGCCCTGCGCCTGACCCCGGCGGCGGGACCGCGCGCCCGGGCTGCGACCACGCCGGACGGCGAGGGGTACGTACGGGTGCCGGGGGCGGGGGGCGGAGGCGGCGGTGCCGCCGGGGCGGACGTCCCCGCGCGGGATGCTCCGCGCCCGCGCGCCGCACCGCCGGAGGCGCCGTCCGCACGGACGCACCACGCCTACGGCACGGCGGACTGGACGACACCCGGCACGGCGGACCGGACGACGCCCGGCGGGGCGGACGGGGGCGGGGCGCGCGAGCCCGGCCGGGGTGGACCGGACACCGGCCGGGAAGCGGTGGTGCCGGGGCAGGGCGGGGCGCCGGCCGCCGAGCGGCAGGGTCACGCCGGCGGCGGGCGGACGGTGCGGGTCGCGGCGCGCGGGGACGAGGTGCCGCGGATGCCCAAGGGGCGGCGGGTGTCGCAGCCCCGGCCCGCCGGTGACGAGACGCACGCGGGAAGCGGCGCGCTCGACAGCGGCTTCGGTCACGCCCCCGTCGGCGGCGGCGCGGCGCACGGCGCCTCACGGGACGAGGCACCCGGCGCGCTGCGCGGCGCGCCCCCGGACGGCGCGGCCGGTGACGGACGGTACGAGCACGGCTCCTCCCGCAAGGGCACGCCCCCGCGCGGGACCGACTTCCCCGAACCGCCCGCCGGGCGGAAGCGGGGCGGCATCGGCGCCTGGGCACGGCGGCTGGCCGGGGGACGGCAGGAGCGGGACGCAGCGGACGCGTGGGACGCGCACGGGGAGGCCGCGGAAGGGCCCGCGACACAGCCGGCGCCCGCCGCCCCCGTACTGCCCGAGACCTGGCCGGACCCCGCCACCCTGCTGCTGACCGCGCTGGGCCCCGGCCCCCGGCTGTGGGAGCGCGGCCCGGGCCATCCGGAGGCGCTCGCGGTGCGGCTCGGCACGGCCGACCGTCCGGCGCCGGACGGCTCCGGCCTGCTGCCCGCCGTACCGGTGACCTCGGGACTGCGCGAGGCCGGCGCGCTGGGCCTGGCCGGCCCGCGCGACCGCCTCGCCGGACTGGCCCGCGCGGTGCTGGCCCAGCTCGCCGCGCTGCACTCCCCCGAATTCCTGGAGATCGTCCTGCTCGCAGCGGACCCCTCCCGTCCCCTCGCGGAGCGCACCGCCGAGTGGTCCTGGCTGGGCTGGCTGCCGCACGTACGCCCGGCGCACGGCCAGGACTGCCGGCTGCTCCTCGCGCACGACCGCGAGCAGGCCACGGCCCGCGCCGAGGAACTGCTGCGCCGGCTGGACGACCACGACCACGCGGGCCCGGCCGCCCGGATATCCGACGAGGGGCCGTGCACCGTGGTCGTCGTGGACGGCGACCCCGGGAGCGCCGAGGTCCGTGAGGCGGTGGCCCGGCTGGCCCTGGAGGGCCCGCGGGCCGGGATCCACGTGGTGTGCCTCGCCGAGACGGCCGCCGCCTCCCCCGCGTCCCCGGTCACGGAGACGTACGAGGCGGCCTGCTCGGTGGCGCCTGCGTTCCGGCAGTGCGGGGCGGTCGCCCTGCTCAGCGGGGACGTGGCGACCACGCTGCGCCTGCTGCGGGTGGCCGGGACCGGATCCGGCACACCCCCCGGGCCGGTCGGGCACGGCACCCTCGCCACCGTCGACGCGGTCTCCCCCGCCTGGGCCGAGCGCTTCGCGCGGGCGCTCGCCCCGCTGCGCACGGACGGCGCCCACGGCGAACGGCACGCGCGTGTGTCGGCGCCGCTGCCCCAGTCGGCGCGGCTGCTGGACGAGTTGGGCCTGGCCCGGGCCACCCCGGCCTCGCTGATGGCCCGCTGGGCGGACGCCGCCGACGACACCCGGGCGCTCGGCGGACGCGTCACCGCGATACTGGGCGCCGGACCGCGGGGCCCGGTCACCGCCGACCTCGCCGCCGACGGACCGCACCTGCTGATCGAAGGTCCCTCCGGCAGCGGCCGTACGGAACTGCTGCGGGCGGTCGTCGCCTCGCTGGCCGCCGCCGAGCGTCCCGACCGGCTGGGGATCGTGCTGGTCGACGGCCGGGGCGGGCCCACGACGGGCGCCGCGCACGGCGAAGGACTGCGCGTGTGCACGGACGTCCCGCACGTCACCACCCATCTCTCCGCCAACGACCCGGTGCTGATGCGGGAGTTCGCCCAGTCCCTGAGCGCCGAGCTGAAGCGGCGCGCGGAGCTGCTGGGCCGGTCCGACTTCGCGGAGTGGCACACCGGGCGGGAGCTGTCGGACCGCATGGTCGCCCAGCGCACGGCCGGCGGGGAGCAGAACGGGGACCTCGACGGGCCGCCCAGTTCGACGATCCGGCTGCGGCCGGGCGCGGAGCGGCGCAGGACGGAGGCGGCGCCGCCGCTGCCCCGGCTGGTGGTGGTCGTGGACGACCTGGACGCGCTGGTCTCACCGCCGCTCGGTGCTCCGGGCCGGCCCGCCGCCGGTTCGGTGATGCGCGCGCTGGAGGCGGTGGCGCGGGACGGGGAGCGGCTGGGTGTGCACCTGGTGGCGGCGACCGGGCCGTGCGCCCGGACGGCGCAGACGGAGCCCGCGCGGCGGGCGTCGTTGCGGGTGGCGCTGGACGCGCCGGTGCCGGGGGGCGGACCGGAGGAACCGGCGCCGGGGCGGGGGCGGTTGGCACGTCCGGGGGACGGGCCGGAGACGGCGTTCCAGGGTGGACGGGTGACCGGCCGTATTCCGCGGACGGCGACGATGCGGCCGACGGTGGTGCCGCTGGAATGGCACCGGATGGGGGATCCGCCGGCTCGGCGGCAGGTGCGGGAGCTCGGTAACGGGCCTACGGATCTGGCGTTGCTGGCGAGTGCGTTGGAGCGGGCGGCGCGGGAGGTGTCCGCGGCGGAGGTGCCGTCACTGCTGTGACGGGCGCTTCGGTGCCTTTACGTGGCTGTGCCTGTGCCCGGTGCTGGGGCTGAAGCTGGGCGGGGGTGGGTTGCGCGGCCCGGCGCTTGCGGGGTGCCGTCGCGCCCACCCGTGCCGCCCCAGCGGCACGACTGCCCGCGGAGTGCGGAAGCCCGGCTGCCCGCGGAGGGCGGGGGAGGGCGGAAGGCCGGCTGCCCGCGGAGGGCGAGGGAGGGCGGAAGGCCGGCTGCCCGTGGAGGGAGGGGGAGGGCGGAGGCCCGGCTGCGCGCGGAGGGCGGGGGAGGGCGGAGGGTCGGCTGTCCGTGGAGGGCGGGGGTTGGTGGTGACGGGTGGTTACGACGGGGTCACGATCGGTCGGTTGGCGTGGGGGGTGGTCTTGCCACCCCTGACGGCCGGGCGTAGACCAGTGCGCACGGGACAGCGCTCGACGTTCGACGAGTTCGAAGAACGGGGCAGTGATGCGCGGAACGAGCAGGATCATCCGGATACCCAGGTCGCCCGACGGTTACGTGACGACTCCCCGCACCCGAAGAGCCGCGGCGCTGCTCGCCGCGGGTGTGCTCGCGGTCTCCCTCACCGCGTGCGGAGGCGGCGACGACGACGAGGACAAGGGCGGCGACAAGGGCAGGGGCGGCGGGACCCCCGGCACCGTCACCCTCCCGAAGCTGGACGGCGAGACCCTGGAGGTCGCCGCCGTGTGGACCGGCGCCGAGCAGAAGAACTTCAAGCAGGTCCTCGCGGAGTTCGAGAAGCGCACCGGCGCCAAGGTGACCTTCGTCCCCGCCCAGGACCCGATCATCAACTTCCTCGGCTCGAAGATCGCGGGCGGGGCCCCGCCGGACGTGGCGCTGCTGCCGCAGCCGGGCGCCATCAAGCAGGCCGTCGACAAGGGCTGGGCCAAACCGCTGGGCGCCGGGGCGACGAAGGAGCTCGGCAAGAACTACTCGCAGGGCTGGCAGGACATCGGCAAGGTCGACGGCAAGCAGTACGGCGTCTACTACAAGGCCGCCAACAAGTCGCTGATCTGGTACAACGCCCAGGTCTTCGAGAACGCGGGGGCGTCCGAGCCCAAGACGTGGGACGAACTGCTCACCACCGCGCAGACGGTGTACGACTCCGGTGTGACGCCGTTCTCGGTCGGCGGCGCCGACGGCTGGACGCTCACCGACTGGTTCGAGAACATCTACCTCTCCCAGGCGGGCCCGGAGAAGTACGACCGGCTCGCCCGGCACGAGATCAAGTGGACGGACCCGTCCGTCAAGGAGGCCCTGACCACGCTCGCCGAGGTCTGGGGCAAGAAGGACTACGTCGCGGGCGGCCCGTCCGGCGCGCTGCAGACGGAGTTCCCGGCGTCCGTGACGCAGACCTTCACCGGTGGCGACCAGCCCAAGGCCGGCATGGTCTACGAGGGCGACTTCGTGCAGGTCAACATCGGCGAGACCAAGGCCGAGGTGGGCACCGACGCGAAGGTGTTCCCGTTCCCGGCCGTCGGTGACACCGCGCCGGTGGTGTCCGGCGGCGACGCGGCCGTGATCCTGGAGGACTCGAAGGCGGCGCAGGCGCTGGCCACCTTCCTGGCCTCGCCGGACGCGGCGGCGATCCAGGCGAAGCTGGGCGGCTTCCTCTCGCCGAACAAGGCCATCGACCCGTCGGCGTACCCGAACGACGTGCAGAAGAAGATCGCCGAGGCGCTGATCGCGTCCGGCGACGACTTCCGTTTCGACATGTCCGACCAGGCCCCGCAGGCGTTCGGCGGCACACCCGGCAAGGGTGAGTGGAAGGCGCTGCAGGACTTCCTGAAGAACCCCAAGGACGTCGCCGGCGCGCAGGCGAAACTGGAGGCCGACGCGGCCGCGGCGTACGGGAACTGAACCGGCGATGGCGTCGGACACGGCGGCGGGGGCCCCGAGGACGGCCCCTGTCGCTCCCAAGTCGCGCAAGAGTGTCACCGGCACCCGGAGAACGGTCGCGGCGCTGTTCCTGCTGCCCGCGCTCGTCCTGCTCGGTGCGCTCGTGGTCTACCCGATCGGGTACTCCGTCGTCCGCAGCTTCTACGACCAGTCCGGCGACGGCTTCGCCGGATTCGACAACTACCAGTCCCTGTTCACCGACGACGGCATCCGCACCGCCCTGAAGAACAACGTCCTGTGGGTGGTGTTCGCGCCCACGGTGGCGACCGCGCTCGGCCTGGTCTTCGCGGTGCTGACCGAACGGGTGCGCTGGGGCACGGCGTTCAAGCTGGTCGTCTTCATGCCGATGGCGATCTCGATGCTGGCGGCCGGGATCATCTTCCGCCTGGTGTACGACCAGGACCCTGACAAGGGCGTCGCGAACGCGGTGTGGGTGGGGGTGCACGACACCTTCGCCCAGTCGTCGGCGTTCCCGAAGGCGCATCCGGGCCGTGAGTCGCCGCTGGAACCGGCGGGCGGGGGCGCGTTCGTCACCAAGGGGACGGTGAGCGCCGGGGACACGGTGACGCTGCCGCTGGTCGGTGTCGCCCCGGACCTGATGCCGGACGGGGCGAAGCGGGCCGCCGCGCCGAAGCCGGACGGCGACCGGATCAACGGCACCACCTGGCAGGACTTCACCCGCGGCAAGGGCGTCGGCACGCTGAACCAGGTCGACGCCGCCGAACTGGGCTATGCCGGGATGCGCGTCGAGGCCGTCAAGGACGGCGAGGTGGTGGAGACGGCCACGGCGGGCGACGACGGCTCCTTCTCGCTGTCGGCCGAGGCGGACGGGGCCCGGCTGCGGCTCCCGGCGAGCAACTTCCAGGAGCCGTACAACGGGCTGGACTGGCTCGGCCCGTCGCTGGTCACGCCCGCGATCATCGGCTCTTACATCTGGATGTGGGCGGGCTTCGCGATGGTGCTGATCGCGGCCGGGCTCGCGGGGATGCCCCGGGAACTGCTGGAGGCCGCGCGGGTCGACGGCGCGAACGAGTGGCAGGTGTTCCGGCGGATCACGGTGCCGCTGCTGGCGCCGGTCCTCGCGGTCGTCACCGTCACCCTGATGATCAATGTGCTGAAGGTGTTCGACCTGGTCTTCATCATCGCCCCGGGCTCCTCCCAGGACGACGCGAACGTCCTCGCGCTGGAGCTGTACCGCAAGGGCTTCTCCGAGGACCAGCCGGGCGTCGCCAGCGCGATCGCGGTGTTCCTGCTGCTGCTGGTGATCCCGGTGATGTGGTTCAACGTGAGGCGGCTGCGGCGGGAGGTCAGGCGATGAGCGCCACGAAGGCGGGCGCGGCGCCCGCCGCGGCCGGACGGTCGCTGGGCTCCCGGCTGAGCGAGTGGGTGAGCGGCGGTCTGGTGCGGGTGTTCCTGATCGTCGTGGGGCTGTTCTGGCTGGTCCCCACGGTGGGGCTGCTGCTGGCCAGTCTGCGCACCCCGCAGGACATGGCCGCCGACGGCTGGTGGACGGTGTTCACCGAGCCGTCGCAGCTCACCTTCGGCGCGTACGAGACGCTGCTGGAGAACGACGACATCACCGGCTCGCTGCTGAACACGGTGTACATCACCGTCCCGGCGACCGTGCTGGTGGTGGTGATCGGCTCGCTCGCCGGGTACGCCTTCGCCTGGATGGAGTTCCCGGGCCGGGACTGGTGGTTCCTGGCCGTGGTGGGGCTGCTGGTGGTGCCGGTGCAGGTGGCGCTGATCCCGATCGCCGAACTCTTCGGCAAGCTGGGCGTCTTCGGCTCCCTGACGGGTGTGGTCCTGTTCCACGTCGGTTTCGGTCTGCCGTTCGCGGTGTTCCTGCTGCGGAACTTCTTCGCGGAGATCCCGAGGGAGCTGCTGGAGGCGGCCCGGCTGGACGGGGCGGGTGAACTGCGGCTGTTCGTGCGGGTGGTGATGCCGCTCGCCGGGCCGGCGATCGCCGCGCTCGGCATCTTCCAGTTCCTGTGGGTGTGGAACGACATGCTGGTCGCGCTGATCTTCACCGATTCGGGGAGCCAGCCGATCACGGTCGCCCTGCAGACACAGGTACGGCAGTTCGGCAACAACATCGACGTGCTGGCGCCCGGCGCGTTCATCTCGATGGTGGTCCCGCTGGTCGTGTTCTTCGCGTTCCAGCGGCAGTTCGTGTCCGGGGTGATGGCGGGCGCGGTGAAGTAGCCGACGCCGGACGGATGTACGAAGGGGCGGGTCCGCGCGGGTCCGCCCCTTCGTGTGACGGGCGTCCCCCGGATGCCGCAGGGGGCGTAACCAAGTCGGCCCAGGGGCCGTTGCCGGGCCGAACGCCCGCACCGACCGTTGGATGCCCCTTGCCCAGGTTCAGTGTCATTGTCCCCGCGTACCAGGTTCAGGCGTATCTGCACGAGTGCCTGGAGTCGGTGCTGTCGCAGTCGTATCCCGATCTCGAACTGATCGCCGTCGACGACTGCTCGCCGGACGCCTGCGGTGAGGTGATCGACGAGTTCGCGGCCCGCGACCCGCGCGTACGGGCCGTGCACCTGCCGCACAACTCCGGTCTCGGCGGCGCCCGCAACGCCGGGACGGAGCGGGCGACCGGCGACTACCTGGTGTTCCTGGACGGCGACGACACCCTCACGCCCGACGCGCTGCTCGCCCTCGCCGACCGGCTGAAGGAGACCGGCGAGCCGGACGTCCTGGTCTACGACTACGCGCGCACCTACTGGTCGGGCCGGTCCGTGCGCAACCGGGCCGCCGCCGAACTCACCGAGCGGGGACCGGCGCCGTTCCGGCTGACGGACCGGCCGGGGCTGCTGAACGTGCTGATGGTGGCCTGGAACAAGGCGTACCGGCGGGAGTTCGTGCGGCGCGCGGGGTTCGCCTTCCCGCCGGGGTACTACGAGGACACCCCGTGGACGTACCCGGTCCTGATGACTGCGGAGTCGATCGCCACCCTGGACCGGGTGTGCGTGCACTACCGGCAGCGCCGGACCGGCGGCATCCTGCACACCACCAGCGATCGGCACTTCGACGTCTTCGACCAGTACGACCGGGTCTTCGCCTTCCTCGACGAGCGGCCCGCGCTGGAGTGCTGGCGGCCGGTGCTGTTCCGGCGGATGGTCGACCATCTGGTGACGGTGTACGGGCGGCGAGACCGGCTGCCGCGCGGCTCGCGCGCCGCGTTCCTGCGCCGGGCCCGCGCCCACTACCGGCGCCACCGGACTCCGGGCGCGTCCGTGTCCGCGCGCACCCGTGTGCACCACACGCTGACGCGGTTCGGGCTGCACCGCACCTACCAGGCGCTGCGGCTGGCGGCGGCCCTGCGCCGGGGGGCTGCCCGGCTCGCCCGGAGGCTGCTGCGCGTCCTGGGCCGCACCGCCCTGCGCCTGCACTACCGCTTCCAGCGACTGCTCCCGCTGCGCGACGACCGGACCGTCTTCACCGTGCACGGACACCACGGTCACGGCGGGGACCCGGGCGCCCTGGAGTCCGCGCTGCGCGCGCTCGCCCCGCACATGCGCACCGCCTGGGTGGTGCGCCCCGAGCACCGCGGCACCGTGCCGCCGGGGGTGCGCGCCCTGGTCCCCGGTTCGGCCGCGCACTGGACGGCGCTCGCCCGCTCTGCGTACCTGGTGACCGACGCCGACGCCGTCCCCGGGCTGGTCAAGCGCGAGGGGCAGGTGCTGGTGCAGACGCGGCGCGGCACCCCTCTCGGACACGAGGGCCTGGACCTGCTGGAACGTCCCGCCGCGGCCGGCGGGACCGACTTCGCGCGGTTCCTGCGAGGCGTCGACCAGTGGGACCACGTCGTCTCCGCCGACCGGCACTCCACCCTGACCTGGGAGCGGGTGTGCCCCGGCCGCTACACCACCCTGGAGTACGGCCGGCCGCGCACCGACCGGTTCCACACGGCGACCGCGGCGGACGTGGCCCGGCTGCGGGAGTCCCTGGGGATCCCCGAGGGGTCGGTGGCGCTGCTGTACGCGCCGGCCCACCGCGACTACCGGCGCACCCAGCGGCCGACACTCGACCTGGAGCGCGTGGTGCGCCGTCTCGGCCCCGGGTTCGTCGTGCTGTCCCTGGCCCCCCGGCCGTGCGCGGGGCCGCTCGAGGCGGCCTCCGACCGGGTCCTGGACGTCAGCGGCCATCCGGACCCGGTGGCGCTGTGCCTGGCCTCGGACGCCCTGGTCACGGACTACTCCTCGCTGATGTTCGACTACGCGGGCCTGGACCGGCCGGTGGTGCTGTACGTCGACGACTGGGAGGCGTACGAGGCGGCCCGCGGCGCCTACTTCGACCCGCGGGCCCTCCCACCGGGCGCGGTCGCGGGCGACGAGGACGAGCTGATCGACATCTTCGCCACCGGCCACTGGTGCGGCGCCCGTTCCACCCGGCTGCGGACGGAGTTCCGCGCCCGGTTCTGCCCGCACGACGACGGCCGCGCCGCCGAGCGGGTGGTGCGCCGGGTCTGGCTCGGGGAGACGGCGCTGCCCCCGGTGGTCCCGCCGGACGAACGCCGTCCGGTGCCGTCGGCCGCCGCCGCGTCCGGCCCGTCGTCGCTCACGACGGTGCCGCCGCAGCAGCCCGCCGGTCTGCTGACCGTCACCGATCACGGCTGAACGCCGTTGCCCCCGCAGGGAGTCCCATGCCCCACGGTTCGTCGCGCCCCACCCCGAGCCGGCCGCCCACCTGGCGGCCGGCGGGGCGGCCCGGCCGGCGCCCCGCCCGCTGAGGGCGTCCCGACCCCGTCAACGGAAAGAGGAGTATGCCCCGCTTCAGCATCATCGTCCCGTCGCACGGGGTCGCCGGCCGGCTGGGCCGGGCCCTGGACTCGGTCCTCGCCCAGTCCTTCGGCGACTTCGAGCTGATCCCGGTCTGCGACGCGCCCGGGTCCGCCGCGGCCGACGTCGCCGCCGGGCACGCCGCCCGGGACTGCAGGGTGGCCCCGGTGCACGCGCCGCCGTCGGCCGGGCTCGCGGGGGCGCGCAACGCGGGGATGCGGGCGGCCACGGGGACGTATCTGCTGTTCCTCGACGGCGACGACGTCCTGGTGCCGGGCGCGCTGGCGGCCCTGGACGCCCGGCTGACGGAGACCGGGCCCGTGGACGTGCTGCACTTCGAACACGAGCGGGCGCCCTGGTGGGAGGGCGAGCCCGGCAACCCGGCCGCGCCGCTGCTGGCGGACGCCCCGGACGGCGTCTTCGCCCCCGGCCGCGCCCCGCGGCTCACCGGCGTGCTCCTTCCGGCGTGGAGCGCGGCCTGGCGGCGCGCGTTCACCGTCGAGCGGGGCCTCGCCTTCCCCGGCGGTCACTTCACGGACGTCGGCTGGGGCGCGGTGGCGATGCTCGGCGCCGAGCGGGTGGCGGTGCTGCGGTCGGTCGTCGTACGGCATCTGGTGCGCCGGCAGGGCAGCCGGCTGAACCTGCCCGGGCACCACCACGCCGAACTCCTCGACCAGGTCGAGCTGGTGCTCACCCGGGCCGCCCGAGAGGGGCTGCCCGCCGAGCGGTCGGGGCCGCTGTTCGAGCAGCTCTTCGGCCTGGTGCTGAAGACGGCCGCCCATCCGCGGCGGCTCCGGTCGGACCGCCGCGCCTTCTTCCGCCGGGCGGGCCGTCTGTACCGCCGGCACCGCCCGGCCGGGTACCGGCCCCCGGGCGGCAGCCTGGGGGTGCAGCACCGGCTGCTGGCGTCCGGCTGCTACCCGGCGTTCGCCGCCCTGCGCGGCGCCCGCCGCGCGGTGACGGGGGCGACGGCGCTGCTTCCGCGCCCGCGCGGGCTGCGCACCCGGCTGCGGTACCGGGCCCAGCTGCGCCGCCCGCTCGATCCGCACCTCGCCGTGTACTGCGCGTACTGGGGCCGCGGCTACGCCTGCAACCCGGCCGCGATCCACGCCAAGGCCCGCGAACTCGCCCCGCACATCCGCTCGGTGTTCCTGGTGGAGGCCGAGCACGCGCACACCGTGCCGGACGGCGTCGAGTACGCGGTCGTCGGCAGCCGCCGCTACTGGGAGGTGCTGGCCCGCGCGACGTACCTCGTCAACAACGCCAACTTCGCGGAGGGCGTGGTCAAACGCCCCGGCAGCGTCCACCTGCAGACCCAGCACGGCACCCCGCTGAAGACCATGGGCGTCGACCAGTCGGTGTACCCGGTGGTGGCCGCCGCGACCGGCAGCTTCACCAGACTGCTCGGCCGGGTGGACCGCTGGGACTACAACCTCTCCTCCAACCCCCACTCCACCCGGGTGTGGGAGCGCGCCTTCCCCGGCTCCTACGAGCACCTGGAGTACGGCTATCCGCGCAACGACGTGTACTGCACGGCCGGCGCCGGGGACGTGGCCCGGATCCGCGCGGAGCTGGGCGTCCCGGAGGGCGCGCGGGCCGTGCTGTACGCGCCGACGCACCGCGACCACCACACCGGCTTCGAGACCGGCCTCGACCTGGAGGCGTTCTGCGAGGCGGCCGGCGACGACGTGGTGGTGCTGCTGCGCGCCCACTACTTCTACGACCGGGGCGGGCGCAGCGGCGGCGGCCGGGTCATCGACGTCACCGCGCACCGCTCCTCCGAGGACGTGTGCCTGGCCGCCGACGCGCTGGTCACCGACTACTCGTCGATCATGTTCGACTACGCCAACCTGGACCGTCCGATCGTCGTGTACGCCGACGACTGGGACGTCTACCGGGAGACCCGGGGCGTCTGCTTCGACCTGATGGACGGCCCGCCGGGCCCGGTCGCCCGCACCCCCGACGAGCTGGCCCGGGTGTTCCGCGACGGCTCGTACGCGAACGCGGAGTCGGACGCGCTGCGGGCCCGTTTCCGGGAGCGGTTCTGCCCGTTCGACGACGGGCGGGCCGCCGAACGGGTGGTGCGCCGGGTGCTGCTCGGCGAGCCGCCCGAGGCGCTGCCGCCCGTGATCCCGCTCGCGGAGCGGGTCCCCGCCCCCGCGGCCGCCGCCACCCTGGTGAGGAGCTGACACCGCAGTGCCCCGCTTCAGCGTCATCGTCCCCGTCCACAAGGTGCAGGGGTACCTGCACGCCTGTCTCGACTCGGTGCTCGGGCAGTCGTACCGCGACATCGAGGTGATCGCCGTCGACGACCGCTCCCCGGACGGCTGCGGGGCGATCCTCGACGCGTACGCGGCCCGCGACGAGCGGGTCCGGGTGCTGCACCTCCCGGAGAACGTGGGCCTCGGCCGGGCCCGCAACGCCGGGATGCCGCACGCGACGGGCGACTACCTGTTCTTCCTGGACAGCGACGACACCCTCACGCCGGGCGCGCTGCGCGCCCTGGCCGACCGGCTCGACGAGACCGGCGACCCGGACGTCCTGGTCTTCGACTACGCCCGCACCCACTGGTGGGGCGGCACCCGCCGCAACGTCCTGGCGCCGCTGCTGGCGGAGACGTCCGGCGGCACGTTCACGGCGGCCGAGCGGCCCGCGATCCTCGATCTGCTGATGGTGGTGTGGAACAAGGTCTACCGCCGCGACTTCGTCGAGCGGGAGGGCTTCACCTTCCCGCCCGGCTACTACGAGGACACGCCCTGGACCTTCCCGGTGCTGCTCAGCGCGGAGCGCGTCGCCACCCTGGACCGGATCTGCGTGTACTACCGGCAGCGCCGCCGGGGCAGCATCCTGTCCACCACCAGCCGCAAGCACTTCGACGTGCACGAGCAGTACGCGCGGGTGTTCCGGTTCGTCGACGCCCGCCCGGCGCTGGCGCACTGGCGGCCCTTCCTGCACGCCAAGATGGGCGAGCACTGTCTCGACATCCTGGCCAAGCCGGACCGCCTGCCGCCGTCCGACAAGGCGGAGTTCTTCCGCCGCACGGCCGAGATGTTCCGGGCGCACCGGCCGGAGGGCGTCCGGGTCCCCGACGAACTGCGGGTGCTGGAGGGGAGCTACGCCGGGTACGTGCTGCGCCGAGGGGCCGGGCGGGCGGGCCGTGAGCTGGGGCGGCGGGCCGCCCAGGCGCGTGCGGCGACAGCGGCGCGGGCCTCCCGGGCCCGGTCCTCGCTCAACCCGTACCGGCCGCTGGACCCCGGCCTCGTCGTGTACTCGGCGTTCTCGCACCGGGGCGTGCTCGGCGACCCGGCGGCCGTCCACCGCGCGGCGCGCGAGATCGCCCCGCACCTCAGGGGCGTGTGGGTGCTGGCCGACGAGGAGGGGGTGGCCGGGCTGCCGCCGGACACCGAGTACGTGCTCCTGGACTCGCCGGGCTACCGCAGGGTGACCGAGCGGGCCACCTTCTTCGTCAACAACGTCAACTGGCCCGGGGCGCTGGTCAAACGCCCCGGCAGCGTGCACATCCACACCCATCTGGGCACCCCGCTGAAGTACATGGGCGCCGATCTGCTGGACCGGCCGGGCGCCCGGCACGGCACCGACGTGCCGCGGATGCTGCGCCGGGCCGACCGCTGGGACTACAGCCTGGTCGCCAACCGGCACTCCGAGCTGGTGTGGGAGCGGGCGTACCCCTGCCACTTCACCTCCGTGCGCACCGGCAGCCCCCGCAACGACGCCCTGGCCGGCGCGGGCCCGGACAGCGGCCGCGCGGTCCGCGAGCGGCTCGGCATCCCGGAGGGCGACACGGTGGTGCTGTACGCGCCGACCCGCCGCGACTACCGCAGGGACGGGCTGGTGGAGCGGATCGACTACGCCCGGTTCGCCGCGGACCTGGGCGAGGGCCGCACCCTGGTGGTCCGGCTGCACCCCTCGCTGGCCGCCGGGCCGGCGCGCGGACTGGGCCTCGCGGAGCTGCACCGGCGGGGCGTGCTCGTCGACGCGACGGACGAACCGGAGGCGGGGGACGTGCTGCTCGCCGCCGACGTGCTGGTCACCGACTACTCGGCCCTGATGTTCGACTACGCCGTGCTGGACCGGCCGATCGTGATCCACGCCGACGACTGGGCCGCGTACCGGGCGAGCCGGGGCGCCTATCTGGACATCACGGCGGAGGCGCCGGGCCATGTCGCGCGGTCCTACCCGGAGCTCGCCTGGCTGTTCGACTCGGGGACCTGGCGGGACGCGGAGGCGGCGCGGCTGCGGTCGGCGTTCCGGAAGCGGTACTGCGAGTTCGACGACGGACGGGCCGCGGAGCGGGTGGTGCGGACGCTGATGCTGGGCGAGCGGATGCCCGAGCGGCCGGCCGGACCGGCCCGGGTGCCCGGCCAGGCCACCGGCCGCGACCGGCTGACCCCGTCGTGAGGCCGCGCACCCGGGTGCTGCTGCTGGCCGCCGTCTTCGCGCTGCTGCAGCTCGCCAACGTGACTGGCCGGGACACCCCCGACAGCAAGAACTACCTGTCGTACGCGCTGAGCCTGACCGGTGCGGACAAGCGGGAGGCGGCGTCCGCCACCATCGACTACTTCTGCGCCGGCCGGGCGACGATCGCGCACCGCGGGCAGAACGTCGACGTGGTCCGCTTCCACGCCCCGGACCCCGCACCGCGGGTGGTGCGCGAGTGCCGGGAGCGGGAGTGGCGGCAGGTGGAGGCGCGGCTGAGGGCCGGGCAGACCGGCGGGCACACGGTGCCGTTCATGCCGGAGCGGTTCATGCGGATCTTCGAGGTGCGGCCCGGCTATCCGCTGTTCCTGGCCCCGTTCGTCGGGCTGTTCGGGGTGACCTGGGGGGTGTGGGCGGCGGGCGTGGTGGTCACCTGCGCGGGCGGGGTGCTCGCCTTCCTGGTGCTGCGCGCCCTGGCGGTGTCCGTGCCGCTCGCGCTCACCGGGCAGGCGCTGTTCCTGTTCCTGCCGTGCGGGACGACCGCGATGCGCCCGATGGCCGAGGGGCTGCTGCTGGCGCTGACGCTGGCCGCGCTGTGGGGCTGCGCGCTGGTGCTGGAGGGGCGGCGCGCCCGGACGGGTCTGGCGCTGGCGGGCGGGGCGCTGCTCGCACTGTTCACCGTCAAGCACTCGCAGGCGCTGTTCCTCGGGCTGTGCCTGGCGGGCGCGGGCGGGGTGATCGCCGTATGGCGCCGGTGGCGGGGACGGGGGCCGGGGCGCGGGGTGGCGGCGCTCGCCGCGACGGGGTGCGCGGGGGCGCTCGGCGCGGTGCTGCTGGCCCGGCTGCTGGACCATCCGTCGATGTCGGAGAGCGTGCAGGACCTGCTCACCGATCACTTCGCCCGCCCCGACCGGGAGCGGCCGTGGGCGGAGTTCTTCCAGCTCCAGGGGAACTTCTGGACGGAGTGGCTGCGCCGGCAGCTGTGGGAGCCGGTGTTCGTGGCGTTCCTGGCGGCCGGTGTCATGGGGGCGCGGCGGCGCCCGGTGTTCGGCGCGTTCCTGGTCGCGGCGGCCGCCACGGGGGTCCTCAACCAGGCCGGGCATCCGGACATCAACATCTGGGGCGAGCGGCTGATCACGGCGGCGTGGCTGCTGCCGGTGCTGGGGGTGCCGCTGCTGCTGGAGCCGCTGGCGCGGCGGGCGACGGTGCCGGCGCAGGGGGCGCGGCCGACGGCCGCCCCGGACCATCAGGATCACTCGATGAGGTGACTCGAGGTCATCCCCTTGACCTCGGCGGGAACATACGCCAAATGCCTCACACGCTCCCCTCCCCCACCGCCCGATGAGCGCCCCGGTCCTCGTCCGGCGGACGGTGCGCGGTGCCACGGCGCTGCGCGGCGGCGGGGCCTGGCGCCCCACCCCGTACCAGCTGTTCGGGTTCCTGTTCTGGCTGGTGATGTCGCTGGCGTACTGGAGGGTGCCGCTGTGCTGCGACGCCGGGCAGCACGCGGCGGTCGTCGAGCGCCTCAAGGACGATCTGCTCCACCCCCGGCACCCGATGGCGGACCTGCCGGGGGCGGGCAGCCCCTACTACTCGCCGTTCGCGCTGGCGCAGGGCGGGTTCGCCCGGCTGACGGGGCTGGGCGGCTGGGAGGTGCTCCGGCTCACCGGGCCGCTGAACCTGCTGGTGCTGCTGAGCGGGATCGGCCGCTTCGTGCGGGTGCTGACCCCGCGCCCCTGGGCGCCGGTGCTGGCGCTCGGCGCGATGACGCTGCTGTGGGGGCTGGAGCGGGCCTGGTGGAGCGGCTACCTAAACCTGATGTCGATGACGGGCAACCTCGCCTACCCGTCGGCGCTCGCGATCGGTCTCGCCTTCTGGGCGTGGGCGCTGACCGGGGCGCTGGCCCGGAACGCGGGGGCCGTGCGGTACGTGGGGCCGAGCGGGCTGCGCCCGGTGCCGGGGTACGCGGCGCTGGGCGCGCTGTACGGGCTGATCCTGCTGGTGCATCCGATCACGGCGGTCGCGGCCGCGCTGGGGGCGGTGGCGCTGATCGCCGGCTGGCAGCGGCGCTGGGGGCCCGCCGCCCTGGGCCGGTGGGCCCTGACCGGGGCGGTGGCGCTGCTGACGGCCGCCTGCTGGCCGTACTTCGACGTGTTCGCGCTGGCCGGGGACGACAGCGTGGACGCGATGCACCGGCGGCTGTACCTGGACCTCGGCGGGCAGTTCGGGCTGGCGCTGCTGGGGCTACCGGCGCTGTGGCTGCGGGCGCGGCGCACCTCGTGGCGTGATCCGCTGGTGCTGATGTTCGTCCTGGACTGCCTGATGGTGACGTACGGATGGGTCAGCGGGCACTACACGTACGGCAGGATCCTCGGGCTCACGCTGGTGGCGCCGCAGTTCGCGCTCGCGGTGGAGCTGGCGGCGCCCCGGCCGTGGCCGGTGTGGCGGCGGCTCCTGGGCGGGGCCGCGGCGGCGGGGGCGTGCGCCGGGTTCCTGACCGTGCAGGCCGGGGCGGTGGTGCCGGCCGGTTTCGAGCAGCCGCCGAGCTGGCCGGACTACGCGTGGGCCGCACGGCACATCGGACCGGGCGAGGTGGTGATCGCCGACGGCTACTACGCCGTCCACGCGATCGCCGGGTACGGGCCGAACCTCGCCGCGCCGGCCTGGCCCGACGCGGCGCTGGACGAGAAGGAGCGGCTGCGGCGGGCGGCCGATGTGCGGGCCTACCTCGACCCGGGTTCGAGCCGCGCCGAACGGGCCGCGGTGGTCCGCCGGTACCACGCGCGCTGGGTGCTGCTGACGCCCCGGCAGCGGGTGCCCGGGGAGGCGGTGGTGGTGGCGTGGAGCCGGCGGACGGGGGAGGTGCTGGCGCGGCTGCCGGGGACTACTCGATGACGAGGTCGACGTCGATGTTGCCGCGGGTGGCGTTGGAGTAGGGGCAGACCTGGTGGGCCTGCTCGACCAGCTTGCGGCCGGTCTCCTCGTCCACGCTGTCGGGCAGCTCGACGCGGAGCGTCACGGCGAGCCCGAAGCCCTCGCCCTGCTTGCCGATGCCGACCTCGGCGGTCACCGCGGCGTCGCTGACGTCGACCTTCGCCGCCCGGCCGACCACACCGAGGGCACTGCCGAAGCAGGCCGCGTAGCCGGCGGCGAAGAGCTGCTCGGGGTTGGTGCCCTGGCCGTCGCCGCCGAGCTCCACGGGGGCGCTCAGACCGAGGTCCAGCTTGCCGTCGGAGGTGACGGCGCGGCCCTCGCGGCCGTGGGTGGCGGTGGCGACAGCGGTGTAGAGCGCGTCCATGGAAGGACCTTCCCTCTCGAGTCGGTGGCGCGGCCAGGCCGGTGGTGGCCTCGGTCGCCGTGCGACCACAAGTAGAGCACACAACTCAATTGCGCACAACTAAATGGCCCACCAGAGCTATCCTGGAGGCATGACACCGACTCCGACTCCCCCACCCGCCGCACAGGCGCCACCCCCACCACAGGGCGCCGCGGACGACTGGCTCCGCCTCGACCAGCAGATCTGCTTCACGCTGAACGCGGCGTCCCGCGCCTTCAACGGCGTGTACCGGGTGGTCCTCAAGGACCTCGGGCTCACCTATCCGCAGTACCTGGTCATGCTGGTGCTGTGGGAGCACGGCGGCCTGCCCGTGAAGCGGCTCGGCGAGCATCTGCGGCTGGACTCCGGCACGCTGTCCCCGCTGCTCAAGCGGCTGGAGGCGGCCGGCCTGGTGAGCCGGGAGCGCAGCGCGCGCGACGAGCGGTCGGTGGAGGTCCGCCCCACCCCCGAGGGCGTCGCGCTGCGGCAGCGGGCCCTGGAGGTGCCGCGCCGGATCGTGGCCGCGACCGGCTTCGAGATCGACGAGATCGTCGAACTGAGCAGCCGGCTGCACCGGCTCACCGCGGCGCTGGACACGGCGGCGACGGAAGGCGCGTAGCCCGCCGCACGTGTACGGAACGCCCCTTTCCGGGCAAAGGGTAGGAACAGCCCGTAAAGCGCCCCGAGGACGTCATGCACCCCCCTCACCCCCAGGTCTCCGTGGTCGTCATCGGCCACAACGACGCCGCCCATGTGGCCGACGCCGTGCGCTCCGCGCTCGGACAGGGACCCGCCGTCCGCGAGGTCGTCGCGGTCGACGACTGCTCGACGGACGGCAGCGCCGCCCTGCTGGACCGGCTCGCCGCCGGCGAACCGCGGCTGCGGGTGATCCGGCGCCCGGTCAACAGCGGCGGCTGCGGCACTCCGCGCAACACCGGGCTCGCCGCGGTGACCTCGCCGTACGTGATGTTCCTGGACAGCGACGACGTCCTGCCGCCCGGCGCGGCCGACGCGCTGCTGACCGCCGCGACCGGCGCGGACGCCGAGGTCGCCGCCGGACTGTGCGTGCGCCGCGAGCTGCCGTCGGGGCGCGAGGTGCCCTGGGAGCCGGGCCTGTACGCCTCGCCCGCCGTGCTCGCCCGCCCGGCGCGGCGCCCGCGCCTGGTCCACGACACCCTGTGCGTCAACAAGCTCTACGCCACCGCCTTCCTGCGCGCGCACGCCATCCGCTTCCCCGAGGGCCGGTTCCCCTACGAGGACCTCGTGTTCACCGCGCGGGTGTGGGCCGCGGGGCCGCGCGTCGCGCTGGTCCCCGACCCGGTGTACGTGTGGCACGTCCGCCGGTCGGCGCGCCGGCTGTCGATCTCGCTGGACCGGGCGGACGTCGACAACTGGCGGGCCCGCACGCACGCGTGCCGCACCGCCCACGAGATCCTGCTGGCCGCCGGCCAGAAGCGGCTGGCCCGCAGGGCACGGGCCAAGTTCCTCGACCACGACCTGCGCATGTACGTCCGGGAGCTGCCGCTGCGCGACGAGGAGTACCGGCGCGGCTGGTGGGCGCACACCCGGGCGTTCCTCGCGGACTACGACGCCGCCGACTGGGCCCGCGACCCCGTCGCCCCCGGCCGGCTGATCGGACGGGTGGTGCTGGCCTCCCCCGAGCCGTGCGACCTGCCCCGGCTGCGGGAGCTGGCGGCCCGGCCGGCCCGGCTGTGCCCGCCCTACGTCCGCGCGGAGGACGGCACGCCCCGCTGGTCGGACGGCCTGCCCGGGATCACCCTGGAGACTCTGCTGACCCGCCCCGCGCCGCTGCTCCCGCTCGCCGTGGACGCGGAACTGCGCCCCCGCGCACGCGGCGTACGGCTGCGGCTGCGCCTGCACGAGCTGTACGGCCGGGTGGCGCAGGCGGGACCGCGGTCGGTGGAGGTGGAGTGGCGGCACCGGGACCGGGACGGCACCGCCGTCCGCCGTACCGTGCCGCTGCGGGCGGCTCCCGGGCACACCTGGGTCGCCGGGACGACCGTACGGCTGGACCGGCTCGCCACGCTCGGCACCGGCGCCTGGGACCTGCGGCTGCGGGTCCGCTTCCGGGACGGATCGAGCCGCCGGGTCACGGCGCACGCCCTCGCCGGGCCGGGCCTGCTGCGCCGCCGCGCGGTGCCGAGCCCCCGGCACGGCGTGGTGCTGGTCCGCCCGTACGCCACGCACTCCGGCTCGCTGGCGCTGCGTGTGGCAACCGGGGTACGCGGAGTCGTGCCGGTGCTACGCGCACGGCTGTGGCGCCTGCTTCACTGAGCACCGACCATTTCCGGACCGGACGGGCACGGGCCACAGACAGGGGGCGACCATCCCATGACCTGGTTGATCACCGGCGGCGCCGGTTACATCGGGGCGCACGTCGTGCGGGCGATGACCGCGGCGGGCGAACGGGCGGTGGTGTACGACGACCTGTCCACCGGCCTCCCCGGCCGGGTGCCGGACGGGGTCCCGCTGGTGACCGGCTCCACCCTGGACGGCGAGCGGGTGGCGCGCGCCCTCGCGGACCACGAGGTCACCGGCATCGTCCACCTGGCGGCGAAGAAGCAGGTCGCCGAGTCGGTGTCGCTCCCCCTGTACTACTACCGGGAGAACGTCGAGGGCCTGCGCGTCCTGCTGGACGCGGGCGCCTCGGCCGGCGTCCGCTCCTTCGTCTTCTCCTCCTCGGCGGCGGTGTACGGCATGCCGGACGTGAAGCTGGTGACCGAGGAGACCCCGTGCCTGCCCATGTCGCCGTACGGCGAGACCAAGCTGGCCGGCGAGTGGCTGGTCCGCGCGGCCGGCGCGGCCGCCGGGCTCGCGACGGCCTGCCTGCGCTACTTCAACGTGGCCGGCGCGGCCCGCCCGGACCTCGCCGACACGGGCGTCCACAACCTCATCCCGATGATCTTCGAGAAGCTGACGGACGGCCTGCCGCCGCGCGTGTTCGGCGACGACTACCCGACCCCCGACGGCACCTGCGTCCGCGACTACATCCACGTCCTCGACCTGGCCGAGGCCCATGTGGCGGCGGCCCGCGCGCTGCGCTCCGCCCCCGGCCGGAACCTCACCCTCAACATCGGCCGCGGCGAGGGCGTCTCCGTCCGGGAGATGATCGACCGGGTCAACGCCCTCACCGGTCACGACCGCCGGCCCACGGTCTCTCCCCGCCGCCCCGGCGACCCGGCCCGCGTCATCGCCTCGGCCGACCGCGCGGCCGTGGAGCTGAACTGGAAGGCCCGCCACGACACCGATGCCATGATCACCTCGGCCTGGTCCGGCTGGCTCCGCCTCCACCCCTCGGCGGCCCGCCCCTGACAGCCGGCGGCCCGGCACCGCGTGATCCGTCCGTCCCGGACGGTCCAGAGCGACACGACCCGGTGGACGCCCATCGTCTCGTGGGGGACCCAGGGGCCGCCGACAAGCCCCGGCCGGTCTCACAGGGCCTTCAGGGCCTCCGTGGTGGCCCGCGTCAGGGCGTCCAGGTAGCCCTTCGGGAGCCGGGGGCTGCGGATGACCACCGAGCGCCAGTAGAGGGGGCCGGAGATCAGGTCGACGGCCAGGGCGTGGTCGGCGCCGGGGCGGAGGTCACCGCGCTGCTCCGCCGCCGCGACGATGCCCTTCGCGACTCCGTCCTGGCCCTCGCGCAGCGCCTTCTGCAGGGCCTCGGCGATGTCCGGGTTACGGGCGGCCTCGGCCTGGAGGTCGGGGAGGATCTGGGAGGCCACCGGGTGGCGCAGCGCGCGGGAGGTGACCTCGTACAGCAGCCGCAGGTCGCCCTCCAGGGAGCCGGTGTCCGGGGCGGGCAGGCCCTGGACGGCGATCGCCGACACCAGGTCGAGGACCAGGTGCTGCTTGGAGCGCCAGCGCCGGTACACCGCCGTCTTGCCGACGCCCGCGCGGCGCGCGATCCCCTCGATGGACATCCGCGCGTAGCCGGCCGCGGCCAGTTCCTCGAGGACGGCCGCCCGGATGGCCTCCGTCACGTCCTCCCTCAGTACGGCGGCCCCGGCGGGGGCCCTGCGGCGCGGACGCGGCTGGGGCTCGTCGGAGTTCGTCGTCATGCCGACCAGCATAGGGCGACGACGGAACGGTTGCGTTCCGACGTACGCTCCGATTACGCTCGCGTCGCGACGATACGGTGCCGTTCCGACGTATGAGCCGTACGAGTCGGGTCACGTCACGTCGATGTCGCGTGACGACTGCGTACGAACCGTTGCCACCCCCTCCCCCTAGCGAAAGCAGCGGATGTGAGTCAGGTCCTCCACACACCGCCCCCCGCTCCGACGGGCCCGATACCGCCCGAGGGCGACCTCGCGGCCCTCGCCGCCCGGCACGGCCTCACGGTCAGCGGCGCCCGGCCGTCCCTCTTCGAGTACGTCCGCCAGCTCTGGGGACGGCGGCACTTCATCCTCGCCTTCTCCCGGGCGAAGCTGACCGCCCAGTACAGCCAGGCCAAGCTGGGCCAGCTGTGGCAGGTGGCGACCCCGCTGCTGAACGCGGCCGTGTACTTCTTCATCTTCGGTCTGCTGCTGAACGCCCGCCGGGGCATCCCGCACGAGATCTACGTGCCCTTCCTGGTGACGGGCGTGTTCGTGTTCACCTTCACCCAGAGCTCGGTGCTCACCGGCGTGCGGGCGATCTCCGGGAACCTCGGACTGGTGCGGGCCCTGCACTTCCCGCGGGCCTCGCTGCCCGTCTCCTTCGCGCTCCAGCAGCTCCAGCAGCTGCTGTTCTCGATGGCCGTGCTCGTCGTCGTGATGATCGCCTTCGGCAGCTACCCCGGCCTGTCCTGGCTGCTGGTGATCCCCGCGCTGCTGCTGCAGTTCGTGTTCAACACCGGCCTCGCGCTGATCTTCGCGCGGATGGGCAGCAAGACGCCCGACCTGGCCCAGCTGATGCCGTTCGTGCTGCGCACCTGGATGTACGCGTCCGGCGTGATGTTCAGCATCCCGGCGATGCTGCACGACAAGGACGTGCCGGGCTGGCTCGCCGACGTGCTGCAGTGGAACCCTGCGGCGATCTACATGGACCTGATGCGCTTCGCGCTGATCGACGACTACGGGACCTCCTACCTGCCCCCGCACGTGTGGGCGTTCGCGCTGGGCTGGGCGGTACTGGCCGGCGTGGTCGGGTTCGTCTACTTCTGGAAGGCTGAGGAGAGGTACGGCCGTGGCTGACACCGGCGACAACAAGATCCCCACGGTCGTCGCGGACCGCGTCGACATCGTCTACCGGGTCAACGGCACCGGCGCCGGGCGTGGCTCCGCCACCGCCGCCCTCAACCGCATCCTGCGCCGCGAGCAGACCGAGAAGGCGTCGGGTGTGCGCACGGTGCACGCCGTGAAGGGCGTGTCCTTCGTGGCGTACCGGGGCGAGGCGATCGGGCTCATCGGCACCAACGGCTCGGGCAAGTCGACCCTGCTCAAGGCGGTCGCCGGCCTGCTCCCGGTGGAGAACGGCCGTATCTACACCGACGGCCAGCCCTCCCTGCTCGGCGTCAACGCGGCGCTGATGCGCGATCTGACCGGCGAGCGCAACGTCCACCTCGGCGGGCTCGCCATGGGCATGTCCCGCGAGGAGATCAAGGCGCGGTACCAGGAGATCGTCGACTTCTCCGGGATCAACGAGAAGGGCGACTTCATCACCCTGCCGATGCGGACGTACTCCTCCGGCATGGCGGCCCGGCTGCGCTTCTCCATCGCCGCCGCCAAGGACCACGACGTCCTCCTCGTCGACGAGGCGCTGGCCACCGGCGACCGCTCCTTCCAGAAGCGTTCCGAGGCCCGGATCCGGGAGCTGCGCGGGCGGGCGGGGACGGTGTTCCTGGTCAGCCACAACAACAAGTCGATCCGCGACACCTGCGACCGGGTGCTCTGGCTGGAGCGGGGCGAGCTGCTGATGGACGGGCCGACGGAGGACGTGCTCAAGGAGTACGAGGCGTTCACCGGGGGGACGGACAAGGCCCGCAAGCCGAAGCCGAAGCCGAAGCCGAAGGCGGCGCCGGTCCCCTCCTGACGCGCGGACCGCGTGCCCTCGCGACCTTTTCATCGTATTGGTGTCAATATGACTGAAGCGGGAAGCCCGGTGGGACGTCGAGCAGCCGAAGGAGCCCCGAGATGCCCGAGCTCAGCGTCGTCGTCCACGGGCCGAACACCCAGGACCACCTGACCGGCCTGCTCGACTCCCTCGCCGACCGCCCCCTCCCGGACACCGAGGTCGTCGTCGCCGCCGTCGGTGACTGGGCCCGTCGTACGGCGGAGCGGCACGCGCCCGACGTCCAGGTGCTGTCCCTGCCCGAGGGCACGTCCGACGCGGCGGCCCGCGCGGCGGGGGCCGCCCGGGCCGGCGGACGCTGGCTGCACTTCGTCCGCGCCAAGGACGGCCTGCCGCCCGGCAGCACCCGTACCGTCGCCGAACGGGTCGCCGGACTCACCGGCACCGCGGACGTCCTCCTCCTCGACCACCTCCGCAGCACCTGGCGCGGCTCCGGTCTGCCCTCGGCGGACGGCCCGCTGCTCGCCCGCGCCGGCCGCACCGGCCTCGCCCTCGACGACAGTGCCTATCTGCTGCGCCTGACCCCGCTGCTCGGCGCCCGCGTGCTGCGCGCCGGCTTCTGGCGGGCGCACGAGGAACAGCTCAACGGCGACGACGAAGCGGGCACGGCGCTCGCCGCCCTGCTGCTCGCCGACCGCGTCGCCGCGCTGCCGCACATCGCCTACGAGGACCGCCGGCTGCGGCCCGCCGGACTCCCCCCGAAGACCCCCGAACAGCACTACGCGCTCGTCGACCGCTACGAGCGTCTCCTCGACCTCGCCCGCGAACGCCCCGCCGTGTACACGGTGCTGTACGAGATCATGGTCCGCGACTGCCTGCGCGCCTTCACCCGCGACGGCATGCCCGAGGACGTGGCCCGGGAGTTCTTCCACCGGGCCTCCGTCGCCGCGCTGCGCCGCCGCCCCGAGGGCCACCGGCGCCCGGCCGGCCTCGAGGGCATCCGCCGCTCGCTGCTCGAGGAGGGCGCCTACACCAAGTACCGGGCCTTCCAGGCCGCCAACCGCACCCGGCGCGCGGTGCGGTCCACGGTGCGCGCCGGCAGGCGGCAGCTGGGCACCCGGGTCCGCGACCTCCAGTACCGCCGGGCCCTGCACCGGCCCGTCGACCCCCATCTCGCGGTGTTCGCCGCCTACTGGAACCGCGGGGTCTCCTGCAACCCGGCCGCGATCGCCGCCAAGCTCGCCGAACTCGCCCCGCACATCCACCCCGTGTGGGTGGTGACCGACCGCAACGCCGCCCTGCTCCCGCCCGGCACCGACCACATCGTCCCCGGCACCCGCCGCTACTGGGAGGTGCTCGCCACCGCGAAGTACCTCGTCAACAACGTCAACTTCCCGAACGCGGTGGTCAAGCGCCCCGGCACGGTCCACGTCCAGACCCACCACGGCACCCCGCTCAAGCGCATGGGCGTGGACCAGCTGCCGTTCCCGGCCGCCGCCCAGGGCCTGGACTTCGAGGCGCTGCTGGAACGCGTCGACAAATGGGACTACAGCATCTCCAGCAACAGCCACACCACCCGGATGTGGGAGAGGGCCTACCCGTCCCGGTACGTCTCACTGGACCACGGCTATCCGCGCAACGACGTCTACTACACGGCCGGCGCCGCCGAGATCCGCGCCGTCCGCGAACGCCTCGGCATCGCGCCGGGCCGCCGGGCCGTCCTGTACGCGCCCACGCACCGCGACTACGAGGCCGGCTGGACCCCGCGCCTGGACCTCGCCGCCCTCTCCGACCGGCTCGGCGAGGACACCGTCCTGCTGGTGCGCGGCCACTACTTCTACGACGGCGCCGCCTCCCCGCTCACCAGCCTGCGCCGCTCCGGCCGGGTGGTGGACGTCTCGTCCTACGACCCGGTCGAGGAGCTGTGCCTGGCCGCCGACGTCCTGGTCACGGACTACTCGTCGATCATGTTCGACTACGCCAACCTGGACCGCCCGATCGTCATCCACGCCGACGACTGGGAGACGTACCGCACCACGCGCGGCGTCTACTTCGACCTGACGGCCGAGGCGCCCGGTCCGGTGGCCCGCACCCAGGAGGAGCTGACCGGGATCCTCACCACCGACGCCTGGCGCGACGAGAACGCGGCGAAGGCGCGGGCCGTCTTCCGGCGCCGGTTCTGCGAGTACGACGACGGCCGCGCCGCCGAACGCGTCGTGCGCCGGGTCTTCCTCGGCCAGGACGAGGCGTCACTGCCGCCGGTGCTGCCGGTCGGGGAACGCACCCCGGCGCCCACGCCCGAGGAGGCGGCATGAGCACCCCGCCGGTCCCCGACGTCACCGTGACGGTGATCGTCCACAACGACGCCGAACGGCTGCCCCGCGCGGTGGAGTCGGTGCGCCGGCAGACCCACCGGAACCTCGAGATCGTCATCAGCGACGACCACTCGACGGACGACACCCCCCGGGTGGCGCGGGCGCTGGCCGCCACCGACGGCCGTATCCGGTACCTGCGGCTGCCGGAGAACAGCGGCGGGTGCAGCGCGCCGCGCAACAGGGCACTGGAGCTGGCGCGGGCGCCGTACCTGATGTTCCTCGACAGCGACGACGAACTGCCCGAGGAGTCGGTCGCGGCACTGCTCGCCGCACACCGGGAACGCGAGATCGACTTCGCGATGGGCGCCGTGCGGCGGGTCCGGGTGGACACCGGCCGCCGCTCCACCTGGATGCCGCACCTCGTGCGCGAGCGCCGCACCCTGGACGGCATCGCGGCCGACCCGCGACTGTTCTTCGAACACCTGTCGACCAGCAAGATGTACGCCCGCGCCTTCCTCGACCGGCACCGACTGCGCTTCCCCGAGGGCATCCACTACGAGGACCAGCTGTTCTCGGCCCAGGCGTACTGCCTGGCGGAACGCTTCACGATCATCCCCGAGCCGGTCTACCTCTGGTACGTCGCCCCGTACGCGGGCTCCGGCGCGGCGTCCATCTCCAACCAGCGGCATCTGCTCACCAACGTCCGCGACCGGATCCACGTCCAGCGGCTGATCGACGCGTTCCTGGACGACAGCGGGCACCGGGCGCTGCGCGAGGACAAGGACCACAAGTTCCTCAAGCACGACTTCCGGATGTACGCGGGTGATCTGCCCTACCGGGAGGAGGAGTGGCTGGAGACCTTCGCCGACCTGGTGAACCCGTACCTGGGGACCCTGTCGCCGGGCGCGTACGCCCGGCTGCCCCGGGCCGAGCGGGTGGTGCTCCAGCTGATCCGCGACCGGCGGCTTTCCGAGGTCCGGTGGGCCGCCCGGGGGCTCGGCCACGGCGTCGCCCCGAGGGAGCTGAGCACGGGCGCGGACGGGCGCGTCTACTGGGGCGGGCAGGTCCCCGGGTCGACCGGCGCCCGCCGTGAGCTGGACCTGACCGAGCTGGAGCTGGACACCCGCCCGTTCCCCGGCGCCCAGTTCCGCCACGAGATCACCGAGATCGCCCGGGGCCCGGGGGCCTCCGTCGACCTGACCGTGCGCACCTACGACCCGGCCCTGCGCCTCCCGGTCGGCCCGCAGCGCGCGAGCCTCCTCCTCTCCCCCGGCCGGCGGCGCCTCTCCGTCCCCTTCCGGCTGCTCCCGGTCCGTCCGGGGGTCTTCGAGGGGCGGGTCCGTCTCGACCCGGCGGCCGCACGCCTCCCGCTGAGCGGCTTCGCCGGGGTGCGTCATCCGATGGTCCGGCTCACCTGCCGGGGCCAGGGCAACCGGGGGCTGCTGCTGGCCCCGCTCGCCTTCCCCGCCCTGACCGCCCACGTCCCCTACCGCTCGGGCGCGGCCCCGCACCGGATCACCGTCGAGCCCGAGGGCCACGGCCCCGGCCGCCTCCAGCTCCGCTGGGAACCCACCGGCCTCACGGCCACCGTCCTGCGCCCCACCGCCCACCACCTGGCCCACCCCCGCCTCCGCCGCGCAGCCCACCTGGCAGCGACCATCTTCAGGCTTCTCAGCCCGTCCGGCGTTTGAGGACAAGGCCCCTTCAGGGCCGAAGGGGGGTCTGGGGGCACAGCCCCCAGGGGACGGGAACGGGAAGGGGCGGCGGGGGCGAAAAAACCACCACCACACCCCCCTTTCACGGCACCGCGTACAGCACCTCCCCCTCCGGCCCCCGGGCCACCTCCCGCAACCCCGCGCCACCCGGCCACCCACCCCGCCCCACCACCCACCGCACCCCGTACTCCCGCTCGATCCCCCGCCGCACCCCCTCCGACGTCCCCTCCGCGAAGTACCGCACCGTCGCCCCCACCCGCCCCCGCTCATCCGGAAGGAAGAAGTCGGGGTACCCCGGAGCCACCGTGTAGGGCCCGTACGCCGGCACCTGCCGGGCCGCCCGCCCCTCCGCCATCACCACATCCCCGTACCGCACCCACGGCGTGATCCAGTGGTACCCCGTCCACGGCGGCCGGTACCCGTCCTCCACCACCCCCGGCAGCACCCCCCGCGGAAGCACGTACCCCAGCGTCCCCGCCTGCGCCCACGCCCCGACCACCAGCGCCCCGCCCAGCAGCACCGCCCAGCAGGCCCGCAGCCGCCGGCGCCCCGCGCCGGTCACCTCCAGCGCCACCGCGAGCTGGGCCGGGATCAGCGCGGCGGGCAGCGCGCGCCCCCACGAGTAGTGGCCGCTCACCCATCCCGCCCCGGCGACCAGCACCCCCAGCGCGAAGAAGAGCACCAGTGGATCCCACCGGTCGCGCCGCCATCGCGGCACCAGCGCGGCCACCCCGAGCAGCACCAGCCCGTACCGCGCCACCGGATGCCCGTACAGCACCCGGTGCACGTCCTCCAGCGCGGCCCCGGCGCCGAACAGGGCGTAGAAGTCGTAGTACGGCCAGGCCCACAGGACCAGCGCCCCCAGCAGCAGCCCGGCGGCCGGCCGCGGCCAGACCGCGCGCCGGGGCCGCGCCGCGAGCACCGTGGCGACGGCGCCCAGGCCGGCCACCACCCCCGAGAACTGGTGGCAGAGCAGGATCACCGCGCACAGCACCCCCAGACCGAGCCACGTCGGCCAGGCGGCCTCCCGGCGCAGCGCCCCCGTCAGCCACGCCCAGAAGTGGAAGGCGAGCCCGAGCGTGAACGTGCTCGGATACGACACCGTCAGCGCCAGCGAGTTCATCCCCGTGAAGCCGCTCCACAGGAACGCGGTGGTGCCCCACAGCAGCAGCAGGCTCAGCAGGGCGAGCGCGGGCGCGGCCCGGTGCGCGCTCAGCGTCCGCACATACCGCCACACCCCTGTGACCAGGAGCGCCAGCCCGGCCACGGCGGCCAGCCGCAGCACCACGAACACCGACAGCCCCGGCAACCGGGCGACGATGCCGAGCAGGAGCATCCACGGGGAGTAGTACGGGCTCGGCGTGTCCGCGTCGACCAGGGGGTTGCCGGGGTCGAGCGGGCTGTGCCGCAGCCGCTGCACGGTCGCCGCGTGCATGCCCAGGTCGCCGACCCAGGGGAGCCGCACGATCACCAGGACCATCAGGACGAGGACGAGTACGGCGGCGGCCAGGGCCGTCGTCCGTCCGACGGCCGAGGGACGCACGGCGGCGCGGCGCCCACCGTCCCTCCCCGGCGGAGCGGACAACGAGAATCGGACAGTCACCCATGAGCCATTGCCCTGAACGGCGGGCCCGCACCGCATCCCGGCCCGATGCCCACCTAAGGCACCACAGGCACCACGACGTCACGACGTCACGACGTCACGACGCCGCGAGGGCGTCCCGGGCCGGTCGACGGCCCGGGACGCCCTCGCGTCCGCCTGCTCAGGTGCTCAGCTGCTCAGGTGGTCAGGAATGCGACCGCAGCAGCGTCCGCATCGTCCGCATCGCCACCGACAGGTTGGCGAGATCGAACGAGTCGGAGCCCTGGATCTCCTCCAGCGTGCTACGGGCCCGGCCCAGCAGCGCCGCGTTCTTCTGCTCCCACAGCTCGAACCGCTGCTGCGGCGTCGACGAGCCGTTGCCCTCCGCCAGCACCTCCGCGGCGACCGCCGCGTGCGCCGCGTACAGGTCCTCGCGGATCGCCGCGCGGGCCATGGACTGCCAGCGGTCGGCGCGCGGCAGCTCGATGATGCGGTCCATCAGCTGTGTGATCCGCAGCCGGTCACCGAGGTCGTAGTACACCTCGGCGACCTCCATCGGGTCCTTGCCGGTCCGGTCGGCGACCGACACGATGTCGACCGTCGGGAACGCGGAGGAGAACCCGGCGACCCGCGTGGCGAGCTCGTCCGGCACACCGGCTCCGCTCAGCTCGTCGTAGATCTTCTGGTACCAGTCCAGGTCCGCGCCGCGCAGCAGCTTGGGCAGCTGCGACCAGACCTGCTCGACCCGCTCGGCGAAGAACGACACCGTCTCCTCGAGCTCCAGCGGCTGCGGCCGGTTGTTGAGCAGCCAGCGCGTGCCGCGCTCCACCAGCCGGCGCGAGTGCAGCCGGATGCGGGTCTGGACCTCCGCGTCGACCGTGTTGTCGAGCGCCTCGACCCCGTCCCACACCACCGAGGAGCGGAAGATCGCGCGAGCCGCGGTCTGCGCCCGGACGATCTCCTCCAGCGACGCGCCGGTCTCCTCGCGCATCCGGTGCAGATACGTCGTACCGCCCGTGTTGACGGTGTCGTTGACCAGCACCGTCGTGGTGATCTCGCGGCGCAGCGGGTGGGAGTCGATGTGCTCCATGAACTGCTCGCGCAGCGCCGTCGGGAAGTACGCGTGCAGCAGGACCTTCAGATACGGGTCGTCGGGCAGCGTGGTGTGCAGCAGCTCCTCGGCGACCGTGATCTTCGTGTACGCCAGCAGCACGGCCGTCTCCGGCCCGGTCAGGCCCTGCCCGGAGGCGAGCCGCTCACGGATCTGACGGTCGGTGGGCAGGAACTCCAGGGCCCGGTCCAGATGCCCCTCGCGCACCAGGTGCTTCAGGAAGCGCTGCTGCGCGTGCATCATGTCCTTGGACTGGGCCAGGGCGTTGGCGATGGCCGTGTTCTGCGCGTAGTTGTTGCGCAGCACCAGCGCGCCGACCTCGTCGGTCATCTCGGCGAGCAGCTTGTTGCGCTGCTTGACGGTCATGTCGCCGTCCTTGACGAGACCGTTGAGCAGGATCTTGATGTTCACCTCGTGGTCGGAGGTGTCCACGCCGGCGCTGTTGTCGATCGCGTCGGTGTTGATCCGGCCGCCGTGCAGGGCGAACTCGATCCGGCCGAGCTGGGTCATGCCCAGGTTGCCGCCCTCGCCGACCACGGAGACCCGCAGGCCCTTGCCGTCGACGCGGATGGCGTCGTTGCCCTTGTCGCCGACGTCCGCGTTCGACTCGGTGGACGCCTTGACGTAGGTGCCGATGCCGCCGTTCCACAGCAGGTCGACCGGTGCCGTGAGGATGGTCTTCATCAGGTCGGCCGGGGTCATCTTGGTGATGCCCGGCTCGATGCCGAGGGCCTCCCGGATCTGCGCGTTCACCTGGATGGACTTGGCGCTGCGCGGGAAGATCCCGCCGCCGGACGACAGCAGCCCGGTGTCGTAGTCGGCCCAGGAGCTGCGCGGCAGCTCGAACAGCCGGCGGCGCTCGGCGTAGGAGACGGCCGCGTCCGGGTTCGGGTCGATGAAGATGTGCCGGTGGTCGAAGGCGGCGACCAGGCGGATGTGCTCGCTGAGCAGCATGCCGTTGCCGAACACGTCACCGGACATGTCGCCGATGCCGACGACCGTGAAGTCCTGGGTCTGGGTGTCCACGCCCAGCTCCCGGAAGTGCCGCTTCACGGACTCCCAGGCGCCGCGGGCGGTGATGCCCATGCCCTTGTGGTCGTACCCGGCGGAGCCGCCGGAGGCGAAGGCGTCGCCCAGCCAGAAGTTGTACGACTCGGCGACCTCGTTGGCGATGTCCGAGAACTTGGCGGTGCCCTTGTCGGCGGCGACGACGAGGTAGGTGTCGTCCTCGTCGTGGCGGACGACGTCCGCCGGGGGCACGACCTCGCCGGCCACCATGTTGTCGGTGATGTCGAGCAGCGCCGAGATGAACGTCCGGTAGCTGGCGACGCCCTCGGCCATCCAGGCGTCGCGGTCGGCGTTCGGGTCGGGCAGCTGCTTGGCGACGAAGCCGCCCTTGGCGCCCACCGGCACGATGACGGTGTTCTTCACCATCTGCGCCTTGACCAGGCCGAGGATCTCCGTGCGGAAGTCCTCCCGGCGGTCCGACCAGCGCAGACCGCCGCGCGCGACCTTACCGAAGCGCAGGTGCACGCCCTCGACGCGCGGCGAGTACACCCAGATCTCGAACGCCGGGCGCGGCGCCGGGAGGTCCGGGATGGCCTGCGGGTCGAACTTCATGGAGACGTAGTCGTGCGGCAGGCCGCCGGTCGCCTCCTGGAAGAAGTTGGTGCGCAGCGTCGCCTTGATGACGGTGAGGAAGGAGCGCAGGATGCGGTCCTCGTCCAGCGAGGCGACCTGGTCGAGGGCGGCGTCGACCTCCTCGAGCAGCGCGTCCACCAGCTCGTACCCGGCGCGCTGCCGGTCCGGCGACATCCGCGCCTCGAACAGGGAGACGAGCAGCCGGGTGGTGTGGACGTTGTTGCGGAGGGTGTCCTCCATGTAGTCCTGGCTGAACGTGGAACCGGCCTGGCGCAGGTACTTCGCGTACGCCCGCAGCACCACGGCCTGCCGCCAGGTCAGTCCGGCGCCCAGCACCAGGGCGTTGAAGCCGTCGTTCTCCGCCTTGCCGGTCCAGGTCGCCGCGAAGGCGTCCTGGAAACGTTCACGGGCGTCGTCGCCGATGTGATCGGCGCCCGCTCCCGTGGGCATTCGCAGACCGAAGTCGTAGATCCAGGCGACGCTGCGGTCCGCGCACCGCAGCTCGTACGGCCGCTCGTCGACGACCTCGACGCCGAGCCGCTGGAGCACGGGCAGCACCGCGGACAGGGAAACTGCCTCGCCCTTGCGGTAGATCTTGAAGCGGCGCTCCTCGGCGGCCGCGCCCACCGGTTCGTACAGGCTGAGCGCGAAGTCGCGTTCCTCGCCGAGCTGCTCCAGGCGCACCAGGTCGGCGACGGCGGTGCGCGGGGAGTGGTCGGCCTTGTAGCCCTCGGCGAAGGCGCCGGCGTAGGCGCGCAGCAGCTCGGCGGCGCGTTCCTCGCCGAACTCGGCGTTCAGCGCCTCGGCGAAGCCGTCGGCCCAGGAGCGGGCGGCCTCCACGAGGCGGGCCTCGATGCGCTCCTTGTCGGCGTCGGACAGCTCGGGCAGCTCGGTGCCCTGCGGGACGCGGACCACGAAGTGCAGCCGGGAGAGGACCGACTCGGTGTTCCAGGCGGTGAAGTCGACGCTGATGCCGCCGAGCTCCTCCTTGAGGATGTCGATGATCCGCAGGCGCACACCGGTGGTGTAGCGGTCGCGCGGCAGGTAGACGAGGGCGGAGTAGTAGCGCCCGTACTCGTCCTGGCGCAGGTAGAGCCGCAGCCGGCGGCGCTCCTGGAGGTAGAGCACCGAGGTGGCGATGGACTGGAGCTCGGCGGCCGGGGTCTGGAACAGCTCGTCGCGCGGGTAGGTCTCCAGGATCTGGAGCAGGTCGCGTCCGTCGTGGCTGTGCGGCGAGAAGCCGGCGCGCTCGAGGACCTCCTCGACCTTGCGGCGGATCACCGGGACCCGGCGCACGGACTCGGTGTAGGCGGCCGAGGAGAACAGGCCGAGGAAGCGCCGCTCACCGACGACGTTGCCGTCCGCGTCGAACTTCTTCACGCCGATGTAGTCCAGGTACGACGGCCGGTGCACGGTTGCCCGGCTGTTCGCCTTGGTCAGCACCAGCATCTTGTGCTCGCGCGCCTTCGCGCGGGCGTCGGCGGGAAGCCGCTCGAAGGACGGGCTGACCGGGTGGCTCTCGTCGGCGTCGTGGTGCGGGTCGGAGCGCAGGATGCCGAGGCCGGTGCCGGGGACGGCGGCCAGCGAGTCGTCCTCGCGCAGCTGGTACTCGCGGTAGCCGAGGAAGGTGAAGTGGTCGTCGGCGAGCCAGCGCAGCAGCTCGCGGGCCTCCTCGGCCTGCGGGCCGGGCAGGTCGGCGGGGACGGGCTCGTCGGTGAGCGCCTCGGCCAGGGAGGTCGCGGCCTGGCGCATCTTGCCCCAGTCCTCCACGGCCTCGCGGACGTCGGAGAGGACCCGCAGCAGGTCGGCGGTGATCTGCTTGAGGTCGCCGCGGTCGGTCTCGCGGTCGATCTCCACGTGGATCCAGGACTCGACGTGCGCGTCGTGCGGGAGCTCGCGCGCGTCCTGCGGGAGGTCGCCGGCGGGCCGGGTGCTGAGCACCTCGATGAGCTTGCCGGTGAGGTCCCTGCGGACCACGACCTGCGGGTGGATGACGACGTGGATGCCGCGGCCCTGGCGGGTCAGCTCGTTGGTGACGGAGTCGACCAGGAAGGGCATGTCGTCGGTGACGACCTCGACGACGGAGTGGCTGCAGGTCCAGCCGTTCTCCTCGACGGTCGGGGTGTGCACGCGGACGTTGGCCGTGCCCTGGGGACGGCCCTCGGCGAGCCGGTAGTGCGAGAAGGCGGCTCCGAAGATGTCGACCGGGTCACGGTCGGTCAGGTCCTCCGGGGCGGTGTGCAGGTAGTAGCGCTGGAGGAACTCGAGCACGGTGTCCCGGTCGGGCATGCCCTTGTCCGTCGTCCCAGTCGGCAGTTTGCCGCCGGCCGGGCTGTTCTCAGCTACCCGGGCGGCCCTTTCGAGCAGCTCGGCCTTGGCTTCGTCCAGCTTGGTCTGCATGGTCCTCTGGCTCCTGTCGCGCGCCGTTGCGTGACGTAGAAGAAAGTACGGTCTCCGACCCGGTGGTGCGGTGGTACGACGCGGGGTGTCCGGTCTGTTCCGACGCTATGCCGCGAGGTGGAGTGTGCGGGGGCTTCTCGGCCACATCCGGCACGCCCGAGGGGTGTGACGCCGCTCTCTGCGACGCCGGTCCCGGGGAGGTGCGGCGTGCCCCGGGTGCCCTCTTGGACCCGTGCCGCCCGCGAAGACCAGCGACTGCCACCCGGTCACGGATGTCGTCCGTGCCCACCGGGCGCACAGCAGGGACGCCGAGGCCCCCGCGAGCTATCGCGCTGATCACGCCACCAAGGCTATCGCTCCCTGCGGGGCCCCCGTCATGAGCCGTATGTGTACAAAACCAGACCCCGAACTTTGACGTTCTGCACAGTGCGCCCCGGCCCGTCCGCGCCCCGGATCCCCTCCCCGGACACGATCCCCCACGTACCGACAACGCCACGCGAACCGAACACGACAGAAGCGAACCGCGCGGCCGGCACGACGGCGCGACGCACCGGCCGACACCCCTCCGGACGCCACCCGCTCGGCCGACGCGTTTTCGGCCACCTCCGGGATGCCGGCCGGCCGTGTCGCAGCCGCGGGACATCGCCGCCGGGGCACCCGACGTCCGTGTCACCTCGACACACGCGACGCGTGCCGCACGGGCGTGTGCCGCGGACCGGCCGCACGGCCTGCTTCCGCGGGCGGGGCCGACCCGCGCCCGTGACGGGCGGGTCCGGGCCGCCGCCGGACGTTGGACACCCGCGACATGGCTCCGAGGAGCGGCCACGGGCTCGCCGACCGGGTGCGCCCGGAGCACCGGCCGTGCCGGCCGTGCCGGCCGGGTGTCCGAGCCATGCCTGCTCGCCCCGCGAGGGGCGGGGTCAGGCCGCCGCCGCCAGGCGTTCCGCCTCCGCCACCGCCTCCTGGAGGGAGTCCACCACCGGGACGCCCACCGCTTCCAGGCTGGCGCGGCCGTGGGAGCCCCCGGTGTACAGCACGGCGCGCGCTCCCACGTGCCGTGCGGCCAGCGCGTCGTCGGCGGCGTCCCCGATCACCACCGTGCGCTCCGGGTCGATCCCGGTCAGCGCGCCGAGGTGGCGCACCATGTGCTCGGCCTTGCTGCCGCCGGACGGTCCGGTCCGCCCGTCGACCCGTATGAAGTGCGCCTCGATCCCGAAGTCCCGGACCAGCGGGACCAGGTCCTCGTGTCCGTACATGCTGAGGATCGACTGGCTGCGGCCCGCCGACGCCCAGCCCGCCAGCAGGTCCGTCACGCCCTCGGCGAGCCCGCACCGTACCCGGTGCTCCGTGTAGTACCGGTGGAAGGTGGCGTCCATCAGCCCCCACTCGGCCTCGCTGGGCAGCCGCCCCATCAGCCGCTCGTAGAACCTGGGCACCGGCACGCAGTACAGCTCCCGGTACCGCTCCAGTGTGATGGGCTCCAGGCCCAGCTCGCCGAAGGCCGCGTTCGTCGCCCCGATGACCGCGTCGACATCGTGGAACAGCGTGCCGTTCCAGTCCCAGACGATGTGCGCGTCCGTGTGCATCCCCATGCCCGAAAACGTACCCGCCCCCACTGACAATGAGGAGACCCGCAGGTCAGCCCACCAGGTGGGGGATCTCCTGGGTGGCGTACCAGAGCAGCTCATGGTCCTCCGCGCCGTCCACCGTGGACTGCGCCTCGTCGTCCCCGCCGTCCGCCGCGGCCAGCGCGTCCGCGGCCGCCGCCACATCCGTCTCCGCGTCCGCCGCGTCCACGTGCACCGCGGCCGCCCTGGCCAGCCGTACGGCCCCGGCGACCCGCACCTCGCCGAGCGCGGCCGGATCGGCGCTCCGGTCGGGGTCGGCCGAGGCGGTGTCGTCGGACACTTCCACGGCGACCACGACCCTGCGCCGCGGCGCACCGGGGTCCGCCGCCAGCAGCCGCAGGGAGGCCAGCGCGGCACGGCCGAGCGCGGCGTACTCCAGCTCCTCGAGGTCGTCGGAGAGGTACCACCCGCGCAGCGCGGGCGTCACGGCGTACGCGAGGAAGGGCCCGTCGCCCAGCGCACCCGTCCCGTACGCCTCGGCGAGCGCGGGGAGAGTCAGGGGGACGTAGACGCGCATGGTGGGTCGCTTTCGTGTGATCGGGGACTCCGCGAGGGCCTTCAGGATACGTGCGGGCGTCCCCCATCGGGGTCGTGCCCGGGACCCCGGCCGCGTCCACTTCCGTCCCGGACTTCACCCGGTCCGCCCGCCGCAGCGCGGGCCCGAGCGGCCGCCGGCCACCCGGATAGGTGAACTTCCCCGCCCCCGGGACACGCGCAGGGCTTGCTTGCCCTTGACGCCCGGAGCCCCGTACAAGATCCCCAGACAGGAAGTTACTGCCCGGTATCCCCCGGCTCCCCCAGCCGCCCGGATGCCCGGGCCCGTCGAAACGGGGTCCCATGAACAAGGTCATGACCAGGGTGCAGCACCGCCCCGGCGGCCGTCCCCCCGCCCGCCGCGACGCACGCCGCCCCGGCGGTGCCCCGCCCTCCCGCCCGACCGCGGCCAGGACCGCACCCGCCTCACCGCCCCGCACCCCCGCCGGAAGGACGACATCCGCCCCCTCCCCCGACCGGCGCCGGCCCGGCGTCACGGCGCGTTCCACTCGGCCCGCCGACAACCGTCCGCCGGTCCGGGACGCCGTCCCCCAGCCCCGGCCCACCGACCGCTTCGCCGAGCTGCTCCTCGCCGTCCTCAGCGGCCAGCGCCCCGTCCACGCCATGCTGCGGCACACCGCGGGGCGGGCCTACGACGAGCTGGTCCGGCTCGCCGAGCGCGGGCCCCTGCGCACCCGCGGCGTCCGGCCCGTCGTACGGGACATCGGCTGGTTCGAGCCCCGCGAGGGCGCCATCGAGGCGTTCGCCCGGATCGGCGCCGGCGACCGGCTGCGCGCCATGGCCTTCCGGCTGGAGCAGGGACGGGACCTGCGCTGGCGCTGCACCGCGGTGGAGCTGGGCGGCCCCCGCCCGCACGCCGCGGACGGCCGCTGAGCGCACGGACGCCCGAGGGCCGGGCACCCTGGGGTGCCCGGCCCTCGGCCTGCTCACGGCCGCTCCGCACGGAGCGGCGGCGCTCACTTCTTGCGGCGACGCCCGCCCCGCGCCTGCTTGCGGCGCTCGGCGCGGGTGAGGCCGTCGGCCTCGGAGCGCACCGGCTCCTCGTCGCTGGCGAAGTCGCCCTCGACGGTGCCGCCCTCGCCGTCCACCGTCGGCGCGGAGAAGTGCAGGTTGCGACGCTGCGGGGCGTCGAGCCCCTTGGCCCGGATCTCGGGGCGCGACCCGGCCTGCGCGGGCACCGCGTCCTGCTTCTCCAGGTCGGCCACCGGCTTGACGTCCTCCACCGGGACCTCCTCGACCTGCTGCTCGACCTGGACCTCCAGGTTGAACAGGTAGCCGACGGACTCCTCCTTGATGCCGTCCATCATCGCGGAGAACATGTCGAAGCCCTCGCGCTGGTACTCGACCAGCGGGTCCTTCTGCGCCATCGCGCGCAGGCCGATGCCCTCCTGGAGGTAGTCCATCTCGTAGAGGTGCTCGCGCCACTTGCGGTCCAGGACCGACAGCACGACCCGGCGCTCCAGCTCACGCATGATCTCGGAGCCGAGCTGCGCCTCACGGGCCTCGTACTGGGCGCGGACGTCGTCCTTGATGGACTCGGCGATGAACTCGGCGGTCAGGCCGGCCCGGTCGCCCGCGGCCTCCTCGAGCTCCTCGATGCTGACACTCACCGGGTAGAGCTGCTTGAAGGCGCCCCACAGCCGGTCCAGGTCCCAGTCCTCGGGGAAGCCCTCGGCGGTCTCCGCCTGCACGTAGGCGTCGATCGTGTCGTCCGTGAAGTGCTGGATCTGCTCCTGCAGGTCCTCGCCCTCCAGGACGCGGCGCCGCTCGCCGTAGATGACCTCGCGCTGGCGGTTCATGACCTCGTCGTACTTCAGGACGTTCTTGCGCGTCTCGAAGTTCTGCGTCTCCACCTGCGACTGGGCGGACGCGATCGCGCGGGTGACCATCTTGTTCTCGATCGGCACGTCGTCCGGCACGTTCGCCATGGACATCACGCGCTCGACCATCTGGGCCTTGAACAGGCGCATCAGGTCGTCGCCGAGCGAGAGGTAGAACCGGGACTCGCCGGGGTCGCCCTGACGGCCGGAACGGCCACGCAGCTGGTTGTCGATGCGCCGCGACTCGTGCCGCTCGGTGCCGAGGACGTAGAGGCCGCCGTTCTTCTCGACCTCCTCCTTCTCGGCCTTGACCGCCGCCTCGGCCCGCTCCAGGGCCTCGGGCAGGGCGTGCGCCCACTCCTCGATGTGCTCCTCGGGGTCGAGGCCGCGCTGGCGCAGCTCCGCCTCGGCGAGGTCCTCGGGGTTGCCGCCGAGCTTGATGTCCGTACCGCGGCCGGCCATGTTGGTGGCCACGGTGACGCTGCCCTTGCGGCCCGCCTGGGCGACGATCGACGCCTCCCGCTCGTGGTGCTTGGCGTTCAGCACCTCGTGCTGGATGCCGCGCTTGCTGAGCTGCTGCGACAGGTACTCGGACTTCTCCACCGAGGTCGTGCCGACGAGGATCGGCTGACCCTTGCGGTGCTTCTCCTCGATGTCGTCGACGACCGCCTCGAACTTGGCGACCTCGGTGCGGTAGATCAGGTCCGACTGGTCCTTGCGGACCATCGGCCGGTTGGTCGGGATGGGCACCACACCGAGCTTGTAGATCTGGTGGAACTCGGCGGCCTCGGTCATCGCCGTACCGGTCATGCCGGACAGGCCGGGGACTTCCTTGCCGCTGTGGTCGTGGCGCTTGTAGAGGCGGAAGAAGTTCTGCAGCGTGATCGTGGCGAGGGTCTGGTTCTCGTCCTTGATCGGCACCGCTTCCTTGGCCTCGATGGCCTGGTGCATGCCCTCGTTGTAGCGGCGGCCGGCGAGGATACGGCCGGTGTGCTCGTCGACGATCATGACCTCGTCATCGATGATGACGTAGTCCTTGTCCTTCTTGAAGAGCTCCTTGGCCTTGATGGCGTTGTTCAGGTAGCCCACCAGCGGGGTGTTCACCGACTCGTAGAGGTTGTCGATGCCCAGCCAGTCCTCGACCTTGGCCACACCGGACTCGTGGATCGCGACCGTGCGCTTCTTCTCGTCGACGTCGTAGTCGCCGGTCTCCTCGATGCCCTTGAGCGGCTGGCCGGCCTCGCCGCGCTTGAGGCGCTTGACCAGCTTGGCGAAGTCGCCGTACCACTTGGTGGCCTGGTCGGCCGGGCCGGAGATGATCAGCGGCGTACGGGCCTCGTCGATGAGGATGGAGTCGACCTCGTCGACGATGGCGAAGTTGTGGCCGCGCTGGACGAGTTCGTCCTTGGACCACGCCATGTTGTCGCGCAGGTAGTCGAAGCCGAACTCGTTGTTCGTGCCGTAGGTGATGTCGCAGGCGTACTGCTCGCGGCGCTGGGCCGGCGTCATGTTGGCCAGGATGCAACCGACGTCCAGGCCCAGGAAGCGGTGGACGCGGCCCATCATCTCGGAGTCGCGCTCGGCCAGGTAGTCGTTGACCGTGATGATGTGGACGCCCTCACCGGACAGGGCGTTCAGGTACGCGGGCAGGGTGCCGACGAGGGTCTTGCCCTCACCGGTCTTCATCTCGGCCACGTAGCCCATGTGGAGAGCGGCGCCGCCCATGATCTGGACGTCGTAATGGCGCTGGCCCAGCACGCGCTTGGCGGCCTCGCGGACGGTGGCGAAGGCCTCGGGGAGCAGGTCGTCCAGGCTCTCACCGTCGGCGTACCGCTGCTTGTACTCGTCGGTGAGGGCCCTCAGCTCGGCGTCGGAGAGGCCTTCGAAGTCCTCTTCGATGGAGTTGACCTGGTCCGCGATGCGGTGCAGCTTGCGCAGGATCTTGCCTTCGCCTGCACGCATGATCTTCGAGAGGACGGACACGGGGGTTGGTCTCCTTGCCGGTCGGGCCTGGGACGGTCGGTTTCCATTTGACTGACTGAGCAACGGCCATCGTATGCGAGGACCCCGCCACGCCGGGAGGCCTGCCGTGGGGGTGACCGTCGGCTGGTTCCTATCCGATTCACCGCTGCTTCAAAAGAACAACGTCCGGGGCCCCCGGATGGTGCCACGACACCCCGGCGAATTGCGCGAAGGGTGATCGTCGCCTCACGCACCGCTAAGGGATGGCGCCCTTCGCCGCCGCGAGCGCAGAATCGCCCGATGGAACCCGTCACGCTCACCACCGACCGTCTCCTGCTGCGCACGGTCGGCCCGCAGGACACCGACACCGTGTACGCGATCTGCCAGGACCCGGACATCCAGCGCTGGACCACGATCCCCTCCCCGTACCTGCCCGAGCACGCGCGGGGCTTCACGGAGCAGATCGCGCCGGACGGCTGGGCGAACGGTTCGATGTTCACCTTCGGCGTCTTCCTGCCCGGCGGGGAGCTCACGGGCATGCTCGGCATCACCATGCGGGCCCTGGGGACGGGCGAGATCGGCTACTGGGCGGCGAAGGAGCACCGGGGCAACGGCTACATCACCGAGGCCGCCCTCGCCGCCTCCCGCTGGGCCTTCACCCGGATGTCGGTCGACCGCGTGGAGTGGCGCGCGGAGGTGGGCAACACCGCCTCCCGCGCGGTGGCGGAACGCGCGGGCTTCACCGTCGAGGGCGTGCTGCGCTCGTCGCTCAACAACAAGGGAGTGCTGCGGGACTGCTGGGTGGGCTCCCTCCTCCCGTCCGACCTGGGGCTTCCCTCCACGGCGCCCTACGTGCCCGGTCTGGGGTGACGCCCGGGCGCGCGCCGGTTGTCAGTGCCGCCCTCTATGGTGCGGACCCATGACGACCCTTCCGCGACCGACCACGGCGCTCTCGGCAGACGAGGCCCGCCGCATCGCCCTGCGGGCCCAGGGCCTCCTCGGCGCCCCCGACCGCCGCGCGGGCGTCCGGGGGGTCCTCCGCCATCTCGGCGCGGTGCAGCTCGACACCATCTCCGTCCTCGCCCGCTCCCACGAGCTGATCCCCTACGCCCGCCTGGGCGCCGTGGGGCGCCGGACCGTCGAGGACGCCTACTGGACGACGGGCTCGGAGCCGCCGCACGCGTTCGAGTACTGGTCGCACGCCGCCTGCGTCCTCCCCATCGAGGAGTGGCCCCACTTCGCGTTCCGCCGCCGCGCCTACCGCGCCCGGCCGCACTGGAACCACGAGCTCCCCGAAGGCGCCTACGACCAGGTGATCAAGCAGCTCCGCACCGAGGGTCCCCTCACCGCGACGGAGCTGGGCGGCGCCAAGCGCACCAGCGAGTGGTGGGACTGGTCCGGCACGAAGGTCGCCGTCGAACGCGCGCTGATGTACGGCGAGGTGGTGTGCGTCGAGCGCCGCGGCTGGAAGCGGGTCTACGACCTCGCCGAGCGCGCGATCCCGGCGCAGTTGCTGCACGACGAGCTGGACGACACCGAGTGCCTGCGCCGCCTGGTCCGCCTGGCCGGCCGGTCCCTCGGGGTGGGCACCCGCGCGGACATCGCCGACTACCACCGGCTCAAGGGCGAGCAGTTCGACGCGGTGGTCGACGCCTCGGGTCTGGTCCCGGTGACGGTGGAGGGCTGGTCCAAGCCGGCCTGGGCCGATCCGGAGGCCCTGGCATCGCCGCCGCGCGGCCGGCACCGTACGACGCTGCTGTCCCCGTTCGACTCGCTGATCTGGGAGCGGGCGCGCACGGAGCGGCTGTTCGGCTTCACCCACCGCCTGGAGGCCTACGTCCCCAAGCAGAAACGGGTCTACGGCTACTTCGCGATGCCGGTGCTCGCGGGCGGCCGGATCGTCGGCCGGGTCGACCCGGCGCGTGAGGGGCGCACGCTGGTGGCCAAGCAGGTCACGCTGGACGGAGCGAAGGCGGTCCCCGCCGTGGCGCAGGCGCTGGTGGAGGCGGCGGGCTGGGTGGACTGCACCGACGTCCGGGTGGAGCGGGCCGACTCGCCCGAGCTCCGTGAGGCCCTCACCGTGGAGCTCGCCCGGGCGCTCGCCTGACCCCCCTCCGGCGCGCGCCGTCAGCGGATCTCGAGGATCTTCTCCCGCATCGCGTAGACCACCGCCTCCATCCTGGAGTGCAGCTGGAGCTTCTCCAGGATGTTGCGCACGTGGTTCTTCACGGTGTTCTCGGAGATGAAGAGTTCCTTGGCGATGTCGCGGTTGTTCATCCCGGTGGCCACGAGCTTGAGGACTTCGAGTTCACGGTCCGTCAGCCGGGGCGCGGGCACGAGCCGGCGCTCGTCGGTGCGCTGGATCATCGACTTGAACTCGGTGAGCAGTTTCGACGCCATGGACGGACTGATCTGCGACTGCCCGTCGGCCACCGCGCGAATGGCGGTGGCCACCTCGTCGGTGGAGATCTCCTTGAGGAGATAACCGGTCGCGCCCGCCTTGATGGCGTCGTAGAGATCGGCTTCCTCGTCGCTGATCGTCAGCATGATGATCTTCGCGCTGGGGGCGACCTCCTTGATGGAGGTGCACGCCTCGATCCCGCCCCGCTTGGGCATCCGCACGTCCATCAGCACGATGTCGGGCAGCAGGTCGGCCGCCTTCTCCACCGCCTCCGCGCCGTCCCCCGCCTCGCCGACGACCTGGATGTCCTCCTCGGCCGCGAGCACGATCTCCAGACCGCGGCGGAACAGCGCGTGGTCGTCCACCACAAGGACCCTGATCGGCTCCTTGCGTGGAGTGTCCGCGCCCGGGCCCATGCCGACGACGCCGTCGTCGGCATCCTCGTCACGCATCGGTCCGAAGCTGTCCGCCATCGTTCCTCCCCCTGAAGGCTGTGGCCTGTGGTCCTGACCATCGCCAACCCAAGGCAGCGGCCCACCGGTTGGGCCGTTGCAGCCATGATTCCATGCCCCGCCGACAGCGGGGTGCCGGTGTGTGCGCCGAGTGGTCGCACACCGGTGCCCCCGGGGGCGCACGCGCGCACCCAGGGGCACCGGTGTGGTCGCCACGCGGCGGATCAGCCGCCGAGCGTCCCGCCCGCCTCGGGGGCCTGCGTCTGGGTGACCATCGTGTCCGTGCTGAGGTGGATCACGCCGTAGTCGTAGGCGTGCCGCCGGTAGACGACGCTGGGTTCCTTGGTCTCGGAGTCGACGAACAGATAGAAGTCGTGCCCGACCAGCTCCATCTCGTAGAGAGCCTGGTTGAGCGTCATGGGTGCTGCCACGTGGGTCTTCTCGCGGACGACCAGGGGTCCGTCACCCTGCACCTCCAGCGAGCCGATCTTCTTCGTCGGGACGGCGTCCGAGTCCTCCTGGGCGGAGCCCGCACCGGTCCCGTTGAGTGTCGCCGCGCCCGGAACATGGTCGGGGACCTCGGCTGCCGAGATCCTGCGCGCGCCGCGCCGCGAGAAGCGCTTGTCGTGCTGCTTGCGCAGCCGGGCGTCCAGCTTCTCCGCCGCCAGGTCGAGCGCCGCGTAGGCGTCGCTCGCGGCCGCCTCCGCCCGGATCACCGGTCCGCGGGAGCGGAGTGTGATCTCCACCCGGTCGCTGCGGTCGGCCTGCCGGGGGTTGGGCTCCTTGGACACCTCGACGTCGAGGCTGATCACCTTGCCATCGAGCTTCTGGATCTTCTCCAGGTTCAGCTTCTCGGCCACGTGCTTCCGGAACCGCTCGGGCACCTCGGTCTTGCGGCCCTTGACGACGATGTCCACGCAGAACTCCGTTCCCGGATCACTCCGCCTCGATGCGGAGCGTCTCCCTTTTGCACCAGATTCCGGTGACGCCCGGAATCTCGGACTCGGTGACGTCCACCTCCTCCCCCATGGGCGAGATCTCCACTCCACCGGCACGGGTGATTGCGAAAAACCCGCAGCACGGCAATCGGATTCGAGAGGTGTGGCCTGCGGCTTTCCCTCACAACCGAACATATCTCGCCCGGACGGATGTCGTCACCCTCTACCGCGCCGTACCTCCATTCTGGTGAATTGACCTGTCATTACCTGCAACGACGCAAGATCTCAGTCAGTTCCGGCTTATTTCGAAAGCGTCCGGAGACGCCGCGACGACGGCCGCGCACATCACGTCGGTGATCCCCTCGGCGCCCTCCGCGCCCGCGGTACCCGACGGCCGGCCGGACCGCCGGCCCGCCCTCTGTTGAACTGGTCCGTTCCGTTGTTCCCCTCTCCTTTCCCCCGTCTCACCCCTGTACACGAACGCGGGCCCCGAAATACTCGATCCGGCGCCCGGATCCGGCGCCGGGGCCCAAGCCCGCCCCCGAACCGCGCGTGCCGCCTCGGCGAGTGACGCGCCGGTCGTCATCAGGTCGTCCACCAGCACGACCCGGCCTGCCGACAGCAGCCGTTCGCAGCCGCGCGTCACCGTCAGGGCACCCGCGAGATTGGCCAGCCGCTGCCGGGAGCCGAGCCCCGACTGGTCGGCCACGTCCCGTCGTTGCCGCAGTGCGGAAAGCACTCGAACGGGTACCCCCGAGCGCCGCAGCTCACCCGCCGCCGCGTACGCGATCCGCCGCGCGGGATCGTGGCCGCGCGCCCGCACGGCCCGCCGCGCGGAGGGCACCGGGACGAGCAGCACCGGGCGCGGGCCGGCGGACGGCCCGCCGTCGCCCGCGCACGGTGTCCGGGCCGCCCGGAGCCCCGCCCGCACGGCGTCCGCGAGCGCCTCGCCGAGCGGCCGTGACAGGGCCAGGGCACCCCGCTCCTTGTGGGCCAGCAACGTGGCGCGCACCTCGTCCGCGTACCGCGCCGCGGCGTGCACCGGCGGCAGCCCGGCCGGCTCGGGCACCGGCCGCACCCGGCACGGCCCGGCCCCGCTCAACGCCCCGCGGCACCGGGCGCAGAGCACCGCCCGGGGTCTGCCGCAGCCGCCGCACTCGGCCGGGAGCACCAGATCGGTGAGGTCCTGCCACCAGTCCCGCATGCGCCCACTGTGCCAACGCCCGCCGCACCCGGCCACCCCTGTGGATAACCCGGAGGACGGGGCGGGGACGGGCCGGCGACGGGCCCGGATCACCCCGGATAGACCGGCGCGGTTCCCTCCGTCACCTTCTGCCACTGCGCCCCCGAGGGCAGCCGTACGATCCCGTCCACGGAGTGCGCCACCAGCGGCGCCTGTTCGTCCCCGGGCGCGGTGACGGCCTTGACCCCGGTGAGGGCGGCGGGCGGCGGCACGTCCGGCGTGGAGCCGTCGACCTCGACGTACTTCATCTGCTCCACACCCCCCTCCTCGCGCCCGACCACCACGAGCCGGCTGTCCCCGGCCCAGGACATGGCCGTGACCTGTTCCAGTTCGGGCGTCGCGGAGCGCAGGTCCCGCACCGTGACCGCCTGCTGCTCGCCCGCTTCCCGTTCGATCCGCCCGACGAACAGGGAGCGCTGGTCGCCCTTCTCCACGACGAGCGCGATCCGCACCCCGTCCGCGGCCACCCGGACCGCCCGCACCCGGCCGTCCAGCCCCGGTGTCCGCACCTGGACCGGCTCTCCGGCGTCCTGCTCCAGCAGGTACAGCCGCGGGGCTGTGGGGTTGCGGTCGGCCACCCACAGCCCGCCCCGCGCGTCCCAGCTGGGCGTGGTCAGCCTGTCCTCCTCGGTCTTGCCCGTGCTGCGCAGCACGGGCTCCCCGAGGGAGCTCCCCGCCGACAGCGGGGCGACGAACAGCGACCTGCCGTCGATGCCGACACCGGCCGCGGTCCGCTCGTCCCGGGCGACCGCCACCGACCGCAGCGCCTGCTCCCCGTCGCCCAGCGCCCCCGGCACCGGATCCGGGTCGCCGTCGTCGGTGCCCGAGGTGATCCGCACCAGCTTCTGCTCGTCGTCGAGGAAGTAGAGGAAGCCGGGCTCGTGCAGCGCGCCCCGGGTGGCCACGATCTCCGCGCCCTCCCGGGCGAGCGAGCACAGCTGCCCGCCGCCGGCCCGAAGCTCGACCTCCTCCACCGCGGGACTCAGCGTGCGCAGCGTGAACAGCAGCTGGGCCGCCATCTCCTCGCACCGGCCGGTACCGGCCTCGGCGGCCTTGTCGTTGAGCGGCACGGTCAGCCTGCCCCGGTCGTCCGGGGTCAGCGGTCCCGCGCCCTTGCGCAGCGCCGTCCCGCGGGGGAAGGCGGTCCTGACGGCGGGGTCCAGCCAGGTGGTGGGCCCGCTGACGAGGGAGCGCACCATCTGGGTCGTGGGGTCCACGTGACTGCGCACGTAGACGGGGTCGGCGACCGTCATCGGCGGGGCGTCGCCGGAGTCGTTCGAGGCGAAGTAGTACTTGTTGACGGACATGTAGTTACGCTGGAAGTCCGACTTGCCCATGACGACGCCCTGCGGCACCGCGTCGATGCGCCACTGCTCGGTCTTGGCGTCCTTGGCGAGCCGCACCGTCTTGTTGTACGGCCCGTCCGTGGGCGAGTAGGACTGCTGCGCGTCCACCGTGGCGACCCTGGTCCCGGTCAGCGTGTAGGAGAGGGTGTCGGCGTCCTCCGCGTCCGTGCTGTCCGCCGGACCGGCACCCGGCCCGTCCGCGAGGACGGTGGTGGACAGCTCCGGCTGCCAGGTCTTCGCCGCCTCGGGGGTCAGGTACTGGCGCGCGGTCTTGTAGTCCGGGTCGTCGCTGGTCAGCGCCTCCAGGAAGCCCTGCACGATCTGCGTGGGATTGGCGTCCTCGCTGGGCGGCATGGCGAACACCCGCACCTGCGCGTCCTGCCGCGGCGTGGACTCGACGCCCCGCAGATCACCGCTGTCGGGCATCGAGGCGCACCCGGCCAGCAGGACGACCCCGCCGGCGGCGTACGCCACCGTCCGCACCGACACCCCCCGGCCCCGTTCACCGACGCCCACGCGAAGCCTCCCCGTCCCTGTCCGCGTCCCGCGCCGCACTCCGGTCACCGGGCCCCTCACCGTCGTCCCCGCCGGGTGGCGGGCCGTCGCCCTCCGGGGGCGTCGTCCGCGTGCTCCCGGTCCGTGCCTGTGCGGCGGGCCGGGACACCACGCGTGCGCCGTTGCCGGGCAGTGCCGTGGGGTCGGCCGTCGGGGTCGCGGTGGTCTGCCGCAGCGCGAGCGGGTCCCGCGCCGGCCCGTCGGCGGGCTCCTGCGCGGCGACCGTGGCGCGCTTCTCGCCGTCCCGGCCGCCGCGCGGCAGTCCGGCGTCGTCGAGTCCCCGGTTGCGCCGCGAGTCCTTGGGCTCCAGCGGTATCGGCGACCCCCGCAGCGGCTCGTCGGCGGTCCTGGGCAGCGTCAGCCGGAACTGCGAGCCGCCGCCGGGCTCGCCCCACGCCTGCAGCCAGCCGCCGTGCAGCCGCGCGTCCTCCAGGGCGATGGACAGCCCCAGACCCGTACCGCCGGTGGTGCGCGCGCGTGCCGGGTCGGCCCGCCAGAAGCGGCTGAAGACCCGGGTCGCCTCACCGGGCTTGAGGCCGACGCCGTAGTCGCGCACCGCCACCGCCACCGCACCGCCGGCCGCGGCCAGCTTGACGACGACGTCCTTGCCCTCGCCGTGCTCGACCGCGTTGACGACGAGGTTGCGCAGCACACGCTCCACGCGCCGTGCGTCGGCCTCGGCGACGACGGGCTGCTGGTCGCCGGTGACCCTGATCCGCGTGCCCTTCCGCTCGGCGAGCGGCTCCGCCCCGCTGACCACGCGCCGCACGACCTCGCGCAGGTCTATCGGCTCCGCCTCCAGCGCCGCCGCGCCCGCGTCGAAGCGGCTGATCTCCAGCAGGTCGGCGAGCAGCGACTCGAACCGGTCCAGCTGGTCGGCGAGCAGCTCGGCCGACCGCGCCGTCACCGGGTCGAAGTCCTCGCGCGCCTCGTGGATGACGTCCGCCGCCATCCGCACGGTCGTCAGCGGCGTCCGCAGCTCGTGCGACACGTCGGACACGAAGCGGCGCTGCATCCGCGACAGGTCCTCCAGCTGGTTGATCTTCAGCTGGAGGTTCTGCGCCATCTTGTTGAAGGCCTCGCCGAGCCGCGCGATGTCGTCCTCGCCGGTGACCTTCATACGTTCCTGGAGCCGCCCGGCGGACAGCCGCTCGGCAATGCCTGCCGCCATCCGCACCGGTGTGACGACCTGGCGCACCACGAGCCAGGCGATCGCCCCGAGGAGCACGACGACGAACAGCCCGGCGGTCGCCAGGGTGCCCTTGACCAGGCTCAGCGACCTCTCCTCCTGGGTGAGCGGGAAGAGGTAGTACAGCTGGTACGGGTCGCCGTTGGGGTCGTTGACCTGCTTGCCGATGACCAGTCCGGGCTGGGAGTCCTTCCTGGCGTCGTAGACGATGCGGGTGTAGCTCTGGGCCGCCGACGTGCTGGTGTCGATCCGCTCCCGGAGCGCCGCCGGCACACTCGCCGTCGGGTTGACCTCACCGGAGGCGCGCGGTCCGCGCCCGCTGCCGCTGGCGTCCCCCGCGGGCAGGGTCACCACGTCGAAGGCGCCCTGACCACCGCTGGAGAGCGACTCCACGAGATCGCTCATCCACTGGATGACGCTCTGCGAGGGACGGCCGTCCGCGCCGTCGCCGCCCATGACGCCCACGTCCTCGTCGGCCTGCTGCTTGGCCACCGCGAACCCGCCGGTGGCCTGGCTCTGCGACGCCCTCACCTTGGCGTCCAGCAGACCGTTGCGCACCTGGCCGATGACGACGAAGCCCAGCAGCAGGACCACGCCCAGCGACATCAGCAGGGTGGTGACGACGACCTTGAGCTGGATGTTGCGCCGCCAGAGCCGCATGACGGGCAGCAGCGGCCGGCGCACCCAGCGCATCAGCAGCCGGATGACCGGGCTGCCCTGGACCCCGCCCTGCAGCAGCCCGCCCTCGAAGAGCCGGCCCCAGCGGGACCCCGGAGCCTTCCGGCCGACAGGCCGCCCCGGACGGCCACCGGACCCGCCGGGCGCCGAAGCGGCACTGTCACCGGACATGTCAGCTCGGTCCTGCCTTGTAGCCGACACCACGGACGGTCACCACGATCTCCGGCTTCTCCGGGTCCTTCTCGACCTTGGAGCGCAGCCGCTGCACATGCACGTTCACCAGACGGGTGTCCGCCGCGTGGCGGTAGCCCCAGACCTGCTCCAGCAGCACCTCGCGCGTGAACACCTGCCACGGCTTGCGGGCGAGCGCGACCAGCAGGTCGAACTCCAGCGGGGTCAGCGCGATCGACTGCCCGTCCCGCTTCACCGAGTGCCCGGCCACGTCGATCACCAGGTCGCCGATGGCGAGCTGCTCCGGCGCCGGCTCCTCCGACCTGCGCAGCCGCGCACGGATGCGGGCCACCAGCTCCTTCGGCTTGAACGGCTTCACGATGTAGTCGTCGGCACCGGACTCCAGGCCCACCACGACATCGACGGTGTCGCTCTTCGCCGTGAGCATCACGATCGGCACCCCGGACTCCGCCCTGATCAGGCGGCACACCTCGATGCCGTCCCGGCCGGGCAGCATCAGGTCCAGGAGCACCAGGTCGGGCTTGGCCTCACGGAAGGCGGCCAGCGCCTTGTCGCCGTCGGCTACGAAAGACGGCTCAAAACCTTCACCGCGCAGCACGATGCCGAGCATCTCGGCCAGTGCGCTGTCGTCGTCGACGACAAGGACTCGTCCCTTCATAAACGACATCATCCCATTAGCTAATCGTGACCTGGCGTGACCTGGCACACAGCGCGGCCAGAGCATCGGCGGTCACGGGTGAAACAACGCCTTCCTCGGTGACGATCGCCGTCACCAGCTCCGGCGGCGTCACGTCGAACGCGGGGTTGTACGCCTGGGTCCCCAGGGGCGCCACCGGAATCCCCCCTCCCGCTTCCGTTCCGGCCACCGGCACCTGCGGCGCCGTGACCTCCGTCACCTCATGACCGGGGCGCTGCTCCACCTCGATGGACGCCCCGTCCGGCGTCGCCGGGTCCACCGTCGTCACCGGCGCCACCACGATGAACGGCACATGGTGGTACCGCGCGAGCACCGCGAGCGGATAGCTTCCCACCTTGTTCGCCACCGACCCGTCGGCCGCGATGCGGTCCGCCCCGACGAGCACCGCGTCCACCTCGCCCGCGGCGAACAGCGATCCCGCCGCGCTGTCGGTGAGCAAGGTGTACGCCATGCCGCTGCGGGCCGCCTCGTATGCCGTCAGGCGAGCACCTTGCAGCAACGGACGCGTTTCGTCCACCCACAGCCGCCGGAGCCGCCCCGCGCGGTGCGCCGCCAGCGCCACCGCGAACGCCGTCCCCTCACCGCCCGAGACCAGCGAACCGGTGTTGCAGTGCGTCAGGACCCGGTGCCCGCCGGCCGGCAGCAGCTCGTCCAGGAGCGCCAGCCCGTGCCCGGCCATCCGGGCGCTGGCCTCGGCGTCCTCCCGGTGCAGCCGCCGCGCCGCGGCCAGCGCCGCCCCGGCCGCCTGCCGGGGGTCGCCGCCGTCCGCGATTACCGCCCGGTACGCCGCGTGCGCCCGGCGCACGCCGACGGCCAGGTTCACCGCGGTGGGCCGGGCGCTCTCCAGCGCCGCCGCCGCCTCGTCCACGTCGTAGCCCCGTACGGCGGCGAGCGCGACGCCGTACGCCCCCGCGACGCCCAGCAGGGGAGCACCCCGCACGGCGAGCGAGCGGATCGCCTCCACCAGCGCGGGCGCGTCCGTACAGACGAGTTCGACCTCCTCGGCCGGAAGCCTCGTCTGGTCGAGCAGCACCAGGACGGGGCCTTCGGGTGGCTCTTCCCAGCGCAGTGCAGGGATCTCGGTCGGCCGCTTGCTGTCACCGTTGTCCGCGTACTGATCAGCCATGGGGTCAGTCTGCCCCCTGTCGCGCGGACAATTGAAGGTAAGCGGCCCTCACCTCGGCAGGTCACCCGATGACCACCCCATGGCACGATGGCTGCCAAGCTGCCGCCGCGACCGCGGACGGGCACCGTGAAGGAGCGACGATGAAAGACACTCCGGGCTGGGCCTCGCCCGGATCCGCCCCGTCCGAAGGGCAGGACCAGGGCACGTCCCAGCCTGCCGAGCCCGCCGACCAGCCCGATGGGGCCACTCAGGACACCCCGGGCGTGAAGTGGTCGAAGGAGCAGCCGCCGCCCGCACAGTGGTCCGCGCCCACCGGCCGGCCCTCGCCCACGGACTCCGGACGCGCCGCCCCGCCCCCACCGCGGGGCCCGGGCTGGGGCGCCCCGCCCCCCGGCGGCTCCGGTGGCCCCGGCGGCGGTCACGGCGGCTGGGGAGCGGGCTGGGGAGGCCCCCCGCCCGCGGCCAAGCCCGGCGTCATCCCGCTCCGCCCGCTCGGAGTGGGCGAGATCCTCGACGGCGCCGTCTCCACCATGCGCACCCACTGGCGCACGGTCCTCGGCATCTCGCTGACCGTCGCCGTCCTCACCGAGATCGTCGTCGTGCTCCTCCAGGGCCTCGTCCTGGACAACAGCGGCACCGACGTCCTCGACGACCCCAGCGCCACCCTCGACGAACTGACCGCCGCCATGGGCGACGCCCTGCTCAACTCCGGCGTGGTCTTCCTGGTCACCCTGGTCGGCACCGTCGCCGCCACCGCCCTGCTCACGACCGTCACCAGCCGCGCGGTACTCGGCAAGCCGGTCACCACCGGCGAGGCCTGGCGCGACGCCCGCCCCCAGATCGTCAAGCTGTTCGGACTGATCTGCCTGCTGCTGCTCATCACCGCCGGCATCGTCACCGTCGGCGCGCTGCCCGGCTTCCTCGTCGCCCTCGCGGCCGGCAGCGAGGTGGGCGCCGCCCTCACCGTCCTGGGCCTGATCGGCGCCGGTGTGGCCGCCCTCTGGCTCATGATCCGCCTCTCGCTCGCCTCGCCCGCGCTGATGCTGGAGAAGCAGGGCATCGTCAAGGCGATGAGCCGCTCCGCCAAGCTGGTGCGCGGCTCCTGGTGGCGGGTCTTCGGCATCCAGCTGCTCGCGACGATCATCGCGAACGTCGTCGCGTCGATCATCGTCATCCCGTTCACCTTCCTCGCCGCGACCGTCGGCGGCGACGGCGCCTCCGGCTTCCTGAACAGCGGCGGCGACATGGGCTGGACCTTCCTCGTCATCAGCGGCATCGGCTCGGTCATCGGCGCCATGATCACGTTCCCGATCACCGCCGGCGTCACCGTGCTCCTCTACGTCGACCAGCGCATCCGCCGCGAGGCCCTCGACCTCGAACTGGCCCGCGCCGCGGGCGTCCAGGCCCCCGGCACCACCTCGGGGGGCTGACGGGGTGACCGCCTCGGGGGGAGTTCTCACGGCCGTACAGGCGCTGCCCACGGCCGCCGACACCGCCGTACGCCTGCTGCTGCGCGGCGACGGCGAGCCGCCGGTCACCGTCCCGCGCGACCCCGCGCGGGACGCCGCCCGGCGCGAGCTGTCGAAAGGCATGTACCACGAGAACGACCCCAGCTGGTTCCAGCGGGCCCTCGACGCCTTCTGGGGCTGGATCGACGACCTGTTCGGCGCCGCCTCCACCGCGACGCCCGGCGGCGCGCTCGGACTGATCGTCGTCATCGCGGCCGTGCTCGCCGTCCTGGGCGCCCTGTGGTGGCGCCTGGGCACCCCGCGCCGCCGGGCCAGCTCGGCGCCCGCCCTGTTCGACGACCGCCCCCGCAGCGCGGCAGAGCACCGCGCGGCCGCCGAGGCACACGCCGCCCAGGGCCACTGGAACCAGGCCGTCCAGGAAGGCATGCGGGCCGTCGTGCGCGCCCTTGAGGAACGCGCCCTGCTCGACCCCCGCCCCGGCCGCACCGCCGACGAGGCCGCCGCGGAGGCCGGCCGCGCCCTGCCCGACCACACCGGCCGGCTGCACACCGCCGCCCGCGTCTTCGACGACGTCACCTACGGCGGCAGGACCGCGACCGAGCAGTCGTACCGGCAGCTCGCCGCACTCGACCACGACCTGGAGCGCGCCAAGCCACGGCTCGCGACCACCGGCGGCGGCACGGACACCCACGCGCACCGGGGAGCCGCCGGATGACGACCGAGGTCACGCCCCCGTCCACCTCGGCCTCGCCCACCGCCCGCCAGGTGTGGACCCGCACGCGCGGCATCGCCCTCGCACTGGTGCTGCTGCTCGCGGCGGCCGTCGCCATCGCCGTGGTCCGCTCCGACGCCCGGCACGGCGAGCTCGACCCGCGCTCCGCCGACCCCAACGGCAGCCGCGCCGTCGCCGAACTCCTCGCCGACCGCGGCGTGGACACCCGCGTGGTCACCACCCTCGACGCGGCCACCGCCGCGGCCGGACCCGACACGACCCTCCTGGTCGCCGTCCCCGACCTCCTGACCGCGCCCCAGCAGACCCGGCTGCGCTCCGCCACCGCGGACTCCGCCGGCCGCACCGTCCTGGTGTCCGCCGGCAGCCGGTCCGTGGAACAGCTCGCCCCCGGCGTCACCGCAGACCCGGCCACCAGCTTCGACTCCACCCTCGCCCCCCGCTGCGACCTGCCCGCCGCACGACGCGCGGGCACCGCCGACACGGGCGGCATCCGCTACACCACCACCGTCCTCGGCGCCGACGAGTGCTACCCCAGCGAACGACTCTCCACCCTGCTGCGCGTCCCGGCCCCCTCCGGCGACGGCGACACGGTCCTCCTCGGCTCCCCCGACATCCTCCTCAACGACCGCCTCGCCGAGCACGGCAACGCCTCGCTCGCCCTCCAGCTCCTCGGCTCCCGCCCCCATCTCGTCTGGTACCTCCCCTCGCTCGCCGACGCCTCGGCCGCCTCCGAGGAGGGTGAGCGCGGCTTCTTCGACCTGCTCCCCTCCGGCTGGCTGTGGGGCACCCTGCAACTCTTCGTCGCGGCGGCCCTGGCCGCCCTGTGGCGGGCGCGCCGACTCGGCCCCCTGGTGCCCGAGAGACTCCCCGTGGCGATCCGCGCCTCCGAGACCGTCGAAGGCCGCGCCCGCCTCTACCGCAAGGCGAACGCCCGCGACCGCGCGGCCACCGCTCTTCGCTCCGCCACCCGCACGCGCCTCGCCCCCCTCGCCGGCGTCCCCGTCACCCAGGCGCACGCGCCCGAGGCCCTGCTGCCCGCCCTGTCCGCCCACCTCCAGGGCGACGGACACGATCTGCACGCCCTCCTCTTCGGCCCGCCCCCGGGCGACGACGCCGCACTCATCCAGCTCGCCGACCGACTCGACGCCCTCGAAAGAGAGGTACGCCGTCCATGATGGACCCGACCACTGACAACGCCGCGCACACCGGGGACCCGGCCGCCGCCCGGGCCTCCCTGGAGGCCCTGCGTGCCGAGATCGCCAAGGCCGTGGTCGGCCAGGACCCCGCGGTGACCGGCCTCGTCGTCGCCCTCCTCTGCCGCGGCCACGTGCTGCTCGAGGGCGTCCCCGGCGTCGCCAAGACCCTCCTCGTCCGCGCGCTCGCCGCGACCCTCGAGCTCGACACCAAGCGCGTCCAGTTCACCCCCGACCTGATGCCGAGCGACATCACCGGCTCGCTGGTCTACGACGCCCGCACGGCCGAGTTCTCCTTCCAGCCCGGCCCGGTCTTCACCAATCTCCTCCTCGCGGACGAGATCAACCGCACTCCCCCGAAGACCCAGTCCTCCCTGCTGGAAGCCATGGAGGAACGCCAGGTCACGGTCGACGGCACCCCGCGCGCCCTCCCCGAGCCCTTCCTGGTCGCCGCGACCCAGAACCCGGTGGAGTACGAGGGCACCTACCCCCTCCCCGAGGCCCAGCTGGACCGCTTCCTCCTCAAGCTGACCATCCCCCTGCCCTCACGCCAGGACGAGATCGACGTCCTCACCCGCCACGCCGGCGGCTTCGACCCGCGTGACCTGCGCGCCGCCGGCGTGCGCCCCGTCGCGAACGCCGCCGACCTGGAGGCCGCCCGCCGCGCGGTCGCCGAGACCGGCGTCTCCCCCGAGATCACCGCCTACGTCGTCGACATCTGCCGTGCCACCCGCGAGTCGCCCTCCCTCACCCTCGGCGTCTCTCCCCGGGGCGCCACCGCGCTGCTGGCCACCGCCCGCGCGTGGGCCTGGCTGACCGGCCGCGACTACGTCATCCCCGACGACGTGAAGGCTCTCGCCCTGCCCACGCTCCGCCACCGCGTGCAGCTCCGCCCGGAGGCCGAGATGGAGGGCGTCACGGCCGACTCGGTGATCAACGCGATCCTCACCCACGTCCCCGTCCCCCGCTGATGGCACCCACCGGACGCGCCGCCCTGCTGGCGGCCCTCGGCTCCCTCCCGGTCGGCATCTGGGAACCCGGCTGGACCGGCATCCTCGCCGTCAACGCCCCCCTGGCGGTGGCCTGCGCCTGCGACTTCGCCCTTGCCGCCCCCGTACGCCGGCTCGGCCTGACCCGCTCGGGCGACACCTCGGTACGCCTGGGCGAGTCCGCCGACGTCACCCTGACGGTCACCAACACCTCCCGCCGCCCGCTGCGCGCCCGCGTCCGCGACGCCTGGCCGCCCAGCAGCTGGCAGCCCGGCACGGAGACCACGGCCTCCCGCCACCGTCTGGCGATTCCCGCGGGCGAGCGCCGGCGCGTCACGACCCGGCTGCGCCCCACCCGCCGTGGCGACCGCCAGGCCGACCGCGTGACCGTCCGCTCCTACGGCCCCCTCGGTCTCTTCACCCGCCAGGGCACCCACAGGGTCCCGTGGACGGTACGTGTCCTCCCGCCCTTCACCAGCCGCAAGCACCTGCCGTCGAAGCTGGCCCGCCTGCGCGAACTGGACGGTCGCACCAGCGTGCTGACGCGGGGCGAGGGCACGGAGTTCGACAGCCTGCGCGAGTACGTCCCGGGCGACGACACCCGTTCCATCGACTGGCGCGCCACCGCCCGCCAGTCCGCGGTCGCGGTACGCACCTGGCGTCCTGAGCGGGACCGCCACATCCTGCTGGTCCTGGACACCGGCCGCACCTCCGCCGGCCGGGTGGGCGACGCTCCGCGCCTGGACGCCTCCATGGACGCGGCCCTGCTCCTCGGGGCCCTGGCCTCCCGCGCCGGCGACCGCGTCGACCTCCTGGCCTATGACCGGCGCCTGCGCGCCCTCGTCCAGGGCCGTACGGCGGGCGACGTCCTTCCGTCCCTCGTCGACGCCATGGCCACGCTCGAGCCCGAACTCGTCGAGACCGACGCCCGGGGGCTGACGGCCACGGCACTCCGTACGGCTCCGCGCAGGTCCCTGATCGTGCTGCTCACCACGCTCGACGCGGCCCCCGTCGAGGAGGGCCTGCTGCCCGTGCTGGCCCAGCTGACCCAGCGCCACACGGTCGTGCTCGCGTCGGTGGCGGACCCGCACATCGCCGGTATGGCCAAGGCACGCGGAAACGCGGACGCGGTCTACGAGGCGGCGGCGGCAGCGCAGGCCCACGCGGAGCGCGACCGCACCGCGGAACAGCTCCGTCGCCGTGGCGTCACGGTGGTGGACGCGACCCCGGAGGAACTGGCGCCGGCACTCGCGGACGCATACCTCGCGCTGAAGTCGGCGGGCCGCCTGTGATTCACCGCCCGGGGGGCCGGTGAATCACGTGAAAACGCAGAAAGCCCCCGTGCCGAATGGCACGGGGGCTTTCTCAATATTTGTTCGGCGGCGTCCTACTCTCCCACAGGGTCCCCCCTGCAGTACCATCGGCGCTGTAAGGCTTAGCTTCCGGGTTCGGAATGTAACCGGGCGTTTCCCCTACGCTATGACCACCGAAACACTATGAAACTGACAACCGCACCATGTGTGGCACATGGGGTTGTTCGTGGTTTCAGAACCAACACAGTGGACGCGAGCAACTGAGGACAAGCCCTCGGCCTATTAGTACCGGTCAACTCCACACGTTACCGTGCTTCCATATCCGGCCTATCAACCCAGTCGTCTACTGGGAGCCTTACCCTCTCTAGGAGGTGGGAGTCCTCATCTCGAAGCAGGCTTCCCGCTTAGATGCTTTCAGCGGTTATCCCTCCCGAACGTAGCCAACCAGCCATGCCCTTGGCAGAACAACTGGCACACCAGAGGTTCGTCCGTCCCGGTCCTCTCGTACTAGGGACAGCCCTTCTCAAGACTCCTACGCGCACAGCGGATAGGGACCGAACTGTCTCACGACGTTCTAAACCCAGCTCGCGTACCGCTTTAATGGGCGAACAGCCCAACCCTTGGGACCGACTCCAGCCCCAGGATGCGACGAGCCGACATCGAGGTGCCAAACCATCCCGTCGATATGGACTCTTGGGGAAGATCAGCCTGTTATCCCCGGGGTACCTTTTATCCGTTGAGCGACGGCGCTTCCACAAGCCACCGCCGGATCACTAGTCCCGACTTTCGTCCCTGCTCGACCCGTCGGTCTCACAGTCAAGCTCCCTTGTGCACTTACACTCAACACCTGATTGCCAACCAGGCTGAGGGAACCTTTGGGCGCCTCCGTTACTCTTTAGGAGGCAACCGCCCCAGTTAAACTACCCATCAGACACTGTCCCTGATCCGGATCACGGACCCAGGTTAGACATCCAGCACGACCAGACTGGTATTTCAACGACGACTCCCCCTGAACTGGCGTCCAGAGTTCAAAGTCTCCCAGCTATCCTACACAAGCCGAACCGAACACCAATATCAAACTGTAGTAAAGGTCCCGGGGTCTTTCCGTCCTGCTGCGCGAAACGAGCATCTTTACTCGTAGTGCAATTTCACCGGGCCTATGGTTGAGACAGTCGAGAAGTCGTTACGCCATTCGTGCAGGTCGGAACTTACCCGACAAGGAATTTCGCTACCTTAGGATGGTTATAGTTACCACCGCCGTTTACTGGCGCTTAAGTTCTCAGCTTCGCCCACCCGAAAGTGAGCTAACCGGTCCCCTTAACGTTCCAGCACCGGGCAGGCGTCAGTCCGTATACATCGCCTTACGGCTTCGCACGGACCTGTGTTTTTAGTAAACAGTCGCTTCTCGCTGGTCTCTGCGGCCACCCCCAGCTCGAGCAGCAAGTGCTCTCACCAGACGTGGCCCCCCTTCTCCCGAAGTTACGGGGGCATTTTGCCGAGTTCCTTAACCATAGTTCACCCGAACGCCTCGGTATTCTCTACCTGACCACCTGAGTCGGTTTAGGGTACGGGCCGCCATGAAACTCGCTAGAGGCTTTTCTCGACAGCATAGGATCATCCACTTCACCACAATCGGCTCGGCATCAGGTCTCAGACTATGTGCCAGGCGGATTTACCTACCTGACGTCCTACACCCTTACCCCGGGACAACCACCGCCCGGGATGGACTACCTTCCTGCGTCACCCCATCACTCACCTACTACCAGCTCGGGTCACCGGCTCCACCACTCCGACCTCGTCCGAAGACTCAGCCGGCGGCTTCACGGGCTTAGCATCACTGGATTCGATGTTTGACGCTTCACAGCGGGTACCGGAATATCAACCGGTTATCCATCGACTACGCCTGTCGGCCTCGCCTTAGGTCCCGACTTACCCTGGGCAGATCAGCTTGACCCAGGAACCCTTAGTCAATCGGCGCACACGTTTCTCACGTGTGAATCGCTACTCATGCCTGCATTCTCACTCGTGAACCGTCCACAACTGCCTTCCGGCGCTGCTTCACCCGGCACACGACGCTCCCCTACCCATCACGATCCCCGTTGGGGGTACATATCGCAATGACACGACTTCGGCGGTACGCTTGAGCCCCGCTACATTGTCGGCGCGGAATCACTAGACCAGTGAGCTATTACGCACTCTTTCAAGGGTGGCTGCTTCTAAGCCAACCTCCTGGTTGTCTGTGCGACTCCACATCCTTTCCCACTTAGCGTACGCTTAGGGGCCTTAGTCGATGCTCTGGGCTGTTTCCCTCTCGACCATGGAGCTTATCCCCCACAGTCTCACTGCCGCGCTCTCACTTACCGGCATTCGGAGTTTGGCTAAGGTCAGTAACCCGGTAGGGCCCATCGCCTATCCAGTGCTCTACCTCCGGCAAGAAACACACGACGCTGCACCTAAATGCATTTCGGGGAGAACCAGCTATCACGGAGTTTGATTGGCCTTTCACCCCTAACCACAGGTCATCCCCCAGGTTTTCAACCCTGGTGGGTTCGGTCCTCCACGAAGTCTTACCTCCGCTTCAACCTGCCCATGGCTAGATCACTCCGCTTCGGGTCTTGAGCGTGCTACTGAAACGCCCTATTCGGACTCGCTTTCGCTACGGCTTCCCCACCCGGGTTAACCTCGCAACACACCGCAAACTCGCAGGCTCATTCTTCAAAAGGCACGCAGTCACGAGGTAGGAACAAGTTCCTACCCGACGCTCCCACGGCTTGTAGGCACACGGTTTCAGGTACTATTTCACTCCGCTCCCGCGGTACTTTTCACCATTCCCTCACGGTACTATCCGCTATCGGTCACCAGGGAATATTTAGGCTTAGCGGGTGGTCCCGCCAGATTCACACGGGATTTCTCGGGCCCCGTGCTACTTGGGTGTCTCTCAAACGAGCCGCTGATGTTTCGACTACGGGGGTCTTACCCTCTACGCCGGACCTTTCGCATGTCCTTCGCCTACATCAACGGTTTCTGACTCGTCCCACGGCCGGCAGACCGTAGAAGAGAGATCCCACAACCCCGTATGCGCAACCCCTGCCGGGTCTCACACGCATACGGTTTGGCCTCATCCGGTTTCGCTCGCCACTACTCCCGGAATCACGGTTGTTTTCTCTTCCTGCGGGTACTGAGATGTTTCACTTCCCCGCGTTCCCTCCACTTGCCCTATGTGTTCAGGCAAGGGTGACAGCCCATGACGACTGCCGGGTTTCCCCATTCGGAAACCCCCGGATCAAAGCCTGGTTGACGACTCCCCGGGGACTATCGTGGCCTCCCACGTCCTTCATCGGTTCCTGGTGCCAAGGCATCCACCGTGCGCCCTTAAAAACTTGGCCACAGATGCTCGCGTCCACTGTGCAGTTCTCAAACAACGACCAACCACCCATCACCCCGAGCAAGCAGCTCGAGTGCACTGGGGCCGGCACTGAAGGCAGCCATACGGCCGTGCCCTCAGACACCCAACAGCGTGCCCGACCAGTCCCCGTCCGAAGATCATGCATTCCACGCTCCGAAGAGCAGTACTAGCAGCCTCCGATCCGAGGTACCGGCCGAGTAGTCAACGTTCCACCCATGAGCAACCAGTGCGAGACGTTCGCCCGCATGCTGGCCTCTGAACCGGGCAAGCCCGGCTTAGAAGTGCTCCTTAGAAAGGAGGTGATCCAGCCGCACCTTCCGGTACGGCTACCTTGTTACGACTTCGTCCCAATCGCCAGTCCCACCTTCGACAGCTCCCTCCCACAAGGGGTTGGGCCACCGGCTTCGGGTGTTACCGACTTTCGTGACGTGACGGGCGGTGTGTACAAGGCCCGGGAACGTATTCACCGCAGCAATGCTGATCTGCGATTACTAGCGACTCCGACTTCATGGGGTCGAGTTGCAGACCCCAATCCGAACTGAGACCGGCTTTTTGAGATTCGCTCCACCTCGCGGTATCGCAGCTCATTGTACCGGCCATTGTAGCACGTGTGCAGCCCAAGACATAAGGGGCATGATGACTTGACGTCGTCCCCACCTTCCTCCGAGTTGACCCCGGCGGTCTCCCGTGAGTCCCCAGCACCACAAGGGCCTGCTGGCAACACGGGACAAGGGTTGCGCTCGTTGCGGGACTTAACCCAACATCTCACGACACGAGCTGACGACAGCCATGCACCACCTGTACACCGACCACAAGGGGGCGCCTGTCTCCAGACGTTTCCGGTGTATGTCAAGCCTTGGTAAGGTTCTTCGCGTTGCGTCGAATTAAGCCACATGCTCCGCCGCTTGTGCGGGCCCCCGTCAATTCCTTTGAGTTTTAGCCTTGCGGCCGTACTCCCCAGGCGGGGCACTTAATGCGTTAGCTGCGGCACGGACGACGTGGAATGTCGCCCACACCTAGTGCCCACCGTTTACGGCGTGGACTACCAGGGTATCTAATCCTGTTCGCTCCCCACGCTTTCGCTCCTCAGCGTCAGTATCGGCCCAGAGATCCGCCTTCGCCACCGGTGTTCCTCCTGATATCTGCGCATTTCACCGCTACACCAGGAATTCCGATCTCCCCTACCGAACTCTAGCCTGCCCGTATCGACTGCAGACCCGGGGTTAAGCCCCGGGCTTTCACAACCGACGCGACAAGCCGCCTACGAGCTCTTTACGCCCAATAATTCCGGACAACGCTCGCGCCCTACGTATTACCGCGGCTGCTGGCACGTAGTTAGCCGGCGCTTCTTCTGCAGGTACCGTCACTTTCGCTTCTTCCCTGCTGAAAGAGGTTTACAACCCGAAGGCCGTCATCCCTCACGCGGCGTCGCTGCATCAGGCTTTCGCCCATTGTGCAATATTCCCCACTGCTGCCTCCCGTAGGAGTCTGGGCCGTGTCTCAGTCCCAGTGTGGCCGGTCGCCCTCTCAGGCCGGCTACCCGTCGTCGCCTTGGTGAGCCGTTACCTCACCAACAAGCTGATAGGCCGCGGGCTCATCCTGCACCGCCGGAGCTTTCGAACCGCCTGGATGCCCAGGCGGGTCAGTATCCGGTATTAGACCCCGTTTCCAGGGCTTGTCCCAGAGTGCAGGGCAGATTGCCCACGTGTTACTCACCCGTTCGCCACTAATCCCCACCGAAGTGGTTCATCGTTCGACTTGCATGTGTTAAGCACGCCGCCAGCGTTCGTCCTGAGCCAGGATCAAACTCTCCGTGAATGTTTACCCGTAATCGGGTGCGCACACACGAGAGCGGAACCACCGGAGGAATAGTCCGGTGGTTCACAGCGTCCTCGCTGTGTTTTTCAAAGGAACCTCGACCATCCGAACCGGATGGACGGGGTATCAACATATCTGGCGTTGACTTTTGGCACGCTGTTGAGTTCTCAAGGAACGGACGCTTCCTTTGTACTCACCCTCTCGGGCTTTCCTCCGGGCACTTCCCTTCGGTCTTGCGTTTCCGACTCTATCAGATCTTTTCTCGACCCGATTTCCTCGGTGCTTTCCAGGTTCTCGCTTTCGCGTTTCCCTTTCCGGCGGTTCCGACTTTATCAGAAGTTTCAGGGCGGACTGACCGGCCTTCGTTTTCCGATTTATCGGGAGGTGCTTCCTCGAAAGCTGCGTTTCGACCGGAAGCTGCTAGACGCTCACTGTCGCCCTGCGGGGTAGGCCCCGTCTCCAGGCAACTGTTCGAATCTACCTCCCCGCCGGGTCCGTGTCAACGGCTCCTGCGGGGCGAAGAGGAGACTAGCAGCTCAACGGAGCCTGACGCACATCAGGCGGCCGTCGGCACGGCGGCGCTGCGCTCGGACTCCTCCAGGTCGCCGGTCTCGCCGGCGCGCGCCGCGCGTCCGCCCACGACATAGACGTAGGCCAGGAAGGCGAGCTCGGCGATGACGCCGATGGCGATGCGCGCCCAGGTGGGCAGGCCGGAGGGGGTGACGAAGCCTTCGATGGCGCCGGAGACGAAGAGGACCAGGGCGAGGCCTATCGCCATGGCCAGGGCCGCTCGGCCTTCCTCCGCGAGCGCTGTGCGCCTGGTGCGGGGGCCCGGGTCGATGACGGTCCAGCCGAGCCGGAGACCGGTTCCGGCCGCGACGAAGACCGCGGTGAGTTCGAGGAGGCCGTGCGGCAGGACGAGACCGAGGAAGGTGTCGAGGCGGCCGGCCGAGGACATCAGGCCGAAGCCGACGCCCAGGTTGAGCATGTTCTGGAAGAGGATCCAAAGGACCGGCAGGCCCAGGAAGACACCGAGGATCAGGCAGAGGGCTGCGGCCCACGCGTTGTTCGTCCAGACCTGGGCGGCGAAGGAGGCCGCGGGGTGGCTGGAGTAGTAGGTCTCGTACTGGCCGCCGGGGCGGGTGAGCTCGCGCAGTTCGCTGGGGGCGGCGATGGACGCCTGGACGTCGGGATGGGTGCCTATCCACCAGCCGAGCAGTGCCGCCACGGCCGTCGAGAGCAGTGCCGTGGGCACCCACCAGTGGCGTGACGTGTAGACGGCGGCCGGGAAACTGTGGGTCAGGAAGCGGGTGACGTCCCGCCACGATGCCCGCCGGGCGCCTGTCACGGCGCTGCGGGCGCGCGCCACCAGTTGGCTGAGCCGGCCGGTCAGCTGGGGGTCGGGGGCCGCCGACTGGATCAGGGAGAGGTGGGTGGCGGTGCGCTGGTAGAGGACGACGAGTTCGTCGGCCTCCGCGCCGGTGAGGCGGCGCCGGCGCCTCAGGAGGGCGTCGAGGCGGTCCCACTCCGCGCGGTGGGCGGAGACGAAGACATCGAGGTCCATCGGTGTGCCTGCTCCTCGGCTGTTCGTGGGCGGTCGGCCGGACCGGTGGAACGATGATCCGCTTGATCGACTGGTCGTACTGCGGTGCGATGTGTCATCAGCTTGGCAGACTGACGGTGTTCGAGGCAGGGCAGGGAAGGGCGGCGGGCGTGAGTGAGCTGGTGACGGGCGAGGCGGTGGCGCTGGAGCTGCGCCCCGCGAGGCTGCCCAGCAGGGCGCTTGCCGTGCTGCTCGATCTGGCGGCGGCCGTCGCCGTCTATGTCGCGGTGACCATCGCCCTGGTGGCTGCCACGGCCTCGCTGGACGAGGCGGCGCAGACGGCGATCTCGATCGCGATGTTCGTGCTGGTGCTGGTGGGCGGGCCGATCGTGGTCGAGACGCTCAGCCAGGGGCGGTCGCTCGGGAAGATGGCGTGCGGGCTGCGGGTGGTGCGCGACGACGGAGGGCCGATCCGGTTCCGGCACGCGCTGGTGCGGGGTCTCATCGGTGTGATCGAGATCCTGATGACGTTCGGGGTCGTGGCCTGTATCGCTTCCCTGGTCTCGGCGCGGGGGCGACGGCTCGGGGATGTGTTCGCGGGGACCCTGGTCGTGCGGGAGCGGGTGCCGGCCGGGCAGGCCGGCTTCGTGCCGCCGCCTCCGCCCTGGCTGGCCGGGCGTTTCTCGGGGCTCGATCTGTCCGCCGTGCCCGACGGGCTGTGGCTCGCCGTCCGCCAGTACCTGACGCGGATGCGGCAGCTGGATCCGCAGGTCGGCTGGTCGATGGCGGAGCGGCTGGCCGGGGACCTGGCCGAGCGCACGGGGACGCCGGTGCCGCCGGGGGTCCCGCCCGCGGCGTACCTCGCGGCGGTTCTCCAGGAGCGGCAGGCCCGGGAGGCCCGCCGGGCGTTCGGGAACGGGGCGGCCGTGGGCGGCGGACAGGCGGGCCCCGCAGGCGCGGGCTGGGCGGGCAACCATGCCCCGCCGCCCGCTCAGCCGCCCGTGGCCGTGCCGCCGGCCGTCCATCGGCCATCCGGATATCCGTCACCCGGGCATTCGTCGGCCGCGTATCCGCCGGCTGGTCCGGGTGCCGCGTCGCCGCGGGCGGACGGAGCGGCTGACGAGCGGCCCTCGACGGGGTTCGTCCCGCCGGCGTAGGTGGCGGGGCCTTCGGGCGGCGCGGGTCAGTCGAAGACCGACGGGGGTGATTCCAGGTCCTCCAGCTCGACGCCGGGGGCCGCGAGGACCACGTCCCCGGCGAGGTGCACGCTGTGCTGCTCGCCCGTGTCCAGGGCTGTGACCTGGTATTCGTCCACGGTCAGGGGGCCGTTGTCAGTGGCGTGTGCTTCGCTCTTCACCAGCGCCCAGGACTGGTCCAGGGTGCGGGGGGCGAGGACCGGTTCCGTGAAGGCGACGAGGCGTACTCGGGTGGGCGTACGGGAGGGGGTGAGGCGCAGGAGGCGGGCGGTGGCGACCAGGAACGCGGGGGACGAGCCGGTGAAGGCGTGGGCGCGCACATTGCCTTCGGTGGCGTGGGTTCCGGTGGGGTCGGTGCGGACCCAGGTGACGCCGTCGAGGGCGGCGCCGCGGATCTGCCAGCTCGCGGCGTGGAGTTCGAGGCGGACGGGGCGGCCGAGGTCGTCGAGGGCGAGGTCGACCGAGCCCAGGTGATCGCCGGAGGGGGCGGTGAGCTGGGAGACGTAGCGCCATCCGGAGGGGCCGGTGGCGCAGTGGAAGTGCTCTTCGGCGAGGGGGGTGTGGTCGTGCGGATCGTGGAGCGAATAGCGGCCGCGGGGCATGGGGGTCCTGGGTCGTGACGGGCTGGGCCGGTCGCCGGTCCGCTCATGGGGCAGGCCCCCGGCACGGGGGTGCGGGGGCCTGCCTCGGTGGACCTGCCGCCGGTGGGCGTCCGTCCGTGCGCGGACGGGCGCCCACCGCGGGGAGAGCGTGGGCTCAGTAGCGGTAGTGGTCCGACTTGAACGGGCCCTCGACCTGCACGCCGATGTACTCGGCCTGCTCGGGGCGGAGCTTGGTCAGCTTCACGCCGAGCGCGTCGAGGTGAAGGGCGGCGACCTTCTCGTCGAGGTGCTTGGGCAGCACGTAGACGCCGGTCGGGTACTCGTCGGGCTTGGTGAACAGCTCGATCTGGGCCAGGGTCTGGTCCGCGAAGGAGTTGGACATCACGAACGACGGGTGGCCGGTGGCGTTGCCCAGGTTCAGCAGGCGGCCCTCGGAGAGGACGATGATCTTCTTGCCGTCGGGGAAGGCCCAGGTGTGGACCTGCGGCTTGATCTCGTCCTTGACGATGCCGGGGATCTTGGCGAGGCCGGCCATGTCGATCTCGTTGTCGAAGTGACCGATGTTCCCGACGATGGCCTGGTGCTTCATCTTGGCCATGTCGGCGGCCATGATGATGTCCTTGTTGCCGGTCGTGGTGATGAAGATGTCGGCCTTGTCGACGACCTCGTCGAGCGTCGTGACCTGGTAGCCGTCCATCGCGGCCTGCAGGGCGCAGATCGGGTCGATCTCGGTGACGATGACACGGGCGCCCTGGCCGCGCAGGGACTCCGCGCAGCCCTTGCCCACGTCGCCGTAGCCGAACACGACCGCGGTCTTGCCGCCGATCAGGGTGTCGGTGGCGCGGTTGATGCCGTCGACCAGGGAGTGGCGGCAGCCGTACTTGTTGTCGAACTTCGACTTGGTGACGGCGTCGTTGACGTTGATCGCCGGGAAGAGGAGGGCGCCGTCGCGCTGCATCTCGTACAGGCGGTGGACGCCCGTGGTGGTCTCCTCGGTGACACCGCGGATCTCGGACGCCAGCTGGGTCCACTTCTGCGAGCCGTCGGTGATGGTGCGGTTGAGCAGTTCGAGGATGACGCGGTGCTCGTCGTTCTCGGCGGTGTCGACCGAGGGGACCTTGCCGTCCTTCTCGTACTCGACGCCCTTGTGGACGAGGAGGGTGGCGTCACCGCCGTCGTCGAGGATCATGTTGGGGCCGCCGGTGGGGCTGTCCGGCCAGGTCAGCGCCTGCTCCGTGCACCACCAGTACTCCTCCAGGGTCTCGCCCTTCCAGGCGAAGACCGGGACGCCCTGCGGGTTGTCGGGCGTGCCGTTCGGGCCGACGGCGATGGCGGCCGCGGCGTGGTCCTGGGTGGAGAAGATGTTGCAGGACGCCCAGCGGACCTCGGCGCCGAGGGCGACCAGGGTCTCGATGAGGACGGCGGTCTGCACGGTCATGTGCAGGGAGCCGGTGACGCGGGCGCCGGCCAGCGGCTGGGCGTCGGAGAACTCCTTGCGGATGGCCATCAGGCCGGGCATCTCGTGCTCGGCGAGGGTGATCTCCTTGCGGCCGAACTCGGCCAGGGAGAGGTCGGCGACCTTGAAGTCCTGTCGGTTCTCGACAGTCGTCATTGCGAGCTGCTCCTCGGGGTGTGGGTCGAGGTGGGTACGGCTGGTCTGCGCGGCGGCGGACACAGGGGTGCCCGAGGAGGACACAGGCATGCCCGCGTACGCGCAGCGCAGTCCGTCGGAGGCCCTCTCTCCCTCGGC